>JAFTJI010000101.1 GCA_017456495.1 Lentisphaeria bacterium | reverse complement strand
TTCTTGATTGTTTGTTTTGTGGTTATTATAATCAATCATAGAAACAGGCTTTTTTCAAGACGTGTCTTTAAAAATGTGCGCAAATTTCCGGATGTTATCAAAAAGTGTGCTTTCGATTAAAAAAATGATTGAAAAAAAAGCAATTTGAAGTATGTTATATTACTGCTGAAATCAGCGTTGAAAAGACAATACTTTTCAGAAGAATTTTAAGCAGCACTTGCATCAACTCAGAAAAACGAAAAGAAAAAGTGCTGTTCCCCATACAGGTTGGTAAATCCTTCTGCTATTTCAACTTTAAGATGGCATTTCGATTTTTACATCGTAAAAATCGGAATGCCACAAAAAGGTTTGGAAAAAAGGGGTGGAGTTTGAGGAGGGGAAAAAGGACCTTTCCTAAAAAGGGCTTTTTCCCCTCCTCAAGTAACAACCTTTATTGGGAACAGAGCTAAAGAAAAAAAACAATAAACAAGGAGAATAAAAATCATGGATAGATCCATTATTTTTGAAAGAGTCAAACTCGCTGTCGATTTTATGCTGAAACATCAGGTCATCAACCGTCTTGATGCAAATCAGGGAAGAACCTTGAACGTTTATAATTCTGTTTCGGGAGAGGAATATTATACCACCAGTTGGGAGACCGGAATTTTCATGGCATGTCTTCTGGCAATGTATAAGCGCACCGGAGATCCGATGTACCTTGACCGTGCGGAACATGCCGGACATTATATTATGAGTCTGCAGGTTCTGGATCAGCGCAACCCCAAATATTACGGAACATTTCATGAATGTACACCGCAGAGCGTGGAGTTCTGTCCCCGGGATGCAACAACAGCCGCATGGTGTATGGTTTGGCTTTATGAAGCAACAAAGAAAGCGGAATATCTCGACCGTGCAATTCTTTTTGCAGAATGGCACATGAAATACGGAATGTGCGGCGGATGGCCCCTCTGGGCAATCTTCATGGATGAAAATAATTTCAAATATTATACCAAAGGCTCCTTCCAGTCCGGAACCGGTCTGTTCTATCATGACCTCTTCCTGCAAACCAATGATCCCCGCTATATCGAACAGGGATTACGTCCTATCGCTGAAACCTATGTCCGGGACTACTTCAACGAAGATGGCAGCATCATTGTCGAACGTGAAATTTTCAGCAATAAGATACAAATCCGGGAAGGTCATTCCATCGAATCGGATATGCACCTCTACAATGATGACTTCGGAAATCAAATGCTTATGGCGGCAGCTCATATTTTCAAAGATGAAAAATACCGCGATCAGGCACGGAAATTCGCACTCTGGCTTGCTTCGGTGCAGCAGGAAGACGGTAATTTCTTCAATGGCAAGAAAACCGTTTCCTCCGCGGTCGCTCAGTCGTTGATGTACTTCGATGAACTGGGACGGTATTACAATGATCCCGTCTTGCTTTCCGCTGCTGAAAAAACATTCAAAAAAGCATTGGAAATGCAGCTGCTGGATACGGATGATCCCAAACTCTACGGAGCATTCGAAGGAATGCCGGAAAAAGATTGTCCCGATCCCCGCAAGCTGACCCAGATGCGGACCAATGCCTATATGGTGATTGCATTGCTGAAACTGGAAGGTAAAATCAAAAACTTCTGGCTTGGTGGAGAACACAACACGCAGTTCATGGATCCGCTGTGTGACAAAACTCTGCCTCCTTATAAGTTCAAGTGGTAATCAAAGGGTTACAAACTATGCAGCAGAAAATCTTGCATATTCTTGAGCGTTCCATGACACGGATCTCGGAACGCTCCGGATCGTCCGACTACCCTTTCATTGATACAAAATTTGATATTGTGACAGATCGGGATTTCGATGAAACAGATGAACCGTTCCGCAGAAAGAACTGTATTTACAGCTGGATTCAGGGAAGAGGTCTGGAAAGCCTGGCAAAACATGTTCTCTTTTTTCAGTCACATGGGGAGACTGAACGGGCAGAAAAATTGCAGAAAATCCTCTCCGCAGTCATGTTCTCTATGGAAAAACTCCGAGAAAAAAACGGTGGTTATCTGCCCTTTGCCATGACCCCGGATGGACATTCTTTCTTTCAACAGGGAGAACATTATGCAAATTTCAGTGATCTCTTTTATTCCAAAGGTCTTATATACAGTGCTCATCTCCTGGGAAAGGTGGAACTCTACCGGAAGGGGAAAGTTCTTTTTCAGGAAGTCCTGACAGCAATCGACAATCAGGAATTCCGAACAGATCAGCAAAGTTTCGATCCGAAAAATCCGGTGGAATATATTCCGGGAAAATTTCCACAAGGGCCAAGAATGATCGCGCTGGGCGGTCTTGCAGATTTGATGGAATTGGAACCGGAAAATCCGCTCTGGTCGGAATATGCAGAACGTTTTATCCGCTTTATTGTGACATATCACATCAACACTGGAGAATATCCTGATCTTCAGAAATTTGATTTTATTGAATCTCTGGATAACAACCGGAAAGCGTGGACCGATGGCTCAGTCGTTTTCAGCGATCCCGGCCATGCATTGGAGTTCATTGGATTAGCGGGAAAATGTTTACTGGCAATGCGGAAAAATGGAGTTCAAGGGAAATTGATTGATGAACTTCAAGAAATCCTGCCGGAATTGTTCTGCCACATTTTTGATTATGGCTTCAATCATAAATCAGGTGGAATTTGCAAAGGTTTTGATTTGAAAAGCAGAAAACCTGTTAATTCAGATATGCCCTGGTGGAACCTGCCTGAAACAGTCCGCGCAGGAGCGGAACTGACCGTTTTATATCCGGATCACGCTCTGACGGATGAAGTCCGTCTCAGAACACAGCAGGCATTTGATGCATTTTTCAATGGATTCCTCCAGGAAAACGGATTTGGATGTCAAACACGTTCAGAAGATGGATCTGTGATTAATGTGATTCCGGCTGTTTCTGATGCAGACCCCGGATATCACACAAATCTTTCTCTGATTGATGTCTTTATGCTTACCCCTCAGTGACATCATAATAAGACTTAATTTAATATCACGCAGATAAAAAACAACCTTGCGGAAGATTCTCACAAAAACTCCCGCAAGGTTGTATTCATTACGCATCAGTCTTCAATAGTAATTTTAATATTTCTGAGCTGAGTAGCTTTCTGCTTTGCAAAATCCCTGTAATTTAACAGGAAGAATGGCTTTGCATATTTTGTACCGATCCACCATTTTTTGAAATTCATGGCGGCAGGATCTGTGCCTGTTATGGTACAAGTGACTTTGATCCATTCACTGGAAAGTTTTTTCCCATCCAAAGCTGAATACATGTATGGGCCCCAGATATGAAATCTTACCTGAGAACCCGCCGGATAATCTTTCGGCAACGGTTTTTTTAAGGTGATTTCAACAATTCCGTCTGCAAGATCTTTTTCAGCAACGAGTTTAATTCCGGAAGTATTCGGCAGATCGCTCAAATCTTTTTTTGCATCAAATACAATATAATATCCGCGATAGATCGGTTTGATCCACCGTCTGGGTTTCCGGATTTTCAATTTTGTGGATCCCGCCTTTGCATCTTCCGTCAATGTTGTAAGACTTCCAACTTCCTGACGGACATATACCGGTTCGAGAATTATTTTATCGGAATCCTGCTGCTGGAATCCGGCATAAACCATTGTATCAATGGAATCTTCTCTTGCCCGTATTTCAAAGCTGAACGTAACTTTTTTCCGGGGATCGACCTTGAAGGATTTTGCCGTGGTGATATCTTGTTTCCCTGGGAATTCAAGGACCCCGTCCGGCAACACTTTGATGACAGCCTTCTTTTCCCAGTCTGCCGGAGTATTATATGTATAAACTTCTGCGGCGAAAGCAGTTACTGAAATAAAGGCGCACATAAACAATGTGTTCATTTTCTTCATAAAAAATTCTCCTGTTGTAAAAAGGTTATTCATAATGCAGAATCCAAGTCCCGTAATTGGTGACTTCGCTGAATGTTTTCCGTAATGGAGCCCAGGCAGTAAGTTCCGGAGTCTGTCCCATTCTTACCCGGCAGACATTGGCTTTTACAATCACCGGTGTTCTCTGCATATTAAATTTGAGAGCATCCACAGGGATTGCAATAAAGACCATATATCCGACTCCGGGAACAATTTTTCCTTTCGCAATGATATCGGAAGGATCCGCCTGCATTCCGCCAATATAGAGACTGACATTTCCGTTCGGATCTGCCAACACCTGATAGACCTTGTTGTCCGGACGCTGAATCATAAATTCAATGCGTTCATTTCTGACAACTTCAGAAGTCGAGTTTATAATGGGCGGTCTCCCGGGTTCGGATGCGATGGCGGAGAGATAAACATACTCATAGTCATGAGCCAGAAATGCCTTTGTTTTTCCGTAAAGGACGATATCCTGTCGAGTTCCGAGCAATTGCAGACGATCCATGACTGCCCAGGAGTTCCATTCTTTCGGATCGATCTTTTTCAAGGAGGCAGGTTTTGTTTTCAGCCGTTTTGAGGTCAACGGTTTCGGAACGACCCGTTTCCCTGCAACCAGCGGAAGATTCGGTTCCAGAAAGTCTTTCGCATCCTTCTTATTGAAATCAAGGATCTTTACAGTGATATTCCTGTTGGGAAGAACACGGGTCACGCCCAAACTCAGAAAAACTTTTCCATCCCACTTCTTCGGTGCAAATTTTGTGAGATCCAAAGAAAATACTTTGGATTCCGGAACAGCGATCACTTCTGCAAGTTCCAAGTGCATATCCGGCGATTTTTCAGCACCCCAAGGGGGATTGCCTGTATTGAATTTCGGAACATAACTTCCCAGACTCAATGTGACACGTTTGGAATATTTTCCGTTTACGGAATAGTCCAATACAAGACCGATGAAATTCAAATGATCGCTCGAGAGTCCGTTCAAACGGGGCTTTGCTCCATCATGGATCTCTGAGGCAAACGTATTATCAACTTTCAATCGAATCTGACGTGCATTGGAAAATTCCATGCCGGCATAAGTTACAAGATAATGATTTCCGCCCTGACGCCGTGTTGATCCGGCTTTCAGAATCAACTTTTCAGGATCTGCAACAGTAACTCCGGGCAGAATATTCCGCTGCATACCCGTAACATCCTCGAACCGGTCAAGGAACAGAGCAGTCTTGCTGACAGTTACATTTCCGTGTTTGACATTGACGGATTTCAACGTTTTTTGAGGTTCACTGAAACGGTATGTCATTGGTTTGACATCACTGCCGCGTCCATTGCCCAGAGTGAACTCAGCAACGCGTATTTCACCAACAAAACGGATCTGATATGTTCCATTGACATGCTTTTCAGGAATTCTGACCGGAGCGTTTCCGACATAAATGGTAGCACCGTCACGAACGATTGCCACCGGTCGGTTCCCGGAAACATTTATTGTATTCCCCTGAACCTTCACTTCAGGTTTGACATAAGACATATTTCCGCGGGGGACCCGTTTGCAGGAGAGTGTATGATTTCCAGCGGGGACAGGAACGATCACCCCGGATACTCCGCCGATATCGTATGGTTTGCAAACGACATTTTTCCCGTTCAGTGATACAGAGCGGAATTCAAAATCCTTATCGATCAGCAAAATTTCCGCATTCCGCTTGAACGAGATCCGATTTCCTTTCACCCTGCCCTGCCGGTGAAGTGTATAGAAATGATTCATGACCTGATCATCCACAGAAAAAACTCCCGCAGGACCTTTTACGATCAGATATTGCACCATTTTGTTGCTGCCGAGAGATTTTATTATATCTTTGAAAATCCCTTCGGCATTCCCGCTGTAAATCAGTTCCGGCTTTGTGACGGTGCCGCCGTCAAACCACTGATAGTTCCGGTAATTTTCCTTGAGTTCCCGGTCACTCAAAACATAGGCACGATCGGAACTGGAATCGTAACGGAGATTGATTTTATAAATATTGATCCGCTCGTTCTTGTTCCATTTCAAAGAACCGAGGTCAATTTCCACCGGAATATTTGCAGACTTTGCTGCCCGGTTGATGAAACTCAACAAGATATCATCGGTGCCATAACGCTGCATCGCATGGGATTCAACCTCAATGGAAAAATCCTGTTTCCAGTCGGGAGAATATTTCAAATCAAAAGGATGCAGATTCCCGTTGAGATAACTTGCTCTCATGGGAGGAAGGGTTGCATACGCGATATATTCACTGCTGATCCAGCCGAGAGAAAGAATTCTGTTTACAAAATCGTTGGAGGGAAGCCAGAACAACGGGACAGTGCGATTTCCGGGACGATACCGGTTCATCATTCCGATCCCGTATGCAACGCCGACCCAATCCCGCCAACGGTGCGGTGCCATTTCATGAGGACTTTCCATATAGTTCAAGTCAGCATACGGAATTCCGCTTCCGTTAAAGAAGAGCAGTTTCCCTGCTTTTGAAGCTTTCTCCTTCAACTGGATCCAGAACTTGACCGTATGATCGTCCCGTGTAACGGTATCTCTTTGAAAGTCAATGGTATTTGTCATCTGGGATTCATCAAGATAGATCCCGTTGGAATTTGTTTTATCAGAAAAATCCATCAGCATCCGGACCAGAAAATTTCGGCAATCCGGATAGTTGAACATTGTCTGATAATTTGTCGTGATTCCGGGAAACAGAGAATCCACTTTTCCGCTTCTGTCGAATTTACGGAACCATTCGGGGTGTTCTTTCAGTACAGGGGCATTCTTCTGTGCTGCGATGACAGCACTGTAATAAATCGGGTTGAAACGTGAAGAAATTTTTAACGTTTTGAGATAATCAATAACTTCGGCTTCCGTCAAATGTCCGCCATGATAAGATGCCAGTCCGTTTTCAAACCGATAATCTCCCCAAGCATTCAAAACAGAAGGAAGAATGATGAAATTCGCCTCGTCGATCATGTCGCCCATATACCGCAGATGATCAACGACACCGGGGTCCAATACGGCGAAAGTATTCTCGAGCCAGGATGGACCGGGAGGAATTGCACGGATCGTTTTCATGACTTCTTCATCTTTTCCGAATACCTTGTCGAAGAATGTGAACAAATTTCCATCAAAGCAGTTGAAACAATCTGTAATGGAAATGGATCCTCCCGCCGGAATATCCAGAGTGCCAAGCCCCATACGATAGCCATCCGGCATGTAATAGAGCCTGTCATGATATTCCCGGTAATGCCCGATTGTGGAATGCCACCAGGGCAAAACTACCGTTTCATTGATCTTTACCCGGTAATGGGAAAAATTGCTTTTCTTTCCATCAGGATGGATCAGAACCATACCTTTGGAACTTTGGCGGTACTGCTGGACAGGCGTCGGAACAGTTACTTCCGGCAATGGCTTGTAAGGACCGATATATCCGGCTCCGAGATGCCACAATCCTTTTTTGTAATTTTTCGGGAATTTACATTCCGTTGAGGGCGTGATATAGCGTTTGACCTTCCCGGAATTTTTGAATGTCATAGTCCTGCGCAAACCGTCATTTTCGATCCGGTAAATTTTTTCGATGGTGATCCCGGGAAGTTTGGGATTGGTGCAAATATAAGTCAGTGTGTTCGCACCGGATGTTTTACGGATAACCCGGTCATATTTTTCATAACCGGTAGAATCCCCGGCAGATTTGCTGAACAGCTGGTACATATTTTCAGCACCGGACATAACTGTGGGATGACTTCCGGCGGCAGCTGTGATCTGCTGGATTGCGCCGGTCTTGTCGTTGATGATAAATGTTCCGGTTTTACTTTTCAGCATGGCGGCCGATGTTTCCATCACCGCCATTGCTGCAATAACAAATAGAAAGAGTTTATTCATTTTTCAACTCCTTTTCAACACCTCTTCACGGTATTCCATATACCGGTCAAATAAACCGTGAGCAGAAGAATACATGGAGTGAGGACTCATAAAATGGGAGAATTCAAATGTAATAGCTTTTTCAATACCGGTTTTTTCTGCGGCTTCCAGTTTCAAACGCATTTTTTCCCACTTGATCGGCAAAAATCTGATCGGCATATCACGGTCAAAACTTTCGCAGTTCGTCCAGCTGGTCATGCCATACTTATCTGCCAGAGCTTTATTGACCTTGATATAATCTTCCAGTTCATCGTATTCACAATGTCCATCCTGGAACGCAACGATATCAACCGCGCCCTGCAAGGTTGAAAGAACGCGATTCCACAGTTTATCATGCGCAGTAATATCCAAAGGATTCGCCTGAGCCTTTGAACCGGAAATATAGGGAGAGATGATCGTGGGAAGTCCCCCTGAGATTTCTTTGACAAAGTTCCCGATAATTCTGTCGTATTCGGTTCTTTCATCCAGAATGTAAAGTTCGCCGTCACCAATCCCGATTTCATGGTTGAGATACCAGCCCTTGAAGCTCTTGTGATGACCGTATCTCTTCCAGACTTCTTCTGCAACAAATTTACAATCATCGACTTCGGACATCAGAGAACCGACGAACCATGCTTTCCGCATGCATCCGCCATCATACAACCCGAAATAGAAATCAATGGAATATTTATCTGCCAGACGCAGGAAGATATCAACCAAATCCAGAGGTGGACGATATGCACCACGTTTTTCCATGAGGTATTCTGAGGGATATGTTATGAAACGCTGATTACCACAACGGATCATAATAACCGTATCAATCCCTGCCATCTTCATGGTGGCGAATTCACGATCCCATTCTTTTTCGCCCCAATTCTGGTGGGGAATATCTGCAGTAATTTCATCCAAAAAAGTTCCTGTAATCAACATAGTAAAAATCGTCCTTTCTCTATCTGCGCCAATTTTAATAATATTGGCTTTTTTGTTGTTGATTTTTTTGCTGTACTTGTACCATTATCTGGCAATATTGTAAATTTCAGACAACGGCTTATAGTAAGGAGACAGATCTGTTACGGTGCGGTTTACCCAGGGCTCACTCAGTACAACAAAATTTTCACTAACGCTGTCCACATGCATATCGCCCATAAGCAGATTTGTTCTTCCTGCATGACGCAGCATCAATGCGGTGTCTTGGCTTTTATTATTTCTATAAACCAAACTATATCCCTTCCGATTGTTGTTTACAGAAGGCTTCACGCCCTCGCCAAACAAAGCTGTTCTTCCAAGATCTCTGTATGCTTTGCTGTTCATACTTGACGGTTGGGGATAATAATGAACCAACTGGGCATAAGTCCAGTTCAAATAATTATCTCCTGCGGCATTTTCGTCGCCTTCTTTGTATTCAAATTTTACGGATTCAGTGCTGGGGCAATAATACATCTGCCCGTCTGTTGAGGTATTGGATTTGATCAAAGTAGGAACCCAACGATGACTGTTATCAACGAAAGGTCCGGGAAGATACCCATTATTTGAATCCATATACATTGTAGAAAGAAGTCCAATTTGCTTCAAATTCCCCATACAGCTTGCAGATCTGCCGCGTTCTCTTGCGTTGTTCAATGCAGGAAGCAGCATACCGGCGAGAATTGCGATAATAGCAATCACAACGAGCAATTCAATCAGTGTAAATGCAACTTTTCTTGTTTGGAT
>JAFTJI010000100.1 GCA_017456495.1 Lentisphaeria bacterium | reverse complement strand
GGAAACGGACTGTGATACGACCGGCATTGTTACGTCCGCCGGAAGATTTGATCCCTTTGGTCAAGCTCTTTTTGGGAGCTGTCGCGGTGAGTTCAGATTAATCGAGAACCGTAACATATCTGCGGCTCTTCGTAAAGGGTTTGTATGATTTGATGGGCATGTCTATTCCTCTCCTCAAGCAAGCTCAATTGTGCCTTCAGCAAGGGTGACGATGTCTTTCTTCCAGTCATCTCTTTTTCAGACGATGGGAGAACGGCCAACGCGTTTCTTCTTACCGAGACAGTTGATGATGTTGACGGATGCGACCTTCACGCCGTAAATTTCGGTGATTGCAGCTGCAATCTGGAACTTGTTGGCCTTCGGATCAACCTTGAACGCGTACTGATTTGCTTCTTTCAGCAGTGCGCTCTTCTCCGTGACGAGGATATTGCGGATGATATCGTATGAATTCATATTCTTCTTCCCCTTCCTCATGCAAGACGCTTGACAAATTCGTCAAGAGCATCTTTTGTGAAGAGCAGCTTGTCGAAGTAAAGGACCTGGTAAGTATTGATGGAGGAAGCCTTCATCAGGAAAGCCTTGGCAAGATTGCCGGTAGCTCTGATGAGCTTTTCATCATCATACTCTGCGACGGAGATCATGACTTTTGCCTTGTCTGCATTCAAAGCCTTGAGAACTGCAACAGCACTCTTGGTCTTGCAATCGGACAGAACAAACTGATCAACAATAATAAGGTTGCCTTCCTGAACTTTATCAGAGAAGGAACGCTTCAGAGCCAGCTTGCGAACCTTGGAGTTCAGCTTCATGGAGTAATCACGCGGCTTGGGACCGAATGCAACGCCACCATGACGCCAGACGGGGTTTCTTGTGCTGCCGGCACGTGCGCGTCCAAGACCTTTCTGCTTGAACGGTTTCTTACCGGATCCGCTGACTTCTGCGCGGGTTTTGGTGCAAGCAGTTCCAGCACGGACTTCTGCCAGGAAGCCAACTACGGCATCATGGACAGCCTGCGCACCCTTGTCGAATTCAAGGCAGGAATCATCGAGAATGTATTCCCCGACTTTTTCGCCCTTGACGTTGACGATGTCAATATTTCTGGACATATAATTCACCTGTTTCTTTTCTGTTAGGGTTACGCGCCGTTATCTCTTGATCGCCTTCTTGACGAAGAGTGTACCGCCGTTGGGTCCCGGCACTGCGCCTCTCACGAAAAGCAGATTATCCTCAGCATTGACGTCCACCAAACGAAGATTCTGGACGGTTCTGGAGGCATTGCCCAACTGACCTGCCATAGGTTTGCCCTTCACAATGTTACCCGGGCTTTCACGGCAACCGATTGAACCCGGCTTCCGGTGCCAACCGCCACCATGTCCGTCACGGCCGCCCTTGAAGTGATGACGAACCATAACACCATTGTAGCCTTTTCCTTTTGTGACGCCGGTAATGTCAAGGAACTCATCCTTGGCAAAAATGTCAGCCTTCACAACAGATCCGATTTCAGGAACAGCTTCGCCTTCGCAGAGACGGAACTCTTTGATGACTTCCGGCGGATTGTCCTGGAGACCTGCCTTCGCGACAGATCCTTTCACGGCTTTGCTCACATTCTTCGCTTTTCTGGAGCCGAAACCGTACTGAACGGATGCATAACCATCACGTTCGTTCGTCTTGACATCAAGAACAACGCAGGGACCAGCCTGAATCACCGTAACCGGGATCAGAACACCCTTTTCGTCGTAGACCTGAGTCATTCCGACTTTCTTTCCGATAATACCTTTCATAGTACTCCTTACTGGCACATACCCTCGGATAAAGGCATTGGTGCCGTTGAGGACCCTCCGCGGCAACACAGAGAGTCCCGTTTATAAGCTCAGGTGCCAACCTTGACACCTGATCACATTTTACAGCTTCTGTCAGCCAATCTTGATGGCAATATCAACACCGGCAGGAAGATTCAGTTTCTTCAGTTCATCAACTGTCTTCGCGGTCGGATTGATGATATCCATCAATCGCTTGTGTGTCCGCATTTCAAACTGATCCATGGACTTCTTGTCAACATGGGGGGAACGGTTCACTGTGAAACGTTCAATTCTTGTCGGAAGCGGAATCGGACCGGCAACTACGGAACCGGTACGTCTTGCAGTGCTGAGGATTTCAGCGACAGACTGGTCGAGCAGTCTGTGTTCATACGCCTGCAGTTTGATACGGATCTTCTGCTGAGGCTTGGATGCTGTTTTTGCGCTCATTTCTTTGTATTCTCCACAATTTTTTCTTGAATGTTAGCAGGGACACGTTCGAAGGAATCCGGTTCCATTGTGTAGGAAGCACGGCCCTTGGAAAGAGAACGGATTGCTGTTGCATATCCGAACATTTCGGAAAGCGGGGTGTTCGCAAGAACTCTGGATGCAGTCTTGTTGGAAGAGTCAAGCTCTGCAATGGTTCCGCGGCGGCTTGTAATGTCACCGATGATTTCACCCATGTTTTCTTCCGGAGTGGTAACTTCAACCTTCATGACCGGTTCAAGAAGCATGATACCGGCTTTCTTGGCTGCTTCTTTCAGACCCATGGATCCGGCAATCTTAAATGCCATTTCAGATGAGTCAACCGGGTGGAAGGATCCGTCAATAATATCAACATTGAAGTCGATCAGAGGATAGCCTGCGAGAACACCGGTCTGTGCTGCTTCGCGGATACCGTTTTCGATCGGCTTGATGAATTCCTTCGGAATCGCACCGCCAACAATCTTGTTGACGATCGTGATACCATGACCGCGTTCCATCGGGGTAACTGTGAGAACACAGTGACCGTACTGACCGCGTCCACCGGACTGACGGACAAATTTGGAATCCTGAGTGACTTCTTTGAGAAGAGCTTCGCGGTAGGCGACTTCCGGTTTACCGGTGTTGGCTTCCACTTTGAATTCACGTTTGAGACGGTCAACGATGATTTCCAGGTGAAGTTCACCCATACCGGCAATAATGGTTTGTCCGGTTTCGGTGTTGCTGGAAACGGTGAAGGTCGGGTCTTCTTCAGCAAGAGCAATCAGAGCTGCGGAAAGTTTATCTCTGTCTGCTGTGGTTGCAGGTTCAACCGCAATAGAGATAACAGGTTCCGGGAAGGACATGGATTCCAGACAGATCGGATGCTTTTCATCACAGAGTGTATCACCTGTTGCAACGTTCTTGAAACCAACTGCTGCAGCGATGTCACCGCAGAAGATTTCATCGCGTTCTTCACGGGCATTTGCGTGCATCTGAAGCAGACGGCCGAAACGTTCGGTCTTGGTGGTACGGGGGTTGTATGCGGTCATACCGCGAACTGCTGTACCGGAATAAACACGGAAGAAGTAAAGTTTTCCAACGAACGGGTCGGTTGCAACTTTGAATGCCAATGCGGAGAACGGTTCATCGTCACCGCAATGACGGACTTCAGGTTCCTCGGTGAACGGGTTGGTTCCCTTTGTTTCCCAAATATCAACAGGAGACGGCAGATAATCGGTAACAGCGTTCAAGAGAGGCTGAACCCCTTTGTTCTTGAATGCGGTTCCGCAGAAGACAGGAACGATGTGTCCGGCAATAACGCTCTTACGGAGTGCTTTGCGGAGAACTTCCTTTTCAGGCAATTCGCCTTCGAGGAATGCCATCATGATATCTTCATCATCATCTGCTGCGGCTTCGACTGCTGCGCTGTAGGCTTCCTGAGCCATATCAACGAGATCTTCCGGAATGGGAACTTCAGTAACATCGTTACCATTTTCGCCGAGGAAGTGGTATGCTTTCTGTTCGAGGACATCAACGATTCCGAGAAAGTCTGCTTCTTTTCCGATAGGAAGAGCAAGAGGAATTGCATTGACTCCGATTTTTTTCTTCATGTCCTGAACGACTTTGAAGAAGTCTGCCCCGACGCGGTCCATCTTGTTGACGAATGCAATACAGGGCACATTGTATTTCTTTGCCTGTCTCCAGACTGTTTCTGACTGGGGCTGCACTCCTCCAACGGAGCAGAAAACACCGACTGCGCCGTCGAGAACACGCAGAGAACGTTCAACTTCAGCAGTGAAGTCCACGTGCCCCGGGGTATCGATCAGGTTGATTCTGTGTTTAGTACCGAAACGATGCCAGAAGCAGGTTGTTGCTGCGGATGTGATTGTGATACCGCGTTCCTGTTCCTGAACCATCCAGTCCATTGTTGCGGCGCCTTCGTGGGTTTCGCCGATTTTGTGATTGATGCCGGTGTAATAAAGGATTCGTTCGGAAAGAGTAGTTTTTCCGGCGTCAATGTGAGCCATAATACCGATATTACGGACATTCGCGAGTGCGGCTTGCCGTTTCGGAGACTCAGTGTAAGTGCGTTCCATAGTCATAATTCAGTCTTTCAATGAGCATTGGGTTAACTTGCAGATTACCAGCGGTAATGAGCAAATGCTTTGTTGGCTTGTGCCATCTTGTATGTATCTTCTTTCTTCTTTACGGATGCGCCCTGGTTTTCGAATGCATCGAGCAGTTCGCTGGAGAGGGAATCTGCCATGGAACGACCCTTCTTAGCCTGGGAGTAGGTTGCGATCCAGCGCATAGCCAAAGCAACCTGACGTTCTGCGGGAACATCAACGGGGACCTGGTAGGTAGCACCACCGACGCGGCGGCTCTTGACTTCCAGTTTGGGCTTGATATTTTCCACAGCCTGAAGGAATACTTCCAGGGGATCCATATCTTTTTTCTTTGCCTTGATCACATCAAAGGCACTGTAAACGATCTTCTGAGCGACGGACTTTTTACCGTTGCGCATGATTGTATTGATCAGGCGAGCAACGAGTTCGCTGTTATACTTGACGTCCGGCGTCATTTCTCTTTTGGCAATTCTACGTCTTCTCATAGGTTATCCTTCCTTATTTCTTCTTGCCTGCTGCTTCGCCGGCCTTCGGAGTCTTGGCACCGTACTTGGAACGGCTCTGTTTACGATCAGCAACGCCAAGGCTGTCGAGCGCACCGCGGACGACATGATAACGGACACCGGGAAGGTCTCTTACACGACCGCCCTTGATGAGAACAACGGAGTGTTCCTGAAGGTTGTGACCTTCACCGCCGATGTAAGCGGTAACTTCCTGACCATTGGTCAGACGGACTTTACAAATTTTACGGATAGCAGAGTTCGGCTTCTTCGGTGTCTTGGTTGTGACCTGAAGACAAACGCCACGTCTCTGCGGGCAACGATCAAGAGCTTTGGATTTGCTCTTCTTAACTTTCGGGCTGCGGCCCGCTTTTACAAGCTGGTTGATTGTGGGCATATTCTTTCCTTTAATGTCCTTTAATTACGTTTGAAACTGCATACAGATGTTTAAAATAACACCAAAGTGTGCAGTTTTCAAGCGCAATTGTAATTTTTTTTCGATTTTTTTTATTTTATCGCGGCCAAAGAACGCGTTATTCTTCCTCTTCTG
>JAFTJI010000099.1 GCA_017456495.1 Lentisphaeria bacterium | reverse complement strand
TGTCAGAAAATCCTTGTTGCGCCCTGTAAAATGGAGCGTTTTCGGTGGTTACCCTGCGGGTAGCCACACTCAAACTACCATTTTCAGCTCATCAACAATCTTTTTTCAGCCAAATTTTGCCGGACTTTTGAAATTACCTCTTAATATAACACGATTTTTGAGTGGGTCAAGAAATATTAAAAAAATATTTCAAAAATAATTGACAATATTTTTAATTTGTGATATAATATGCTGGAAAGATAAAATCTTGAGTGGGTCAAGATTCTCTTAAGATGTTATATGACAGAAAAAAGTACCAAATCTGAAAATGGAGGTTCAGTCATGAAAAGAATGATGATCGGTCTTATCTTGTGTTGCGCAGTCATGGGGCTGTATGGAAAAGAAAAAGCATTTTCACTTCAGCCTGTTGCTGTTCCGGCGGTGATCCAGGCTGGTACTCCGCTGAAGATTAAACTTGCATGGAAATGTCCGGAAGGTTATGTGCCCAAGGCATGGAGACTGGTGGCTTATGTTCCGAATCTTCCCTCTGACTTTGCCAAAGTTACCGGAAACAAGATCACTCCCCACAAAATGAAAGAGTGGAGCAGCGTTTTTATCATGAACTGGATCTGGAAAATCCCCGCAGATTATGTGCTTGTGAAAGATACCAAAAACTGGCCCGCAGGAGACTACAGAATGTCTCTGTACATTATGTTTGAAGCACGGGACAAGAACAATAAAGTCATCAGCAAAATGGTGAATGAAAATATTTTATTCACGCTGAAACGCTAAGGAGAAACTCATGAAAAAGTCTCTCTGTCTTTTTTTATCGTTTTTGAGCCTGACCGTTTTTTCTGCAGAAATCGCTTTTGCAGAGAAAGCTCCGGTGGTCAATGGTTCCGGTGACGATCCGGTTTGGACAAAACTTGCCTGGAACAGCGGTTTTACCACCTACAAAACAAATGCGGTTCCCAAGGCTCAGACCCGATTCAAAGCGGCTTATGACAGAGAGAATCTTTATTTTCTGATCGAAGCGTTTGAACCATTCATGAACAAGCTCTCCATCCGGTCCCTCAACCGGACTTCCGAGATGTTCTGGATGAACGATACTGTCGAAATTCAGATGGTTCACGATCCGGCTCTGCTTTTCTATCACAAGATCCTGGTCGATCCCACAGGGAAGATCCAGGAAGTCTATTTCGGTGATGACAACACCGGAAGGAGCATTTACACTCCCTTCTTCCAGTGGAAAAGCAATGCCGTTGTAAAAACGAAACGTCATGCTGACCGCTGGGTGGTGGAATGTTCTGTTCCGATCGCCTCCCTCAATCCCGGAACCAAAACGAAATGGCGGTTCAACATCAACCGGAACAGACATGCCGGAAAGGGAATGGAGATCACCTCCTGGGCTAAAGTGAAAGGCTCTTCCCAGCCGGCTGTTTATCATGAGTTTTCTCTTCCGGAAGTCGATCCGCAAGAGTTTCAGTTTGCTGTGGATAATATCGCCGGAAAAACCCGTTTGAACAAACAGAAGAAAATCGTTCATGAAGTTTCCGCCGATTTGATCAATATGTCCGGAAATTTCAGGATCGTGAACGTAAAATATGAACTGCTTGATTCCGAATTCCGCTGTCTTGCTTCCAATTCCAAACAGGTCAATCTTCAGAATGGAAAATTTGTACGGGTCAAAATTCCCCTCGTTGATATCCAAAACGGAAAATATTTCCTTTCCATCGCCTACTGGTCCCCGGCAGGACATCTGTTGAAACAAACCCTTGTTCCGACGGCGATCCACTATCAGCCTATCGTTCTGAAACTGATCCGTCCGGCATACAGAAACAATCTTTATGCAACGATGACAGACAAGACCATTGAAGCAGAGGTCGCTCTTGACGGGATCAAAGCTGAAACGGTCAATGTTTCCCTGAAGGATCAGAACGGAAAACTGTTTTTCACAAAGAGATACTCCGGAAAATCCCTTCCGGTAAAAGTCAAGTTCCCGGGAAAAGATCTTGCAGACGGCTCCTATTTTCTGGAAGTCACTGCGGGAAAGGAATATAAGCAGAGTGTCAGAATCCGGAAACTGCCCTATCAGCCCGGAGAAGTCTACCTCGATGCTCAGGGGATCACCCATGTCGATGGCAAACGTTACCTTCCTTACGGATGGTTTATTTTCCAGCCCTATGACCCGAAAACTCCGGCATTCAACTCCCAGCTGAACTACGGGATCGGGGCAAAATCATTGGAAGCGTTTCACAGAAATTTGAAAAATTATGCTGATATGGGACTGAAAAGCATTGTGTTTCCCTATCAGGAGTTTAACGGAAGTCATGAATGGAAGATCTTTGCCCACTCCACCCGTGTCGGAAGACTGCTCCCGGAACAGAAAAAACATCTGGAAAAATATATTCCCGCGATGAGTAAAAATCCCTCTCTGCTGGCATGGTATTTTGCCGATGAACCGGAAAGCCGCGGCGGAAATAATCCCCAGTGGTTCGTTCAGGCTCATGAAGTTATGCAGGAAATGGATCCTTATCATCCCAATCTGATGCTGAACTGGGGAATCCACGGAATGCAGCAGTTCTATGAAGGATGCGACATCCTTATTCCGGACTGTTATATCCGCTATATGGCAGACGGGACCACAGAAAAGCCGCGCTGGGCGATTGCCGATTGGATGAAGACCGCTGCGACCCTTGGCAAACCTGCATGGCTCGTTCCGCAGGTGTTCCTGTGGGGAAATGCGGCTCCCACTTTCGATGATTACCGCGCAGAGATCTGGCAGGCTCTGATCCATAACTGCAAAGGGTTCCAGCTTTATAACTTTGCGGAATCAAGACTGCACTCTTCTCTGACCGTTGCCCCCGATGCCGTCGGTCTGGAACTGAAGCAGTTGAAAGATCTAGTTCTGGAAAATACGATCCCCGGAGCTGTCAAAGTGGAAACTCCCAAAGGAGCAGAACATTTTCAGGCTGGCTTGAAATTCTGGAAGGGAGAATATATCCTGATTGCGGTCAACACCT
This sequence comes from Lentisphaeria bacterium, assembly GCA_017456495.1. GTDB lineage: Bacteria > Verrucomicrobiota > Lentisphaeria > Victivallales > UBA1829 > SIG79. Next base: position 47,312 of record JAFTJI010000099.1, on the reverse strand, counting down.
CTTTGAAGAGCTTCTCTGCTGACTTTACCGTTTCAGGAAACCTCCCCGGTGAACTGCATGTTCTCGGAGAAAAACGCTCCGTCAAACTGAAAAACGGGACGTTCAGGGATCACTTCGGACCTGCTGAAACTCATGTTTATCTGACATCCAAGGCAAAAGCCGACAGTGTGGAAGATTTGAAATCCATCCGGAACCGGATCGCAAAAATGAAAGCTGACCGGAAGAAGCCCCGAAACAAAGTCGCGCTCGGTGAAATCGACTATTTCCGCATCTACCGTCAGTACGATCAGGGAAAACGTCCTGCCCATGTTGCAGAGATCAAAGGTTCTTCCGACTTGAGATCATGGTTCACGATCTACATGTACAAGATGAGAACCTTCTATTTCCTCTTTGACGGTGTGACGGATCACTCTTCTGAGTTTATGATCTGGGGTCCGGCTTACAACGACAAGAAACCGTGGATCGAAATCACTCTTCCCAAAGAAGAAACGGTTTCCAAAGTCGTTCTCTACACAAAAATTTCCATGAACGGAAAAGCCCGTCTGACAGGAGCAGACATCTCTTATCATGACGGCAAAGGTTTTGCGAAATTGAAGTCCGTTGTCAGCAGAAACGGAAGCCGGATCGAAATCACGTTCCCGTCTGTGAAAGCGAAGAAGATCCGTCTGGATGGGTTCAAGTTTACTCCTGGCGAACCCCGCCGTGCATTGACGGAAATCGAAGTTTACTGATGATAATCATATTATAACGACAGGATAATCTGGAGGTACAAAATGAAAAACATGAGAAAGACCGCGTTTACGCTGATCGAACTTCTGGTTGTGATCGCCATCATTGCGATTCTTGCCGGAATGCTGCTCCCCGCACTCAATCAGGCAAGAGAGAAAGGACGATCTGCAAGCTGTACCAATAACCTCAAACAGCTTTCTCTCGGATGGAACATGTACGCTATGGATAACAATAACTTTGTGATTCCCCGTTACGGCGAGTATTATTATAAAGGAAATAAATGCACCGGAGAACCCTGGCCCAGCTGGCTGTTCAACAATGGGTATCTGCCCGGTTCCGGAGATGCGGACTACCAGCAGACGACTCCCTCCAGAAAATATTTCATCTGCCCCAGCGACAGCAAGCTGATCGGACAGGTTTATGTTAACTTCAAAGTCGCCCTCAGTTACGGTTATATCAACTATGCGGGGCTCAACCACTGGTGGAACAATTCCCGCGGGTTCATGTCGTTGACTCAGGTAAACCGCTTTGCCGGTGAGATGCTTGTGTTTTCAGACAACTGGAAACATCCGAGCCGGACTAAGGATAATATTTATGTTATGAATGAGATCAGCAAATTCAGTTTCGGACAATACGGTGCGCATGCCCGTGCATTGAACGGTGCATTCCTTGATGGTTCCGTCCGTGCAACTCAGAAAGTTCTCGGTGTTACAGCGTTGAGCAGTAATGAACTCTGGCTCCTGCCGCATCCGTCCCTCCGTGAAGGCTGGTACTATGACTCCTCAACACCCCAATAAAGGATTTCAGATATGCGAAACTCTTTTGTAAAAATTCTATCGGGCACAGTCCTGACAATGGCAGCATTTTGTCCGCTTTCTGCAGAAAATCTTCTGAAAAACGGATCTATGGAAAACGGAACGGCGGAATGGCTCGTTCCTTCCTGGTTGAAAAATACTGTTCATCCTGTCTCTGATACTTCCATTACAGCCGGAGGTGGAAAGGCATCTCTGAAATTGCAGGGGGAAAAGGGAAAACGGGCAATCGTTTATCATAACTTTGTGATCCCTGCCGGATGTAAATATCTTCAGATCAGGCTGATGGTAAAAACAAAAAATCTCGGTTATACTTACTCCGCTGCCTATCTTGAAGTCCAGAATGTGAAAAAGAGTCTGTGGGCGATCTCAACTTATGATCGCGGGAAGAATAAAGTCGAAACCGGCTGGATGGAATATGTTTCCCCGGTGATCGAACTCCCTGCCAACGCCGGACCGATGGCAAAGATCTATCTTCACATGGACCCGAAAGCACAGGGAACTGTCTGGTTCGATGATGTCAGCGTAACTCCATTGAAATCAAAAGCTGATGGCATTCCTCCGGTTGATTCAGACAAGCCGGAGGCTAAAAAAAAAACAGTAAATAAGCCGCCTGTCGCAGATCTTGGCACTCCCTCCGGAAAATCCATTCTGACTTCCGGCTGGACACCTGTCACATGGCTGCCGGATGCCGCTCCGTTCAAGTCCTCTGCGGACAGTGTGACCTTCCGCATCAAAGCCGGTCAGCGCGGATTGACTCAGCAGCGGGTGATGGGGATCGCGGCAAACGTAACCGGAAATTTCCGTTATTCCGCACTGGTGAAAGCTCCTGCCGGGATCTTTCCGGTCATGAACGTGCTGGTTCGTCCGGTCTATACAGCAAAAGGGAAGCCGTTCCAGGTTCATTGCAAACCTTGCGGCACAAAAGACGGATTCCAGAAATTTGAATGTTATTTTTCTGCACCGTCAAATACCGGAGAGATCTCCGCATCTGTCGGGATCAGCGGAAAATCTTCCAAAGACGGTGAAGTGATCTTCAAAGAGCTCAAACTGGAACCTCTGACACCGCGTGATGATCACATCAGGCTTGTTTATGCCTGGAACGATGACAGACAGGGGCTTTTCTACCCGGATGAAACCCCGTTTGCCATGCTGCAGTTCCAGAACTTTACTCTGAAAAAACAGACTTTGACATTGGACTGTTCACTTCGGGACATCAGAGGAAACATCGTTCAGAAATTTACGCGGAATCTGGAACTTCCGGCGAAAAATATTTCCAATCACAAAATTGAATTTCCCCGTCCGGAACGGCTCGGTTTTTACAGTGTTCATCTGCAATGGAACTCTCTGAAAGAGAAGAAAACAGACATCGTTTCCTTTGCGATGGTTTCCAGATTCAAGAAAAAGAAAGATCCGTTTTTCGGAGTTACATTCATGGCGCACAATGCGCAGTATGCGACTGCAATGGAACGGCTTGCGAATGGAAGCAAGGGGCTTTTCATCAGCTGGTCCTCAGTGGAAGAGTTCAACGGAACCTACAACTGGGAACAAGCCGACCGGGATCTGGAAGCTCTTGAACGCGCCGGGATCGAACCCATCGGCGGAATCGAAATTTCAACCCACAATGTGCCGTTCCGCTTTTTGAAAGAGATCAACGAACGGAAAGCCCGGAAAGAGTTTCCGTTCAGTGATGCTTTTCTGGAAAATGCCATGAAATTTGAACGTGCATTGTTCGCCCGGTATCGCGGCAGAATCAAACATTGGGCGATCATTGGAGAGATCGACCTGTTGAAACAACGCAATTATTATGAATACGAATATTATATCCGCCGGATCAAAAACTGTTCCCGAGTCATGCGTGAGGTTGCGCCGGAAAACACTCTTGCCGGAATCGGCTGTTCCGGCGGTGACGGCAGAGTTTTGCCCCGCTATCCTGTCCTGCGGGATCTCTGGTACAATCACAAACTCTCTGATTATCTGGATGGACTGGGAATCGACCAGTACACCAACCCTTGCACGTTCGGTCCCGGCTATAAACCCATCAACTCCGAAACCGGCATGATCCGTGACATCATGCTGGAAGCCCTGCGGATCGCCCGCTCAAAAGGAAAAAACAAGTTCATTTCCATTGACGAAAAAGGGTTCAACATCGTGCAGTCTCTTCCCGTTGACAGCCATTATGCAGTGGATATGGCGGAAAATATCGCCCGGGATTATATTACGGTGAAGAGTATTCCGGAGGTGCAGCACTATCTCTATTTTATGTGGAAACGCTGGCGGTTGGGAGATGAATTCGACTGGGGAATGTGGTATGACCGCTTTCCCCGTCCGAAGGCGGCAGTTTATGCAGCAACGGCGCGGATCCTGGCAAACGCAAAATGCGTGAAAGTTATGTCGCTCCATTCCAACATCCCCTGTTATATTTTTGATAACGGGGACATCCGGATCATTCCCTTGTGGCATGGCGGAACAGGCGTTGGAAAAGCCGGAGTCACCCTGAAGAAAGTCCCCCGGAACCTGACGATGCTGGATATGCAGGGGAATGCGGTTTCTCCCGTTGTTTCAGATGGAAGTCTGAGACTTCAACTGGATTCCGCACCGGTCTATCTGCAGACAACTGAGGAACTCGCAGAGCTGGAAAAGATTCTGCGTGAAGCAGTTGTTGAACTTCCGGCAGTCAGAGTTGAAATGATCCTGAAGAGAGCGGATCTCATGGAAGTCCTGGTGAAAAATCTTTTCTCTGTTCCGGTGAATGGAACTCTTTCCATGAAGAACCGTTTTGCTGATTTCCGGAAAAATTACACCGTGCAAGGCAATGGGATCCTGAAACTGCAGATCCCGCTGAAAAATCAGGATGCGGCAAACCTTTCGGGCGTGGAATTTACAGTCGAAAATATCTCCGCTCAAAAACAGGTTTACAGAAAAACGGATGCGTTCCATATTCATGGGATCCCGCGGATCAGTTCAAAGTCACAACTGACTTCCGGAAAACCGGTTGTGGATCTCAGCAACGGTGAACTTTATCTGAATATTCCCGATATGGCTGGACGGGGTGTCTGGAGCGGTCCGGAAGATTGCTCCGCAAAACTTTATATGGGATATGATGAAAAAAATCTTTATATGACAATCGTCGTCCGTGATGAGATCCATACAAACCGGCATACATCGGAAGATGCTCTCTGGGCGGGTGACTCCCTGCAGTTTGCGTTCGATCCGAATCTGGATGCCAGAGAAAAACTGCTGAAGGGAAAACGCGGTCTGTTCGGTGACGACTTCTTCCTGACTGCAGGTCTCGCCGGCGGAAAACCGGTCATGTTCTGTCATATCAATGGAACTGCCAAAGCAGATTTTTCAACGGTCAAGCCGGTGATCACACGGAATGAAACGCAGAAAACAACGACCTATGAGATCACTCTTCCGTGGTCAAAAATGGCTCCCATGAAACCGCAGAAGGGATTGATGTTCGGATTCAACTTCCTGATTATGGATACGGATAATCCACAGAAATTCCCGACTTACTGGATGCAGCTGACCCCCGGGATCGCAGGCGGAAAGACACCGGAAAAATATCACATATTTGTTTTGAAATAAGTCAGAAAGGATCTCTTGAAAAATGAGAAAACATTTTACTCTGATCGAACTCCTTGTTGTAATTGCCATTATCGCAATCCTCGCCGGAATGCTTCTTCCCGCACTCAACAACGCACGGGAAAGCGGCAGAAAAAGTAACTGTACCAACAACCTCAAACAGATGATGATCGGATTCAACATGTATTCCGGAGAATATGACGGATGGCTGCTGTCCGGTTATGCCGACAATAAATGGGATAAGCCGTGGTGGTATATCATCAACGGTTATATGGGTGCCCGCGATACGACCTATCTGACCCCTGCCAATCCGGATTTTGAAAAGAAATATAAAAGTTTCATCTGTCCGACCGCCCCGCAGCCTCTGACTCAATGGACATATACTCACTACGGAACAAATACTTATCTCCTGCACAGAATGCTGCCGCGGAACAAACAGACTTACATCAAACAGCCCTCTCAGGCTCTGGTCTATGGTGATACCGCCTCAAAAACTTCCTATCAGATGATTACTGATAATGAGGAATCTGTTACCCAGGCTGCCGCGTTCCGTCACTCAGGGAGCAAAACGGTGTCCTCTTATGCCGATGGTCATGTCGGAGACCGAACCGCCAATATAACGCAGTACTGGAAAGCCTATACCAATACCGATGTCTTCAGCAACGGCTGTACCATTGATGGTTCCTGTGCCTGCCGGTAAACAGATTTTTCCAGAAATTTTTCTTGATATTTTCCCCGGGAACGATATATTAATGCTGTGTTGAAAACGCGAAAAACTTTGAAACGGTACGGACGGAAATATGAAGAAAACTTTACAGCAATTTGATCATCCGGAAAACAGATTCCGGGGAACTCCTTTCTGGGCTTGGAACGCTGCATTGGAGCCGGAAAAACTCCGTCAGCAGATCCGGGAAATGCACCAAATGGGATTTGGCGGCTTCTTCATGCACTCCCGTACCGGATTGAGAACTCCCTATCTGGGCAAAAAGTGGTTCGAATGTATTCACAGCTGCATTGATGAAGCGGAAAAACTGCACATGGATGCCTGGCTTTATGATGAGGACCGCTGGCCAAGCGGAGCTGCAGGCGGGGCTGTCACTGCCGATGACAGATTCAAGGCGCGTCACTTGAAATTCTGTCCGGGTGAGTCTATCCCCGAAAATACAAAACTCATCGCCCGGTTCGCTCTGAAATATAACGGCGCAAAACTTGAAGCGAAAAAACTGCTGCAGGAGAACGAACAGCCCCCGGAAGGTGTGCAAGTTTTTTCCTTCTACCGCGAATATATGGCGCGTTCCTCCTGGTACAACGGAGAGACCTATCTGGACACCCTCAATCCTGCCGCCGTTGAAAAATTTGTTGAAGTCACTCACGAAGTTTACAAAAAAGAGTGCGGTAATAAATTCGGAAAAAGTGTTCCGGGGATCTTTTCCGATGAACCATGTTATATTCATGGCGATGCTTCCGACCGGATGCCGTGGACCGACGATCTCCCCGAAAAATTCCAGGAGCGGTACGGCTATGATCTGATCGAACACCTGCCGGAACTTTTCTTTGATACCGAATCCGAAGTCTCCCGGGCGCGCCACGACTATTTCGATCTTCTGTCGGCTCTCTTTTCCGAAGCCTTCAGCGGAACGATCGGAAAGTGGTGTGCGGCAAACAATATGATCTTCACCGGTCATCTGCTCGGGGAGGATCTTCTCTCAACACAAACGCTTTACATCGGCAGTGCAATGCGCTTTTACGAACACATGCAGCTGCCTGCCGTCGATGTCCTGACTGAACACTGGAATGTTTTCAATGCGGTCAAACAGTGTGTTTCCAGTGCGCGTCAGTTCGGAAAACGGGAACGGCTCACGGAAACTTACGCCTGCACCGGATGGGATTTTCCCCTGTCCGGTCACAAAGCGTTGGCTGACTGGCAGTTTGCGCTCGGGATCAACCGCCGCTGTCATCATTTGATCTGGTACTCCATGGAGGCGGAAGGCAAACGGGATTATCCGGCAAGCATTTCCAGTCATTCTCCCTGGTTCCGGGAATATAAAGCCATTGAGGATTACTTTGCCCGTCTGGGCGCGCTGCTTTCCGGCGGGGAGGAAGTTCGGGATCTGCTTGTGATCCATCCTCTCGAATCACTCTGGGGTGTCATGATCAAAAATCCGGCTGACAGTGGAGGACGCAAGGTCAAACCCGGCTGCAAAGTGCTGGACGGGTTCGATTCTCCCAGAATTTTACAACTGGACAGAGATTTTACGGATCTGACAAATCTGCTGCTCCGGGAAAATCTGGATTTTGACTTCGGCGACGAAGAAATCATCTCCCGGATCGGAAAAGTCAATGACGGCGAATTGAAAGTTGGCTGTGCCGATTATAAAATGGTTCTTCTCCCGGCTCTCAAAACGATCCGGTCGACAACCCTCGACCTCCTGGCAGAAATCCCTGAAAAAGTATTTTATCTTGGCAAAGCTCCTGAATTTGTGGATGCTCAGCCCTCTGACCGGGCGGCGCAGATCTACCGGAACTTCACTCAAGTCACCTGGGAAAATGCCGCGGAACTTATTGGAAAACACTACCGCCGGGTCTCCATTACGGACAATCAAGACAGGGAAATTCCGGAAACGTTGTACCATCTTTCCAGATTTGACGATGGTTCCTGGGCGGTTTTTCTGGTCAATACCTCAATGGAATTTACTACCGATATCCGCAACGCACCGCTGGTCAGGGATCGGTCAAAGGCTTATAAGGATGTCAGACTCCGCGTGCGGATCCCGGAAAACGCCGGACAAGTCTATGAGCTTGATCTCCAAAGCGGAAAAAAATATCCGGTCACTTCGGAACGAATCGGGGAGTATCTCTCCTTTACCACCTCTCTGGCGGCGATCGGTTCCCGATTTTTCATCGTCACAAAAGAAGCGGTTTCGCCCCTGACAGTAAAGCCGGAATTGCCGGAAACAGCTTTTCTGAAAACACTTCCGTCTCAGAATATTCCTTACACTCTGTCGGAAGAAAATAAACTCGTGCTGGATCACGCGCTGTGCCGTGTGAATGGTGAGCTCTTCTGCGAAAACAGATATATCCTGCTGCTGGACGACGATTTGCGCGAAAAGCTGGGTGAGCCGCCTCGTGGCGGGTTAATGGTTCAACCGTGGCTGAATGATCCCGAAAAACAATATCCGGAACTGAAGATCGAATTGGAATATACTTTCTCTTGCGCCTCTGTTCCCCAACATGATTGCCGCCTCCTGATGGAACATCCGGAACTTTATGAGATCGAGTTCAACGGAACCTTGCTCAGCAATATTCCGGAGAGTTTCTGGATGGAAGATGTCCTTCAGGGCATTCCGCTTGCCCGCAATCTGTTCCGGGATGGCAAAAATACTCTGCTTCTGCGTTCAACATACCATTGCGGTCAGCGCGGTTTGGAAACGATCTTTATTTCCGGAAAATTCGGAGTTCGCAACGAATCATTGATCACCACTCTTCCGGAAACGGTGAATTGCGGCGATCTCAGACCGCAGGCTCTCTGTAATTACGCCGGAAATATCAGTTACTTTTTCGATCTTGACGAACCGGCAGAATCATTGCTGCTGAATTTCCGTCTATGGCGCGGAACGATGCTTGGAATCAGAGTTGATTCCGGCGAAATGCAGTTGCTTTATGCCCCGCCGTACTGCCTGATGATCCCCGGAAAATGCAGGTTGGAGATCTGTGTTTTCGGACACCGCCGCAATGCCCTGGGACCCTTTTATCATGGGGAAGCCTATCCGGTTCGCACAGGACCTTACCAGTATAAACTGTATGTCTCTTCCGACCGGACAACGGTTCCGTATGGTTTACTCGAAATGCCTGAATTGCGAACGATTGCAGCACATTGATGCTGATGATATCTTGTCAAACTTCTGATTTTTTTTGTAAAAATCGAAAAAAAATTGCAAGAAACGATTGAGTTTTTGAAAGATTATGATATATTATGGCGTATTATCTGTAAAATAGCTGGGGACGTCATGGTTTCGACTGGACGAGTAGACCGACAGCTGCATGCCGAGGATGACAGTTGGCCTCGTTAAACTTCTGTCAAAAAATACAAGCGAACGAAGAGTACGCTCTCGCTGCCTAAGTTGCAGTGACGTCTCCTCCCTGACGGACTCTAAGGGAAGTTGAGACGTCGTCAGAGTCCTGGCTGATTTGATCGGACTGTTGTTAAATCAGTGAGATTCAGACAGTATAGTCGCAAAGCCGCCTATCCATTGGCTCAGCCGCGAGACGAAAAAACGATAAAGATGGAGAAAGCATGTTGATGCCATCGGAAAGCTGTCACAGGACGCGGGTTCGACTCCCGCCGTCTCCACCAAAAATTCAAGCCGCCAAAAGGGCGGCTTTTATTTTTGGTGAACGAAGCCGCAAGGCTTCACTTCACGCTTTGGGCAACTTGCCGCATAAGCGGCAATCGCAAAAGCTCTTCACATCTTCACGCGGCGACAGCCGCTTTTCACTAAAACTCAGGCAACGCCTTGCTTGTGAAGACGTTTCATTCCGCTTACGCTCCATTACACTTGTGAAGAGGTCAGCTTGCGCTGCCCGTGAAGTTTTCTCCCTTGCGAGAGTCAGGATTGTGTAATTTTTTTTATTTTAAACAGAGATGTCAGTTGCAAAGTATATTTGAGAGAAAACCCTCAATTTCTCTCAAAAATCTCTCTCTATCTCGCTACCCCGTGTCGTGACAATTTACCCTTCCGCCGCCGCTCAAAGAGCTATGGCGGGACACGCAAAAGGGACAGATTTTCAGGGAAACTGATTTTACCATAAGGAAAAACGCAAAGATCTTAAGGGGCAGTTTGTTTATGCTGCGCTTTTAGATATTAATGGAGAACATTATATAGCGGCAATCAAACTTGATGATACTGCAGCAGATAACAGGGCGTATTTCAAGGATATAAGCATAAAAAAGCGGTCTCTGTACGTGGGACAAACACAAGATTACAGTCTTGGGGTTGTTGATCCATCAGCCGACCGCAGCCTTACAATACAACAACTAATTGATTTTGTCAAGCGAGATTTTTCAATTTCTCCTAGCCTTAGCAGAAACGCCGGCAATTGAAATAACAAAAAATAAAAAGGGGAAAAAACGGCGTAATAAAGTTTATAAGTATAAAATTGGTAAAACAGTTTATACCTTATCAACTGGAAACAGGGGTGATTTCAAGTCTTTTTACAGCAATAAAAAAGTCAACAAACGCCGTAAATTCGCTCAAAGAGGAGCGTCCGCGACCGGAATGTTGACCGATCATAGTATATCATTGATTCCGGAAAATTCAAGTGATGGAACGGAAAATGACGGAGAATTACGGACGGGAACGGACTTAAACGGAGGTAACGGGATCCGGTATTCTGTTGATGAACAGGGAAAAATGGAGGAAAACGGTAAAGTTTTTTATCAAATTCCATTTTCTAACAGTGTTGATGCTGTTTTAAATCATACATATTCAGGCAATGGGTCTGTTTTTATGCGTGATACACCGCAAATTTTTATTGACATGGGTTTTTCCAAATTGCCGATAATGACAACAGCAAAACATATTGAGAGTATTTATTTACCAAAGAAAACAGAGAAGGATCATAATCATGATTTGGGAGAATTGATCAAACAGATTCCTGAAAAACTTGAAAATCCTTTGATGGTAATTACTTCAGAAACTCATCCGGATACAAGTGTTGTAGTCATTCTTGAATTGACAGATAAAAACGGTGATGCTGTTGTTGTGCCGATTTTATTGAATGGTCGTTCAGAGCAAAATAAAATAGATGCTCATATTATGACTTCAGCGCAAGGTCGTGCAAATGCATTTTCAAAGTTAGCAAAAAATGCTGTTGAAAAAGAAAAAAATGGAATACCAAGTGTTCTTTATGCACAAAAAAAAGCGGAATCAATACTTAATGCTGAAGGGGTGCAATTCCCCAACAGATACGCATTTGATTCCGTCATGCGTAATATAGCCGATGTTGGCTTAAAAGTCAAGCCGCAAACGGAAACTTTGCAGTTTAAAAAGTGGTTTGGCAAAAGCAAGGTTGTGGATGAAAATGGTGATCCAATGGTGGTTTATCATGGGACAAATTGGGATATGTTTTCAGAGCCTTCCGGTGAAGCTGTTTTTTCTGATAAATATCGCGGATCAGGAAGTGGTGATAATGGATTTTTTGGACGTGGCTTTTATTTTACTTTTGGAAATGGCAAAGCAAGTGAAGGAGAAGCTGGATATTATGGAAAGAATGTTTACCCGTTTTATTTGAGTATTAAAAATCCATTTTATTTCTCTGAAAGTCTGTATTATTGGAATGGAAAACCAGTTTTAGGAGACGAAGTAAATTCTGTTGAAATTGTTAATGCTGTGAAGTTATTTCCTGAATTACTTAAAGATTTTACTTTGAGTACCTATGATAAAAATGGGGATTTTGCAGGAGAAATCACGCTTGATAAATATGCCAGAATGTTTATCGATGTGTATCACAACAAAAAATTTTCTATCCGGAAAAGTTCAAATTCCGATGAAATTGTTATTGAAGCAGATCCTGTAAAGCATGAAGAAAATGGACATACATGGATTGAATATGGTTTTTCTGAACGCATTTACAATCCCGGTTCAAATACAGATTTACAGCTTTTGGCAACACATTTGTATTTTCAGGATCGAGGCTTTTCAAGAAGAGATCTCACTGTTGAAATTCCATACAGATTGCTGCGTGATTTTTATGGTGAACATGAATTTCGTTCCTGGCTTGAACGTAATGGATATGATGGTGTAATGCAATCCAAAAACGGTGATGAAGTTGTTGCTTTTTATCCGAATCAAATCAAATCTGCGACGGATAATGTGGGGACGTTTGATCCTGAGAATCCTGATATCCGGTATTCGATTGAGGAGTATTCGGAGGAGGATCATCGGGATATTGTGGCGATATTGCAGCCGTTTGTCGGTCAGGTTGTAGATCTGAAGGAATCGGAGTACCGGAAGTATCTGCAAATTTGATTTTTTTTTATTTCCCTCTGTCAGATTTTTACCTGTAGTTTTTCTTCTATAACAGAAACAACAAAATAAAACCGAAAGGAAAAGGTGAAAATCATGAAAACTCGTTGCACACATTGTCAGAAATCTATCGAAATTACAGCAGAAATGAAAGACACAGAAATCAAGTGTCCTGTCTGTAATGAAAATTTCCTTGTTTCCCCTGAAACAGTTATCAAGAAAAGTCCTGCGAAAAAAATCATTATCTGGAGTGTGATCGCTTTGCTGGTTGCCGGTGTTGCCGGAGGTGCAGTGTATTGTTATCAGGATGCTGATATGCAGAGAACATTGGAAAAATTGACAAAGACCTATTTCGACAGCGAGGGTGACGTCGAGTACGAAGAAGATGAAGACGAAGAAGAGGAAGAAGAGGAAAAGAGCGAAGTGGAAGAGGTTACGACACCGGATCTTGATGTCACAGCTTCCATAATAAGTAAGAAGTGCAAGTCTTTGCTTTAATCCTTGATAATAAGGTCGTCAATCTTGCCGGAAAAGCTGTTTCCCGGACAGACAGTTGTCGAACAGTTATAACCCGGTCATAATCAAAGCGGAATGTCACTCGAAATGATGGGTGACATTCCACTTTTTTATGTGCAGTAACGGTGTTGTTTTCCGTACTGTGGGGCTATCAGGCAGTTAGAGAAATACCGGAGTCATTTCACCGTTTTCAAAGAGGACCGTTTTGACTTCCCGGAAAATACCGTCGTCGCATTTCCACAGAAGAGTATTGTTTTCTGAATACGCATATCTTCCTTGTGTGAATGCCTTTGTTACAGCAGGGAAGAGTTTCCAGTCACCGCCTTCTTTCAGACGGTCAATATGTTCATCTGCGATTTTTCCGAGGAGATCATCCCGACCTTTTACCCGGCTTTTTTTGCAAGCCTGAAGCTGCTCAACAGTAACGCCTTCCGGAAGTTCGACTGCCACCGGATCCGAGATTCCGAGGACAAAACCGGCATCGACATTTTTTTCGCCGGGGATATAGGGCGTTGCGATGATAACACTGCTCCGGAGAGCCGGATGTTTTTCCAGGATCGCAGTTTCCACCGGACCGGAGTGAAGCCCTGCAAGAAGCCTGACACCGTCCTTTTCTATGGTCAAATCGCCGGGATGAACATTGAGACACGGGAAATCTGCCACGATATTGGAGAGGGGGACGAACCCCGCAAGCAGTCCGAAATCGTGGGGGACATCAGCGATTTTTTTCCGTAATTCATCGGTCCAGAGGTTCCGCAGTTCCATTCCGCGTTCTGTTGCGACAGAGATGGTTTCTGCGCCGTGGTCCCTGTAAAACTGGAAAATGTCATGGAGGATATAGGGCACGTTGAAACGTTCCGCGATTTCTTTAGCGCGGCAGCCCTTGACTCTGTCGGTGACGATTGCAGAACATTTCCATAATTTCCCGCAGTCGGGTGATTCCAGTAATTTTACGGCATTGGTCCCCGATCCGCTCATAAAAATGATTGCGGAAGGAACGAAAGAGCCGTCGAAACGGTCTATTTTGTTAAAAGATGGCATTTTTTTTTGAAAAAGTTGGTTATTCATGGCTTCTCCGATTTGCATTTTTCGCAATGAACATATAAAATATACCATCTTTGCATTTCGGCAAATGAAAAATTGAAAAAAAATGAAAAAAAACTGAGGAATTTTTGCAATGAATATCTATTTTCGTCTTGTCCAGAACACTTTCAGGGAGTGCGTGCGCGAACCTGTCTTCTTTCTGCTGCTCCTGATCGGTGTCTGTATGATCGGGATCCTTCCCACTTTTACCATGTATGTTTTCCGTGAACAGGTCAAGCTGGTTGTCGACAGTGCCATGGCGATCACGCTGGTGTTGGGATTGGTTACAGCGACACTCTGTTCGAGTCATACCATTACCCGTGAAATGCGGAACGGAACGGTTCTGCTTCTTCTTTCCAAACCTGTGACACGCTGGAGCTTTATTCTTGCCAAGCTTACCGGGCTTATGGCTGCTTTGACAATGTTCACCCTTCTGCTCGGTTCTGCCGGATTTACCGCGATCATGATTGCAAAAGATCAGTTCCGGATCGACCTTCCTGTGATGTCGGCTTACTTTATTCTTCTGGCTCTCTGCTGCGCAGCTGCAGGGGTTTACAACTATTTGAAGGGCGTCTGCTTTACCTCTTATGCAGCGGTCTTTATGACCATTGCGGTTCCCCTGTTTTCCATTGCGGTTTTTATTATCCGCGGTACCCCGGATGATGAAGGTTTTGTTCCGCCCATGCAGTATATTGCAGCGATCCTGCTGCTGTTCCCGGCTGTCTGGATCATGGGTGCGATTGCTGCAGCTCTTGCGACCCGTGTAGGGATCGTTACCAATCTGACGATCTGTTCCCTGCTGTTCCTCCTCGGGCTGATTTCAAAATTTATTTCCAAGAACTGGACACAGAGTTCAGCACCTGATGCGTTGTTCTCCTGGCTGCCTGTTGAGACTGCAGAATCAGTGGCATCTGTGTTCAAAACGATATGCGGAGGAATTGCGCGGCTGTTCCTTCCGGACTGGCAGTATTTCTGGATGGCGGATGCTCTGGCATCTCACACACAGGTTCCTCTGTCCTATATTGTCTGGTCTTTCATTTACTGTACGCTCTATGCCGGAGCCTGGTCCGTTCTCGCGGTTGCTCTTTTCCACGACAGAGAAGTCGCGAAAGATGCGATCAATTGATCCGGTCAATTCGATTTTGAAAGGTTATTTAACGATATGGAAGAAAACAGAAAGAGTCTCCCGACACTCGTCATTGTCGGGCGTCCGAATGTGGGAAAATCTTCTCTTTTCAATGCAATACTGAAACGGCGGCACGCAATTGTTCACTTTGACAGCGGTGTGACCCGTGACAGAGTTTCCACAACGGGTGTTTATAATGGAAAACGTTATCAGCTGGTTGATACAGGCGGGCTCGCCATGTACTCCGGAGAGAAAAAAGGTGTCGGTTTCTGGGATACCTCCATCGAAAAACAGGTGGAAACTGCTATCGAAGAAGCTGATACGATTTTGTTTGTTACAGATGTCAACGACGGTTTGACTCCGCTGGATCAGGAGATCGCGGCGCGCCTCCGTGCAACCGGACGGAATATCATTCTGGTCGTCAACAAAGTGGATGATTTCGGCAGAAACGAGGGCGTGGAAGAGTTTCATAAACTCGGATTCAAGAAAGTTTATCCCGTCTCCAGTTTGCACCGGAAAGGGATCCAGAATCTGCTTGACGGAGCCTTGGCTGAGTTTGCCAAAAATGCTTCGGAAACAGCTGAAAATGAGCCCCGGCTCCGGATCGCTGTCGTGGGAAGACCCAACGCGGGAAAATCTTCTCTCGTCAACAAAATGCTCGGGGCAGAGCGCGTGATCGTCAGCGATGTCGCAGGTACGACCCGTGACTCCATCGACGTCGATTTTACCTTGCCCTGCGGTGATGAAGATGTCCCCGCGACCCTGATCGACACCGCCGGACTCCGCCGGAAATCCAAAGTCGACAGCGCAGTCGAGCGTTACAGTATGATGCGCGCTTCCGAAGCTGTGGAAAAATGCGATATCGTTCTTTTCCTTGTTACGTCCGACCAGTTCGGGGCAACGGCTCAGGATAAGACGATCGCGAAGATGATCGGCGATGCCGGAAAACCCTGTATTATCGTTGCTAATAAGTGGGATACCTGTTCCGGTTTGAAACAGCAGGATGTCCTGAACGAGATCCGCTATACCCTGCCGAAACTTGTCTATGCTCCGGTGGTTTTCACCTGCGCCATCAGCGGTTACAACGTGAAACTGCTCTACTCTGCGATCGCAGAAGTCCGGGCTCAGATGTCCATCAAGGTCTCTACTGCCATGGTGAACCGTATTCTGGAAGATGCGGAAAACCGTTACAGTGCCCCCATCAAGGGAACAAAGGCGTTCAAGATTTATTACGGAACGATGATCAAGAACCCTCCGCCGACCATCGCGCTTTTTGTGAACGATCCCAAACTTTTGGCGGATAACTACAAAGTTTATCTTGAAAATTACATCCGGAAAGCCTTTGGTTTCACCGGGATGCCGATCCGTCTTGAGTTCCGGGCACGGGAACGGCGGGAACTGGTGTTTATCGAACACAAAGCAACTGTTAAAAAACAGGGGAAAAACCGCGGTGTCAAGCTGAAAGCGAAAAAGACAACTGTTTATTTGCGTCCGGATTCCAAGAAGCGCGGCGTGAAAAAGACGGAAGAGTGAGAAAACGGAAGTTTTTTTTCAAAGTTCACTTGAAGAATCTTCAAATGGATGTAAATTAGTATCAGCAAACATCAACAAAACATAAAGGATAAAAAGATGCTTAAGAAAACAATCATGGTTCTCGCGGCTGCTGCTATGCTTGCCGGATTCACTGCTTGTTCCTCTGTGGAAACAGCTCCCCAACTCAACAATCTCCGCCTGACAGAAAATCCGAATGCAACCTCTATTGCACATTTGAACGGACAGGTCTGGGGCGTTTACTTCCTGAACCTTCTGCCCGTCTTTACCGGTAATACTGCAAAGATTGGTCAGTGTGTTGTTTTCAGAGATACCGTGAAAATTGAAAATGCCACCCGCATGATCACCAAGAAAGCCGCTTCTCTGGATGCAACCTCCATTACAGATCTTACTTCCTGCAGAAGCGATTTCTGGATCTTCCCGTTCACTGTCAAGACCATCGACATCTCCGGGAACGCTGTCAAGTAATTGAAACTTGCCGCTTTTCAAGACGATTCCAACTCCGGGATCGTCTTTTTTTTTATTCCGGACTTGACACCGCTGCATTCTGCTGTTATGTTACAACAGAAATACAGCAGGAAAGGATTTTATTATGAAACGGAAACTCTCTTACTTCTCTCTAGTTGAAATTTTGACCGTTGTCGCAATTATCGGCATCCTTGCCGGGATCTCTCTCGGCGTTACAGCTTATGTTAAGAACAGAAATCGCGAAGTTCAGACTCAGACCACGATCAAAATGCTGGAAATGGCATTGGAGCAGTATAAAAATAAGTACGGCAGCTATCCTGCTTTGAATGGAAAACCTGATAAAGAAATCGGGCAGGCTGTGTTCAGGATCCCGGTTAAAGACAGCAAAGATGATAAGGGAAGTTTGATTGCCTTCTTTGATGATGTTTCCTACAACAGCAGTGATGAGATCACCGGGATCAAAGGGGTAAATATCGTCCGGAAGGGGGATGATATTCTTATTCTTGACGGCTGGGGCTCTCCTGTTATATATGTATATCCCGGCGTGTTCAATAAGAATAAATTTGACCTGGGGTCCGGCGGAGCAAATAAACTGCTGGGCGATGATGCCGCAAGCAAGTTCGGCGCGACAGATATCCCGAATTGCGGAAAACGGAACGATGCCGGAGGTGCTTACAGAAAGCATTTCGGTAAAGTGGACGATATCACCAATTTCAAAAGAGCGGAGGACTGATGAGTCTTTTTCTTATAACAGCTGCCGCTGTCGGAATCTCCTCTGTTGCAGGAACCGCTTTCGGCGTTCTGATCCGGAAGATCCCGCATAAATATAATGACTTGATTCTGGGCTGTGCCTCCGGAATCATGCTGGCTGCGGCAATTGTAGGTTTGATCCTCCCCGCAATGGAGTCTGAGGGGAAATATTCTCTTGCTATGACAGTCTGCGGTGTGCTGGCAGGGGCAACCCTGGTCAGTATCCTTGACAGGATCACTCCGCATCTGCATAAACTTGCCGGACTGGATCAGGAAGAACACACTCACAATGCCGGAACCGGAAAAGTTTTGCTGTTCATTTCTGCGATTGCCATCCATAAATTCCCGGAAGGGCTGGCTGCCGGGGTCAGTTTCGGAACAGAAAATACCGGAGATATCCTGACTGTTACGGGCAGTATTGCGCTGCAGAATATTCCGGAAGCGATGGTGATCGTTGCACCGCTTCTTGCGATTGGAGTGACCATCAAGCGGACACTTCTGATTTCGGTGGGGATCGGCGTGATCAGCATGTTGGGCATGGGGCTTGGGTTCGGCTTGATAAAAGTGACAAGCATGCTGATGCCGTTCTTTCTGTCATTTGCCGGAGGGACGATGCTTTATGTGATCAGTGATGAGATGATTCCGGAAACGCACTCTCATGGTTTTGAAAAACAGGCGACTTTTTCCATGATCGGCGGATTTTTGTTGGTTTTGGTCCTTCAAAAATTACTGGAAAATGCGTAATAAGAGCTTGTCAAGTGCTGAAAATAAGAAATATTTACAAAAAAAAACCTTATTTTATGATCTTTGGGGTTGAAAAATAGTGAAATATAGATTATTGTATCAGGTGAAAATATTGTCATTAACTAACGAAAGGTAAGAAAAATGGGCGTTTTGAGCGTAATTCTTTACACTATTGCGGTTATTATTGCAATTTTGTTGATTTGTCTTGTACTTGTTCAGCCGTCAAAGGGCGGCGGATTGGGATCTGCATTCGGCGGAGCCGGTGAAACTGTGTTTGGTGCACAGACAATGAATCATTTGTCAAAACTGACGGTGGTTCTGATCGCAATTTTCTTCGTTGTAACACTGGCATTGGCAGCTGTTTCCGGCAGAAAAGCATCTGCTTCCAGTACGGCTGACAGCAGTGCAGCCCTTGCGGTCACCGAAGACGCAGCGAAAACTGCACCTCAGTCTGCTCCTGCAGTTGCTCCTGTTACAAAACCCGCAGCTAAGCCCGCAACAAAGCCTGTTGCGAAACCCGCAGCTAAACCTGCAACAAAGCCTGTTGCGAAACCCGCAGCTAAGCCCGCAAAACCTGCCGCTAAAAAAGTTGCAAAATAATCAGAATCAGGGATGCTGATATGACAAATTTACCGTTGAAATTATTGATTCTCGTATGTGTGCTTGGGAGCTTTTCTCTCATGGCACAGAGTTTTACTATTAATAAGAGTTCGATCAAGATCAACCGGGAATTTGTCAAGGCTCCGGTTTTCACGACAACCCGTTCTTACGGGAAGCTTGACAAGGGCAACGATAACGCAAGGTGGCTTCAGTTCCTGATTTCTTATACTCCCTCTTCTGCAGGAACCAATGTGGTTTGGGAGGATGATCTCAGTGCTGAGCTGATCGTTCTTCTTCCGGCAAAAAAAGGAAAAGGATACGGAAATGTAGTCATGTTTACGGGAAAACAGGTTCTTTATTCTGTTCCCGGAGACAAGAAAACGCATTATATTCTTTTCCATATTCCCCCCGTTGTTCTGACAAAATACACATCATTTACGAAGTTTGACAATCGTTCTCTTGATGCAAATGTGTATGCCGCTGTCGTTTTCCGGCGTGGAAGTAATAATCAGGTGATTGCGACAGGTTATGCACAGACGAAGAACAAAAGTGTTGCAGAAATTGCAAGGCTTTTTGAACAGTATCACGGATCAAGATTCCGTGTTATGAGAGTTGAAAACGGCATCCTGCCTAAAGATAAATCTCCGTGGCAGTGGATTGATACAGATTATTTTGATCTGCCGAAAAGTATGATGGAAGGAAAAAGATAATGGCTCTGAAAGATACACGTGTTTTATGCGTTGATATTGGCAGCGACAGCGTCAAAGCTGCGGAATTTTCTCAGCCTCGTGAAGGGGCTATTCTGCTTGAAAAATATGCTTGTATGGAAAATGGTTTGGGGGATGTTTCCAGCGATAATCCGGAGGCAAAAGACAAGATCCTTGAAACGATCCGGAACCTGATCCTGGCAAACGGTTTCCTTGCAAAAGATGTGTATCTTGCTATTTCCGGACAGAATGCTTTCATCCGTTTTGTCAAAGTTCCGGCAATGACTGATGATCCGGAAAAGATTCAGCGTCTGCTTGAATTTGAAGCCAAACAGAATATTCCGTTCGATGAGCAGGAGATCGCATACGACTCTCAGGTTATCTGCACAGATACAGAAAATGCTCAGGTCGAGGCAATGTTTGCGATCGTGAAAAGCAGCGATGCTGAAACTTACATGCGCTGTATGGAAGGTCTCAAGAAAAAAGTCCGTAACGTTGAAATCGCTGCAACTGCCAGTTACAACGCCTGCAACTTCAACGGCGTCGGTGCAGCTCAGTGTGAAATGGTGCTCAACATCGGCGGACGTTCTTCAACATTGATCTTTATGGATCGGGGAAAGTTCTTTGTCAGAACCTTTTTGACTGCCGGTCATGCGATTACCCAGCAGATCAGCAAAGAGTTCAATATCTCTTATGAAGAAGCAGAAGAATTGAAGATCCGTCATGGCTTCGTCGGACTCGGCGGTGCTTACGAAGAACCGGAATCCGTTGTTGCCTCGACCGTATCAAAGATCATTCGCAATGTGATGACCCGTCTTCATGGTGAAATTATCCGGACGATCAATGTTTACCGTGCCGGCGGAGGAAGAAAACCGGAAAAGCTTTATTTGACAGGTGGAAGTTCCGTCATGACTTATACAACGCATTTCTTTTCTGAAAAATTGCATATTCCTGTAGAATATTTCAACCCGTTCCAGGTTATTGCCGTTTCTCCTTCTGTCAACAAGGAAGAATTGGCATCTGTTGCACACCTCTTTTCTGAGGTCGTCGGGCTGTCTTTGCGTAATGCAGTTGTTTGTCCGGTTGAGATTTCTCTGCAGCCTCCGGAACGCAAAGCCCAGGAAGAAATGAAGAAAAAGATTCCCTTCTTTTATCTTTCCTGTCTGGCTCTGTTGTTCTGTGTGTTTGTGATTTACTGGAACTTCTGGCAACAGAAAAATGATCAGGAGCAGATCCGGGATTTTGTTCTTTCCAAAAATATAACGATCAAGGAACAAGCTGAGAAAGTTCAGAAAGCAAACGGTGAACTTTCCGGTGTTATGGGAGATTATGAAACTGCAGCGGTAGAATTGATCAAAAACCGTAACAGATGGTACAATATTATTTCAGCGATCCAATTTAACACGACGCTGAATCGCGGTCTCCCCAAGGGTGTCTGGTTTACCTCTATCAAGGGAATTTCAGATTTGCCCCAGTCGAAAACTGATAATGCTGCAAATGGCTCTTTCGGATCTCTTCCGACTTCTTCCGGCAGCAATCTTCCTGCCGGTCCTGAAAAAGTCAATTATATTGAGATCAAAGGCTATATTATTGTCAGCAAGCCTTCTATCAAGGTTCATAATGCGGCAGGAGCAACTTCTGTTGATGAACGCGAAGCTGTTTATAAAGAATTACGTAAATATCTTGAAACCTGCGGAGTTTTTGAGCCTTTCACGGATAATGACATTCTGCGGTTGGACAGAGTCTACGATACGATCGGGCATAATATCGCAGAATTCACTATTGAAGCCAAATTAAAAGAGCCGTTTGAAAAAGTGAGGAGTTTTTAAATAATGAACTATTTGAAAAAAAATATTCCGCTTTTATGTTTTGTCGTTTTAACGATTGTTGTAGCTTTGGCAGTTACAGTGATTGATATTCAGACATACATTGGTTATTTGAATGCCAAATCCGAAATTTCTCTTTATATGGAAGAAATCCGTGGAAACAGTCAGAAAAAACCCTCTTATGGCACAGATAATCTGAATGCGATCCAGAATGATATCAAAGAGCTTAAACGGCGTCTTTATGAAGTCCAGAGCCGTTATGGAAAGATCCACCGGAAAGCTCTGAGAGTTTTTGCAACAGAGCTTGGAACTACCGAGGAAGCTCTGCTGAAGGCTTTTAAAGAATTCCATGATGGTTTGCCGGACGAAGAGAAAGCTGATAACTCCGAAGGAAAAGACCGGAATATCTTTGATAAGTTCATGGCTCGTTATTATACGAAAGAGACCGAAGTTGACGGTGAAAAGAAATCTGTCGTAGATCCTGAATTGAAAAAACGCTTTGATGCGGCATGCGAGAATTTCTATAAATATGTCCGGAAGGAGTACGTTGAATATCGCAGAATTCCCGGAAATGAATACAAATGTCTCCTTGAAGCTCTTGGTTTGCCTGTAACAGACCGGCTTGGAAATTTGAGAAATATTCTGGAAGGAAATAACACCGAATGGGGAGCAATCATTCCGGGATTCAAAGATATCGTCGAGCCTGAAAATCAGGAAAAGCAGATCAAGGAACTGCTGATTGCTTACGACAATCTGAGTATTAACCAGTTGTGGCTTGCTTACCGCCAGATTCAGATCCGGCAGGATATTTACAAGAGAATGACTGCTGCCAAGATTGCAAAGGTCGAATATCTTCGTCTCGCAGCTTCTGCAGCTCAGAATAACAATCAGTCTATGCCGGGTGGAACAGCTCAGACCGACCCGCTTGAAGGTGAAAAGCGCGGATCCTATATTTATTACACTTATGAGATCAAAGTCCGGGGATCAATGGACAGTATCAGAGGATTTTTGAACAGCCTGGCAAGCGCACATAAAGATAACCGGATTTACAATGTCCGCGATGTCCGCCTGCTTCGGGATGTTGATGGCGAAAAAGGTGAAAATATCAAGAAGATCTTCGATGAAAATGTTTCCAGTGTGAGTAATGAAGGAAAAATTTCCGATAACTATGGCTTGACAGTGATCGGTAAGGATCCTTCTGTTGAGTGTATCATCGTTGTGGATTACATTATCTATGCAGATGATATAATTCAGCGTAAAAAGATTGAATCGCAGAAATGAGGAGTTCAGAATATTATGAAGATGCTGAAAAAACATTATGAAAAATTTATATTTATTTTTCTTCTTCTGATTTTTCTCCTTCTTTTTGGAGTTCAGGTTCTTTCTATTGCAGAAGAACAACCCGCGGATACGATGATTCCTCCTCCGCGGAAAGATTATAAGAAAATTGTTTTCACAGAAGAAAAATATGATGCTTCCAAGCTGTTCGGGAAAATGTCCGGAGATATTTCTCTTAAAACGACTCCTGCAGCAAAAGGTTCCAAGGATGCAAAACAGATGTATTCAGAGATCGACTTGCTTGCACCTCCCAGACTGGCAAGATGTCCTGTTGATGGACAGCAGCATTTGATTCCTGTTACAGACTTCCCCACAAATGAGAAGGAAATCGGAAAGAAAAAATGTTCTTCCTGTAATGCGCCTCTAAATTATGTCCCTCCGGAACTTTTCAATACATCTGAAGCAGCTCAGTCTCTGAAAGATAGTGATAACGATGGTATTCCGGATGATGAAGAAAAGAAGGTCGGGCTTAATCCCCAGAACCCCAACGATGCAGCGGGAGACCTGGACAAAGATGGCTTCAGCAATTTGGAAGAGTTCCGTCTCGGAACCATGATCAACAACCCAAAGAGCCGTCCTTCCTATGCAACAAAGCTTTTTGTCAAAGAGATCAAGGAGACTCCGATCGGAATCCGTGTTACCCGTTTTATTAATGACAATGATGAAAAACATCCTGAAAAATGGACCGTTCAGCTTGCTTCTACAACGATTACACGGAAAAAGAACTCAAAAGGAAAAGTTAACGAGAAAAAGAGTTCTAAAACTGTCAGAGCCCGTGTTGGTCGTGAATACAAGAAAATTGGAACAGATGGTCATACCTATAAGGTGGAACGTATTATTCCGAAATTCGGGGATAAAGACGGTGCACGGGTGAATATTTCCACTGTTATCCTGAAGCGGGTCGATACCGGAGAGCTTTTCTCAGCGACGGTAGATCAGGATTTTATTGATCCCAAGAAAGAGATCGTTTTTGAATGTCAGCTGCCTGAAAATCTTGTTCCGTCATTTAATAAGGAACTCAATGGTATTGTTGTGAAAATTGGTGCTGAGTTCAAGATCGGAAATGCAGATACCGGGGTCGATGTTTTTGCGACTGTCTCTGCGGACCGCGATCCTGAAGCGAAAGCTGCAGAAGACCGTTTGAAAGCAAAAGTTCAGCAGAAGAACTTGAAAGCTGCTGTTTATTTTGATATCAAGACTCGCAGTGAGTATGGCAATGAGCCTGCTCCTGAAGGAGAAAATCCCGGAGCACTTCCCAACTTTAAATAATAATAAGCAATTTTGGAGATAAAACAGATGAACAGAAGAAAAACAACAAAGACAATGTGGTCAACGGCTCGTCCGATTGGTCTGTTTGCGGTTGCTGTTTTTGCCCTTTCTGCAGGCGCACCTCTCCCGGTGCATTCTGCTGAAAACCGGGCTGCAATCGAGGCGTCAGATGCAAAGATGGCTGGGCTTGTAGGACCTCTGATGAATGAGGCTATCTCTCTTTTCCGTGCCGGAAAGTATGAACAGGCGTTGTTGAAATGTAATGAAATTGATAAAGTTTTTGCGACTCAGAAGTTTCTTGCATCATCTCAGGTGACTGCCCAGAAAAGCATGATTGCCCAGCTTCGGTCTGAGATTCAGACAAGATGGGCAAATTTTATGGCTAATGATTTGAGAAAGGTTTATTCTGAAGCAGAACGTTTGCTTTTCGTTCGCAATAATCCCAAAAGCGCAAAGAATGAGTCTGAAAAAGATCCTTCTTATTGTGAGCAGCGTGCGATTGCACACTTTAAATATATCTCAAATAAAGCTGATAAAATTGCAGTTCAGTTTCCCTTTATGAAGTCTGAGGTTCTGACACTGAAGGCAGCTGCCCAGAAACAGCTTTCTTCCCCGACGGCGCGTTGGGGACTTAAGAGTGCTCAGGAAAGTGCAAGAAGAGAAGCTTTTATCCTGAAAAAGATCAATCCGCTCTGTCAGGATGCTGTGAAGCTTTTGAAACAGAAGAGTTTCAAGCGTGCTTACGCAAAGTGGGTGGACGCATCAAAGCTTCTTAAGGATCAGAAATTCAGTGATTCTCCCAAAATGCTTGAATTACGGAGCCAGCTGATCGCTCTCCGTCGTGAAATCCTCCGCCAGTGGGAAATGGCATATGTAATGGAGATTCGTGCCGGTTATGTCAGAGCTGCCGAATTGGCTCCGAAGGATCCGAAGCAGGCTCTTGCTATTGCCCGCGGAGTCCTGAACCGTATTGTTGAAGCCAAAGCAGAATTGCCGGTACCGTCAAAGACTCTGGCAGAGTTTGAGACAGCCTGCAACAAGCTTGTAAAATCTGAAGAATTTATCGGTGCAACATCTCTTGCCAGCATCGAAGAAGCTCAGGATCTGTCAGACCGCCGCAGCAATATTCAGAAGCTCCTGATCAAGGGTGAAACGTATTACAGAAATAAAATGTATTCCAAGGCGCGTGATACCTATGAGCAGGTTTATATCCTCGATCCGTTCAACGAACAGGCAAACATCATGCTGGGTAAAATTTACCGCAAGATCGTTGATACCGCGTGGATGCGCCGTGAAAATGAAATTCTGGAACGTATCAATGAAGTTGAATGGAAATGGGTGCTTCCCTCCCGGCAGACAACTGAAGACCCCCTGGATGAAACTCCGGTTCAGGATGAAACCACAACAGAACGTGCGTCTATTTACAGAAAACTGCAGGATATTTCTTATCCCGGAGCTGACTTTGAAGATGAAAACGTCTCTGATGTGTTTGCTTTGATTCAGCGCAGAAGCCGTGAGCTTGACCCTGAAAAGAAAGGTATCTCCATTTTCTATCCCCAGTTCAAGGATGACAAATTTGTTACGCTGAAAATGGGACCTCTCCCGATTGGGGAGTTGATCCGTTACGTCTGTATGTACGCCGGATTGAAGTATAAGATCACGCATCAGGGGGTTGTGATCGGCGACAGTACTCTGGATGATATGAGGGTTCAGACTTTTACTATGTCCAACACCTTGTATGATACGATTACCGGAGTCGGAACCGGTGAAACCAAAAATCTTCTTGCGGAGGAAGGAAACGACAATCCGTTTGGAGATGATGACAACAAGGGCGCCAAACCAGCCGCATCCGCCAAACCTGCGGCAGGAAATGCTGATGCCGGTACTACAACTGCCGGTTCTGATGCGTTGAAAAACTTCTTTATCGAATGCGGTATTCCTTTTGGAGAAGGCTCCGGTATCAGTTACAGCAAGATTTCCAACAAATTGACAGTCAAGAACACTCCTGAAAATTTGCGCACGATTGCAACACTTCTGGAGAAGATCGACGTTGAAACGGAATTGGTTCTTGTTGAAGCCAAGATCATTGAAATCTCAGTGACCGATCTGGAAGAACTCGGTTTTGACTGGACCCTGACCCACAACAATACTGACCCTGAGTTTTTGTTTGGTAATGCAACACAGACTGACAGTACATTCGGTTCTGCCGAAACATTCCAGCTTGGAGAGGCTGTAATCAACCAGGTTCTGGTTCGTCATACCGGCGGAGGCGGATCCGGCGGTAACTTCAGTACAGAAGATGCGATCGGTGCATTGAACCTGATCAACAATCTGAACATCATTCCAAACTTCGGAAAAGATGGTGCTTACAATATGTTCCTTACGGTTCATGCGGTTGACCAGTCTGCCCGCGGTGAAGTGATTGCCGCTCCGAAGGTTCTTGCGAAGTCCGGTTCTGCCGCAACGATCCAGATGGTTCAGCAGATGTACTTCCCTGAAGACTGGGAAGAAGCAGAGTTGGAAGAAGGTAACAACACCTTTGAATATACACCGCCTGTTCCTGAAATGGGCGATGCACAGCCGATCGGTACAAACTTTACAGTGACACCGACCGTCAGCACCAACTTGAGAACGATCACACTGGTTCTTTCTCCGAGTATTACGGCACTTGTGGGCTGGACAGATTATGACTACCAGTTTATTATCGGAAGTATCCGTTCTGTCAGTTCCACCAGCAACGTCTATGCTGCAAAGATGAAGATGCCTGAAATTTCAGAGCGTTCTCTCTCCACCCAGCTGAAGATTTACGATGGTGATACCGTTGTTCTCGGCGGTGTTCTTCAGGAACAGAGCATGAAGAGAGACGATAAATATCCGTTCCTGGGAGAGATTCCGCTTGTTGGAACACTGTTCTCCAACAAAGCTTCCCGTTCTGTGAAACAAAACCTGCTTATCTTTGTCACACCGCGCTTGATCGGTTACAATGGTGTACCTGTCAATGCAGTTCCTGATAAAGGCAGATTTGACTTTAACAGGTGATTAAGATGATGAAGAAATATATCGAATCCAAGGAGAGTACAATGCGCATATCCAGTACAGCCGGACGTTATGTCGCGTCAACACTTGGTCTGTTGGTTTTGTCCGGAGCGATCCAGCTTCACGCTCAGGTGAAGACTCTTCCGAAGAGCAAGCTGGATGATAATGCTGCTCCCCGGGCGACAAACTTTGCAGATGAAGGCAATGTGACAACACTTTATTATGAAGGTATCGGGCTGTCAGCAGCAGATCAGAAGCTTTCAGCCGATGAACTTGTCAGAAATGCTGTTGAGTCCAATAAGAAAGCTTCTTATGAAAAGGCAATTGCTTATTATCTTGCCGCACTTGCAAAATTTGAAAAGATTTCACCGCGCAACGCTGATGTTCAGCGGAAGATCAGAGGATGTAAGGAAGCAATCGCCAGATGTTATTTCTACTGGGCGGAGCAGCTTTACAATGAAGCTCTTACCTCTGCTGATCTGAAACGCTTTGACGAAGCTATTGCAAAATGTACGAAAGCTGCTGCGATTTGGCCTGCAAGCAAGAAGAGAATGCAGGATGCTATTGCCAAGTTCCAGCGCATGAAGAGTTCCGCTGAGTATGTCGCCGGAACAAAGGAAGAGGTGGTTGTACCGGAAACGCAAGGCAGAGCTTTCTCCATTGATCTTATCATGCGTCAGGCAGACGCTTTGTTTGCTGAAGGTCAGTGGGCTCTTGCCCGTAATAAATATGAACAGGTTCTTTCCATGGATCCCTTCAACACCGAAGCGATCATGGCGATCAGAAAGACAAACAGAAAGTTGATCCAGGCTGGTCAGCGTCGCAGAAATGTCGCACGTCAGCAGTATATTTCTGAAGCGATCTGGACTCCTGTCATTCCTCTGATCCCCCGTGAAAGTCACACTGCTCCTCAAGCATTGAAACCTGCTGAAGGAAATGTTATCATCAAGGATAAGGCTGCACAGTCCATCAATGAAAGACTTGACTCCATCATCATTCCTTCTCTTGAGTTCGAAAATGAACTTCTTACAGAAGTTTTGAAATCACTTCAGACCCGCAGTTATGAAATGAACAATAATATGGGGGTGAACATTGTTTACCTTCCTTACAATGGTCAGGTTGCAACAACGGGAGAGGGCGGCAGTGCAGCTGAAAACACCGATGAAGAAAAGACGATCACCATTCTTACCGGTAACGTTTCTCTCAGAGATGTTATTCAGTCCATCTGTAATATGAGCGGCTTGAAGTACAAGATCGAAGATCATGCTGTTGTGATTGCTCCGCGGGGTGCACCTCTCGACGAGCATGAAACTCATATCTTCACGATTGAAAAGACAACTTATGACAGTTTGATCGAAAAAGGTTCTCTCAAGGATTGTTTCAGTGAACTTGGAATTGTCTTTGGCGATAATACCGGGGTCAAATATATTTCCGGTCGTCTGATTGTCACTCATACTCCGGAAAATATCAAGAAGATCAAGGCGTATCTTGACGATCATGATAAGTCTGAGGCTCAGATTCTGGTCGAAACAAAGTTCATGGAAGTTTCTATGAATGATATTGAAGAGCTCGGTTTCCAGTATCAGGTTTCCCGTCAGGCTTCCAATACAAAGAATGACGTCCCGACCGGAAGTCAATTTGTTGTAGGCGGTCAGAACATTACTCTTACCTCTGAAGATTTGGGGTTGGGTTCTTCCGCTACTGCCAACGTATATTCGAGATCCGGCGGTAAATATCAATATCTCGGGACAGTTTCTCCCGGACAGACTGTTGCTGCGACAGGTAACCAGACTTACTACTACAGCAAGGCCCCTGTTCAGTATGGCAGCCGCCAGTTGCAGTTCGGTCCCAACTCTGCCAACCTTGTCCGTAATGTGAATGACATCGGCAACCGAACTGTGATGGATGGTCTGTTCAGTGCTCAGTACACCAACTATGACAATGGTTTGTCTATCAGCGGAGCTGTCAGAGCGATTGACCAGTCCGACTCTGCGGATGTGTTGTTCTGCCCCAGAATCACCACTACAAACAACTATCCTGCAACCATCAAAATGGTTACCAAGAAGTACTTCCCGACAGACTGGGAAGAAGCAGAAGTCGGTACCATTGCATCCGGCGGAAGAAGCGTTCCTCTGTTTACATCCTCCATTCCTGAACTGGAAGAAGATGAAATGGGTGTCCGTCTTGATGTTCAGCCGAAAATTGATGCCAACAGAAGAACGATCACACTTCCTCTGAAGCCGAACGTCCGCGAACATGTGGGTTGGGTCGACTACAGTTACCCTGTGACAGTTTCTGTTGAAGAAAACGTTTCAGAAACCTTCACAAACATCATCCGTATGCCGATTTTTGAAGACCGTGTTGTTCAGACATTGGTTTCCTGCGACGACGGAGAAACGATCATCCTTGGCGGAGTTGTTTATGACACCTCCAACTCTCTTGATGACCAGTATCCGCTTCTCGGAGATATTCCGCTGATCGGACGTCTGTTCCAGTCCAAGGCACGTGTTTCTGAAAAGAAAAACCTTTTGATCTTTATGACCTGCCGTATGATCAACCCGGACGGTTCCCCTGTCCGCGAACGTGAAATGCGCGGTCTGCCGCCGTTCCGTCAGTAATCATGCCGGAGGGTGATAAAAAAGCGATGATGCTCGGTCTCGGTCTTGACGGCGGAGACGGGCATAAACGCTTGACAAAAGGAGAAAACTTTGTCCTTGCGGGTGGAAGTGAAGAGACTCATGAACGGATGTCGGAGACGGCGATCAAGGTGAATGAGCAGCTCGCAAGGAAAGGGAAACGTCTGGAAGATGTTTCCCGTGAAGAGTTTCACGATATGGTGCGGAAAGCATCTGAAAATTGGAATCAGTGAGGAATATCCCGCTGATTCTTTTTTTTTGAAAGGAAATAACATGGCTGAATTATTTGCAAATTGTAAATGGATCGGAGCGGGTGGGGCTGTCGGCAGGACATCACCGGTCAAACCGGCTCCTTTTTTCCGGAAATCTTTTATTCTTGATACGCTGCCCAGGAAGGCGGAAGTTTTTTTCTGCGGTCTGGGATATTCTGAACTTTATCTCAACGGCGAAAAAGTTGATGACGGCGTTTTGCAGCCTGTTGTTACTCAATATGACAAACGTTCCAGATATTTGCGGTATGATCTTACCGCAAAGCTCCGGAAAGGAGAGAATGTTTTCGGCGTGATCCTCGGGAACGGCTGGTACAACTGCAGCACGGAAAATACCTGGTATTTTGAGCGTGCGGCATGGCGCGATTATCCGAAAATGATCCTTGAACTTGATTGTGACGGTGTTGCAGTTGTTGTCTCTGATTCCGGCTGGAAGTGTTCCGGCGTGGAAGGTCCGATCCGGTTCGATGCGTTGCGGGAAGGCGAAATTTATGATGCCAGACTTGAGATGCCCGGCTGGAACTGTGTCGGCTTTGATGATTCCGGCTGGAAGAGAGCCCGTATTGTTCCGGGACCCGGCGGGATCCTGACGGAGCAGATCATGCCTGCCTGCAAGGTGATGCAGCGGCTTCCGGCAGTCAAAGTCGTTCCCGGTCCGCCCAAAGATGCGGTGGTTTATGATGTCGGGCAGATCATTACCGGCTGGGTGAACGTCAAGGTTCAGGGAGAAGCCGGAGCAAAAGTCAAGTTCATCTATTCTGAGCTGATGGATCATTACCAATGTAATATCGACCGGAAAGATTTGGAACCCTATGTGACCTCCGACCGGTTTCAGACGGATGAGTATATTCTGAAAGGGGCTGGCATTGAAGAGTGGGAGCCGCGTTTTGTTTATCATGGGTTCCGTTATGTCCGGGTCGAAATCGAAGGCGTGGCAGAGATCAAGGAGATATCCGGGTGCGTTGTACATACGGATTTTGAGTTTCTTACAGAGTTTGAAAGTTCCGATCCTGTTCTGAACAAACTGCATGAAAATACCCATTGGAGTTTCATTGACAACTTCACCGGGATCCCGACGGACTGTCCGCACCGTGAAAAGAACGGCTGGACGGGGGATGCGCTTATGGCTGCAGAGATGGGGCTGTTTCACTATGACCTGGAATCTTCTTATTATGACTGGCTTCAGACAATGGGCGACGCACAGCGTCCCAGCGGACAGTTCCCTGCGATCATTCCGAGTAATGGCTGGGGCTTCAACTGGGGGAACGGTCCGGCGTGGGACAGTGCATTTCTGCTGATCCCGTGGTATATTTATGTCTATACCGGAAAAACGCGCATTCTGGAAGAGAATTATGACAGGATGAAGCAGTATATGAAGTATCTTTCCACCATGGCGACGGATCATATTCTTTCCTTCGGGCTTGGCGACTGGTGTCCGGTAGATCTGCAGCGCATGACTGATACCCGGATCACATCTACCGGCTATTATTATGCCGATGCTGTTATGATGAAAAAGACGGCTGCGCTTCTTGGAAAGACAGAGGATGCTGCTGCCTTTGCGGAACTTGCGGAGTCCATCAAAAAGGCGTTTCATGAAGCGTTTTACCGCGGGGAAGGTCTTTATGGATGTGCAGATACACCTGAACGTGATGATGACGTTACCGCCCTTGCAACAGCCCTTTATTGGGGATTGTGTCCGGAGTCGGAGTCAGCCAAAACCGCAAAACGTCTGAACGATCTTTTTGTCGCTCGGAATTACAAGTCCGACTTCGGGATCCTCGGATCAAAATATATCTTGCGTGTTCTTTCCGATTACGGCTATGGCGAGACTGCCTACCGGATCCTGATGCAGCCTGCCTATCCGGGCTGGGTGAACTGGATCAATCACGGTGCAACAACACTGTGGGAGCAGTGGAAAGGTTTTTCGTCTCATTGTCACATCATGTATGGAGACATTGCGGCGTGGATGATCCAGTATTTAGGCGGAATCGTGCCGGATGAAACCGCTCCCGGTTTTTCTGCGTTGACGATCAAGCCGTTTGCGCCGCAGGAATTGGATTCTTTGCGGGTAAGCAGCAAACTTGCCAGCGGAAAAGTGACAGTCGATTGGAAGAAAGAGAACGGAAAATTCCGTTTGGCGTTGACGATCCCCGCCGGAGTCCCCTGTCGTGTTGTTCTGCCGAACGGTTCGACATTCCTGCAGAAAGATCTGTTTGCAGAATACGAGTGTTCTCTGTAAGATCTGATAAAGATTGGAATTTTGGGGAAGCGGAAAAAACTTTTGAGATGGTTTGCTTAAAGTCAAGCCGATTTTGAAATATTTTGATAATTTTTATCAAATTCTTTATCGGCTATGACCATTCCCCGGAGAATTAATAACATCTTTCTCATCACAGCACAACGAGCCTGCATTCTGGTATTACCTTTAGCAAGCACTCTATTATACAAATCCTGTAATACCGGGATGCGGGGCATTGCTGTTTTGGAACACATATAAAGAAATCTTCTGACAAGCGGAGACCCTTTCTTACTTAATTTAGTTTGATTTACACTTGTTCCGGATAGCTTTCTTACAGGATTCAACCCACTCATAGCTGTTATCTTTTGGCGGGTGGGATAATCTTTAAGTGATCCTAACTCCCCAAGTAACATTACTGCTGTTCCCTGACCTATCCCTGGCATAGATGTCATTATATCCACTTCATGCTTGATTTCCGGAGCGCTTAAAACAATCTTATCAATTTCCCGATCCAGTCCGGCAATTTCCTTGTCTATTGATTTAGCAACATTTGTGCACATTCTTTTTGCCAGAGAATCAATGATATTGTCGTGATAATTCCCCAACGCTATCCTCTGATCTTTCAAAAAAGATCTGGCTCGGGCATAAGAACGCAATTTTTCCATTTCTGCCGACATTTTTCTTTTAGCAACAGGTGTGCGTTCGCGGCCGTATCTGGCAATGACCTGTGCATCTATTTTATCGGTTTTATTTTTGATATTCAAAGAGATAGAAAATGCCTTTATTGGTTCAGGATTAGCAATAACAACCTTGGCATAGGGAAATAAGGCAAGAATCATTTTTTCCAACTGAATCGAATAAACCCCCGTGGATTCCATTACGATATGCAATGGCAAATCATCAAAGGGATCTTCTGAATACAAGGCAAAAAAATCACTTTGCAGGGCTTGAACCCAACTTAAAAAACTTTTTGTACCGGCATTAGTCAACTTAAATTCACGCTCCGGCAAGTCTGACACAGAGAGCATGGGTTGGTTTTCAAACAGCTGCGGAAAATCCAATGCTGCATGAAAAGACTTGGAGCCAACATCAATTCCGACCCATAATTTTTGATTTTGGATTTGCATTTTAATCCCTTCCATTGTATATTGCTGTTGTGCCTCACTGGTCATCCTTGCAACTATACGAACTTTTAGTTCAAGATGGTTTTTACGACCTTTTGTGAAGAGCACGGTAACGGAAGATGCGTATTACCTCAAAAACGATCTTTACGATCTGGAAAGGATCTCATACTGCATCTTCCGTGTGTTTTTTCGAGATCAACCGAAAATACACACAAGTTACCGTAGCATAACTTTTTCATTTGTCAAGCAGCAGCTCTTCACCTTTGGCTCCGACGAGTGGCAATCCCATTCTCGCCAAAGGGAGCTGCTGCTATCTGATAACTGGGGAGTAATATACAAGGAAAGTGCTTTTTCCCCTCCTCAAACTCCACCCCTTTTTTCCAAACCTTTTTGCGGCATTCCGATTTTTACGATGTAAAAATCGAAATGCCATCTTAAAGTTGAAATAGCAGATGGATTTACCCACCTGTATGGGGAACAGCGCTTTAGGTTATTTGATAATTTCCAAACTTTTTTAAGATGGCATATTAATTTTTTGTTTGCAAAAAATTGATATGCCGCAAAAAGGTTTGAAAAAGGTGATGGGGCTTGGGGAAGCGGAAAAGACTTTCCTCAAAAGTTTTTTCCGCTTCCCCAAATACCAACATTTATCGGGATCAGTGTTAAAAAGCCCGCAGAAAGTTCTGCGGGCTTGTCATGTTCAAACCGAATTTTCGTCAGCGGAGTTTTGCGGAAAGATCAGGATTCTTTGCAAGTTCCTGAATTTCTGCATCTGTAAGAGCCTGATTGAAAATAGCAAAGTTTTTGAATGCACCGTTGGCAGAAGCCTGAATGGAACGGCTGCCGATCCAGATATCTTTCTTGGTCAGCGGCTTGCTTGCAACCTTGTGTTCCATGACTTTCACACCGTCGACCCAGAGAGCAAACTTATCTTTGTCCCAGTTGAGAACATAGTGATAAGTCTTTCCGGCTTCAAAAGCGATGTTCCTGGAATTATAGGTTTTTCCATGATAGATGACCTGATAGCGGTAAGCATGTTTGTGATAAATATTGTAGCTGAGAGCGATCTGGGGTCTCCAGCTTCCATCAGTGGCGAAGAGATCGAACCAGCCGCAAATCACCTGCGGAGTACAGTTGAATGCAACCGCACCTGCATTG
This sequence comes from Lentisphaeria bacterium, assembly GCA_017456495.1. Lineage (GTDB taxonomy): Bacteria > Verrucomicrobiota > Lentisphaeria > Victivallales > UBA1829 > SIG79. The sequence continues at coordinate 12,718 of JAFTJI010000099.1, read as the reverse complement.
CCGAGTTCGGGAGTCATGACAGACAGAGAAAGTTTATCTGCTTCACGGAATTTTCCGGGGGCGACATAGGTTGTAGGTGCATGGATATTGGGATAAACAGAAGGTCCTTCCAGCATGGGTGCGGAGATGACAACATTCTGACCCTGGAACTTTGCCCGGATGGTTTCCGCCATCTGAGCCGGTTTGTTTCTTGCTCCGGCATCCAGTTTCATGAAATAACGGTTCCAGTTTCCGGTCAGAGCAAACTTCTGTTCCGGCAGAGCTTTGTCTTTGCCGCCGACTTTCAGGATCGGAGTTACAGAAAGAGTTCCGGAACCTTTTGCATAGAAAGAGAAGGTGTAAGAACCGCTCAGCATGGGCTGATGTTTGACGGGATTGAGTTCCCATGTTCCGAAAAATTCAAGCCCTTCCTGATTATAAACTCCGGCGACTTTTTTTCCTGCAACGGAGAAGATCTTTCCATCGGCAGGCAGGCAGTTGACTGCACCGCGTTCCAGCGTTTTTCCTCCGTGTTCAATGAGCAAACCGCCATTCCAGAAGCGGGGGGCGTTGACAGCTGCTTCTTTGAAATCAGGGGTCAATGCTGTTGATTTTCTGTTATATTTCGCCTCATTGGTGGGCGCACCCTTTGCAGAGAGAACGGTCAGATCTTTCTGCAGCGGCATGAATCTGTACACCTTGTCTTTGAGTTCAGCCTGAACTCCCAATGTTGCGATCGCAATCGCACCGATCAGCAATCTTTTCATTTCTTTATAACCTCCAGTTTATTGGTTGTTTTCATGTTTCCGAATTTGAGTTCTTTTCCGGTTCTGTTCACGATGACGTAGTAGGTTCCGGAATCCGCTTTGACTTCCCAGACTGCAGAGAGGGGGTGTGCCGGAGTGAACGGCACGCTTCTGACAGATTTGATCCGGGGCGTTGCGCCGTTTTTCACGATATCAAACGCACAGGCGAACTCTGCACCTTTTCCTGTCTGACGGAGCAGAAGCATGGGACCCGGTTTGGGATTGTGACCGCGTCCGATCATGAACTTGGCAACCGTTGTTTGGTTCGGGAGCGCAAAGTTCAGATAGAGCTTTCTATCCGGTTTCAGGCGGACATCAAAGCCGCGCAGGGCGGTGGACTGCGGAATATCCACGTTCACTTTCAAACCGTCTGCAGCAGGGGAACAGTAAGAACTCTTTACATGTTTATAGCTGGTCTTCAGCTGTTTGTCAAACTTGCCGGGAACGTTGAATTCCAGTTTTCCCGGCTTTGTCCAGGGCTGCCACGGATTGTAGAAGGGCCAGTCAAAGGTATGGGTTTTCCCGTCGATGGCATGAACCTTGTCACCGACAAAGATGATGCCGTCGAAAATCGCCATGGCACGGGAGAAATCAATGCCGGGGTAGAGCCGGGATTCCGGATTTTCTGTAATCAGGAACGCCGGCATGGATTTTCTGTCAAGGAAAACTGCCAGCGTTGAGGAATTGGGAGCTGCATCTTTTTCATCAACAACGATTGTGTTGTGGGAGATGGTTGCTTCCATATCCGCGCCCGGATTGGTGTAGCCGACACGGTGGACTTCATGAGAGATCATCCCTTTTTCATCGAACAGACGATAGCTCAGGCGGTCATGTTCCAGACGATCCCAGCCCATGATCCAGTTGATGGCAACAGCTCGGAAACCGTACTTGCTTCTTTCGCGGAGCCAAGCATAACCGTTGTTTTTCTGGAGTGCGCTTGGCAGATCAAGAGTATCGGGAACGGTTTTCGGATCAATGCCTTCGGGGAGCTTTTTGATCAACTTCAGCGTGGGCAGATATCTTTCATCTTTGAAGAGTCTCCAAGCCTCAACATAGGTGTTGCGGAGAGTCGCTTCGGCAACGCCGTTGGGGGAGTTGTTGATTCCGTAGTCATAGATGGGTTTGAACTTTTTGCCGATGAGTTCGATCCCGGTTCCCCGCATTTTATCGGCAAACTTCAGCAGGGGCACAACGCCGTACCAGTGGTAGACCCCGCCTTCCAGTGCCATACCGTCAGCGGTAAAACCTTTGTCCTGAAAACTGTGGAACCCATGGTCACCGTAAAGTGCGTCGCCGAACAGGTTCTGTGCCCGGTTCAGAACGATTGCGGAAGTTCCGTATGCTGTAATATGGTGCAGCTGCATGTTGGTGAACTCAATATTATGAGTATAAAGTTCTTTCATCAGCGGCAGGAAAATGGTTTCTTCGATGAGATCTATATCCCGTTTTCCGAAGACTCCGGAGTTTTTGACTGCCGCGTAACCTTCTGCGCCGTCAGCAAGGAAGTAGCTGAGGTCAAGGGTCGTAAAGGTCAGACGTGATCCGCCGGAAGTGGAGGAAGGCGCCTGAGGCGGCAGGAACCGGAACCAGTAGGCATATTCCAGAAGAATATCCCGGATCTTTTCCGCATAAGCCTTGTTGCCGGTCAACTTGTAAGCCTGGCCCATCCGCTTGATAGCAGAGAATGTCTGCTGATTGTGATGGTAAATGTAAGAAGCTGTCACATTCGGCAGGTTGCTGATATCTTTTCCGGTTTTCCGGTCACGGACACGGAAGAAGCTGAGAGCTTCCATTTCACGGGGCTTGAAGACAGCGCAGTATGCCGGGACGACTTGCGGCGGAACACTGAATGGTCTCGCAACATCTCTGTCTGCTTCGGCAATGAGTTTTTTCCTGTCAGCTTCCGTTTTGGGAAGATCCAGCTGATACTTGATTTCTGTCAGAGGGATCGTTCCCCAGACATAACGGGGACGGTATCCCATGAGGGGGAAGACTTCCGGGGCATCCGGGAAAATCAGTTTCGGCAGAACCCGTTCACTGTAAAGAACCGGGAGCTTTGCGGCATCGCGTTTGCTGATGGAAAGTTCCAGGGGGATCGTCACCATTTCACGGGGCTTGAGTTTCAAACTCTTTTTTGTCCAACTCGGCTTGAAATATTTGAGGCCTTTTGTATCAAGGACAAGGTCGATCTTCCGTTCGGAGGATTCCCGGTTGAGAATATTCAGTTCATAACGCCAGACATAGCTGAACCATGTGGTTTCCAGCGTTGCTTTGATTTCATCGAAAGAGATATCGGCACTGCGGCGGATGAGTTCGATCGCATAAATTTCTGTTTCCCGGTCGGGGGGCTCACCGGGTGTGCGGCGGTATTTCTTAATGAGAGAAATCTCCAGTTTCCGTCCGCCTCTTGGCTTCGTGCCGTGCCACCAGCCATCATCATCCAAACGCAGATCAAAGCGCAGATCGGTCACTTTGTTCAGGGGAATATCCGTCTTGGAATACCAGCTGCGGAGCTGATCTTTGGAGGGATAATCCGTAATGCGGACCATCAGCCCGGAATTCGCCTTTGTGTTTTTCATGAGGACCCTGATCTCGTCAAAATCATTTGGCATGATTTTGAGCGCATCAAGATCGAAGACGATTTTCTGCTGTTCCTTATTTGCCGGGATCTTCCAGAGCCACGCACCGGAGGAGAGTTTTTTTAAGCCTTTTCCGGTCAGATCAAACTTGTAACTTGACGGTTTCTGATCCTGCGGAACAGGTGCCGCCGTAACTGCTGCTAAAACTGCCGATGCCAGCAGCACAAAAAATTTTTTCATATAAAACGTCCTTCTATGTTGGTATTACAATCCGGGGTAAGCTGTGGCTGTATGACTGAAAACTTCGCCTATATGAAAGTAAGTATTGAGCCGTTCAGACTGCCCTTTTTTCATTGCAGTGTAAAGGGTCGATTCATAGGAAGGGATGCCGGAGTATGTTCTGGATTCTGCATGGCCATCGATAAAAACAGCATTAGCCCGTTCTTTATGGATAAAGTGGGTGCGGGTTGCATCTGTTGCGGTTTCTGATTCATTACCGCCCCAACCGCCGTGACCTCTGTTTTCGACCATCAGTCCACTTTTAGAGGCTGCTCTCAACTGAGAAACTTTCCGGATCGGAACATTGAATTTTGCATGATAACTGCTATGTATCATTGTCCCGGCAGCCAGATAATTATTCATTCCATAGGTTGTATTGACTGTAGGTTTAAATTTTGTGAGTGTTGCCGGACACATGGAGAGATTTTTGTTTACACTTCCATTATATGCCTTATACATTGCATCCTGCCAATGGTAACCGCTTGAAAAATATGCGCCGTAATTGATCCCCGTCTTGGAATCTGTATGCCCCTTGAAGGGAAGAACATCATCGTAATCGTTTGCATATAACAGACAAACCGCTCCGGTCTGTTTGATATTGTTCAAACAACCCTTTGCACGTCCCTGTTCTCTTGCATTGTTCAAAGCCGGCAGCAGCATACCTGCCAGAATCGCGATGATGGCGATCACCACGAGCAGTTCAATCAATGTAAAATGTTTTTTCTGCGTTTTGTCCATAAAAATCCCACTCCTTCTCTTCTGTTATTTATGTTGCACTGAATAAGATCCTTTTTTTACCGGTAACCCGCTCATAAAACAGGTTCACCAAGCCTAATATAAGACATAATGGCAAAAAAAACAACCCATTAAAAGAAAAAAAAGGAAAAAAGTTGGAAGAAAAGTGATATTTCGGAGGTATTTACATGGAAAAAAGCCAAAAAAAGGCAAAAAAATGGAGCCAATTATCGGACTTGAACCGATGACCTGCTCATTACGAATGAGCTGAAAAAACGGCTATTTTGAACTCAAAACGCTTAAAAAATGAAAGATTTTCCGTAATTTTTCCGTAATTTTTGTTTGCATTTTGCATTCTGAGGGTGTATATTTTACCTGAAATCAACACTTTAAGGAGGCTAAAAAATGGCAATCAAAAAGAAAAAAAATGTATTCTATTATGAATTTATGGTTAATCGCAAAAGATTTTACGGAACATGTGAAGGATGTACCACAGAAAGAGAGGCAAAGGCGTTTGAGCAAAAAAGAAAAGAAGAATTAAAAAACGAAAATGAAGCTGTTAATCCGATTGAGTATCACCGGAACAGAATCACCGAAATTAAAGGATCGGAGAATATAGAGATTAGGACAGCGGTAAATATTGCCTTGAATAAAGGCAATAGAAAAAACATTGCAGAGAAAACAAAAAAACAGTATCTTGCTTATTGGTTCGATTTTTGTTCATTTTTAGAGAATGATAAAGTTAAATATATCTCAGAGATAACGGAAGATCATATTATCGGTTATGTTGATTATATCAAGGAACACGGAAGATATAATAATCAATCAGAATATATCAGGAACGGCAAAATTATAAAACAAAAACAAACTATCTCTAATCTTTCGTCCCATTCTGTTAATAGAATCATTATGTTTTGTTCAGTGATTTTTGATTCTGTTTTAAGGAATAGCAGTTTCACCATTAACCCATTTACTACAGTTGATAAAGTTAAACATGAAAAAAATACAAGAGATATTTTCACGGAAGAGGAAATAAAGTTAATTCTTAGTAGCAAAGATAAAGATACAAGTGGCTTAATTATTCCTTTATTCCGTTTAGCATTCTATACAGGGCTTAGATTAGGTGATCTTTGTAATCTTGAATGGAACGAAATAGATTTTAATTCAAAAATGATAAAACTGAAACAAAACAAAACCGGCAATGATGTTATATTGCCGATACTTGATTATGAATGGTTATATAACTGAAACAAGATACGATTCTAAAAAAGCAAAAACAAAAAGATACAAAAGAAAAATACAGGCTTGAATATGTTTAGGGCGTTTTTGAATGTTAGAATGTAGTATAATATTGCTCAGGCTCAGTTTGAACAGTTGAAAATTCAGCAGAAAATAGATAAGCTGAAAAAAAGATCAGAAAAATATTATCAAGATCAGAATAATACTTTATAGAATCAGATCACTATAGAACAGTTACTTTTACAAGATAAAATAGATTAGGCTGAATATCAGAAAATAGTTTTCGATCTTAAAAAACAAGGGTTGAATATAGATTAGAGTTAGATTAAAAATCTTTTAGCTAAAAAAGGTATCTTAAAGGATTTACAGAGTAAAAAAGAATACAAAAACATTAAGCAAGATTTAGATAATTAGTTAGAGCTTGCAAGATTACAAGCGACTGCAAGCAAAGAGTAGATAGAAAGATTGAGAATCATTAACGATCTTAAAAAACAAGGGCTGAATATAGATTAGGGTTAGATAAGTATTATCATGCAAAAAAAGAAAGAACTTGCAGGGGTACAGATACAATCAGCATTCACTAATGAAGCTCAGGAAATTTTATGGCAAATATACCATAAACAAGGATTAGGGAAAACAGCAGATATAGAAAAGAAAATTGCTCAGTATGAAAATCAATATGGTGTAACTTTGAATGATGAGCAAAGGAAAAAAATTGAAACTTTATACAATCTGCAAAACAAACTTGATAATATGCCACAGCTGAAAATAGATTATACTGAAAAAACTAATTCTTTAACGGCTAGAGGCGGTTTTGCAAGTGGGGGTGTATTTACGGATATAGCAAAAATAAACACTCAAATTAAAGATTATTCAGCTAAAACAGCTAATATTCTATCTCAAATGAAAACTATTATTGTAGGAGCGGGGTTGATATGATAAATACAGCTTTTCAAGGTATCAATATTTCAAAAAATCAAACAGAAAATGTTTGCAATGTAACTTTATACGGAAATGAAACATAGATTGATTCTAAAATCAATTCTCTTGTTATTGGAAACTATTATCAAGAGTATAAAGGATATTTAACAAGTATTAGTAAATCTCAAAAGGACGCTAATATATGGCAGGTTGATTTAGTTTATAGTTATTAGTATGATGTTGGAACAGATACAGTAACCGGAAAAAAATCTGCTACATTATCAGTTAGGAATATACAGTTACCTTTATAGGGTTTACCTAACTATTTGACTATGTGGAATCATTATTTAATAGGTTTAGGGAAAGTAACACTCCCTGCATGGGCTACTACTGCTAAAGATACAATTATTCCTGTATCTGATAGGGGGAAATACGCATGGATTAAATCAATAGGGGAATTACCCCTTTAGCAGGCTGAAAATGGGGAATATTGGGGAATATTGCAAAAACCTACAAAACAAGGTGTAGAATATTATGATTTTGCTGTTTTTGTAGTTACTGAAACAGCAAAATATAACACAGCTAATTCAGCAGGGAATGCAATAGAAAAAAGTATCAATACAATAAAATCACCTGATAATACTTTCGGTTTGAATGTTGGAAACTGGAAACATGATTAGAGTTCTATTAGTTACGATGGAAAACATTGGATAGTACAAAATGTTTATACAAAAAGCGGTGACTCTAACGGTTGGGATAAAGATTTATATGGAGAATGATAATATATGATACCTACTAAATTACAATCAGGACAGCCCTTTAAGGATTCCGCTGTAAAAACAATCAATCAGATTATAGATTATTTGAAAACTCAGCGTTTAAGCGGTGATAATCAATCTATAAAGATCAATCAGAATACAAGCGGAATCACTATATCATGTATTAACAATGGAACAGGAAAAAACGGCAGTCAAAAAATCAAATATCCTTTTAAGTTATCTGTTATTACAGAGAATGATTCTGATTTTTTATCTGTTCAAAACGGAAGAATACAAATAAACGATTAGGCACAAAACAGATGTTATATTCAAGATCAAAAAATATCTCTTGATAAACTTTCTGATTAGGGGGAATATCATGTTATATTGTTAATGGTATATAATCCTTTGTTTAATGGGGATTCATTAAACCCTGTTTATACTCCTTATATTTACTTTGTAAAATCTGATTCACTAACTAATAATGTACCATGTTCAAGAGGGGTATTTTCAATCCCGTTAGGAACAGTTAAAGTTACTGCTGAAAATGAACATAAACAATATACAGTAACTAATGAAATATTAGGTAACTTTGTAGTAAGTTATGCAGGGCTGAAAACTCCTTTTGCAATTTTCGCAAAAACAAGTATTGATAATGGATCAGTAAAAAATAACTGGATTCTTTCAGATTTTTCATTTTTCGTTATGCAGGGAGCTGTAAAAATCGGTGATGATATAATCTATACAGCAGATACTAATATATCTGTATCTGCAGATAGTTCTATCTATTGTTCAGTAAATGAAAAAGAAAAATCTGCTGTAATAATCACTGAAAATGATCTTGCTTTTTACGATAAAGAAAATAAAATCTATAATTACAGAATAGGTTCTATCAGATATGATAATGGGGGCGGTTTATGGATTGAACAATATATAGATTCTCTTATTTATGCTAATTCTGATACATATAAAGTAAAAGTAACATAGCAAGATCAGCCCGATTATTTAGGGAATAAATTTTAGTTTCATAGTGCTATGGGGGATGATGATTACCCTAATTTATCTTTAATAGGGGGAAAACAGGAAACAACTGATAATTAGGGCGTAATTACAACTAAAATCAAGCCTTATTTCATGTACCATAAAATAAACGGTTACGATAAAAGCAAAAAACAAAAATTGCTGAATACAAGCGGTAGTTTAATGTGGAAAACATAGGATGATTAGCAAGTTAAAGTTATAGGAAGTTTAGCTAATCATGTATAGATCAGTTAGGGTTTAGAGGGTAAAGAAGTGAAATGGAAAGCTGATTAGCAAGTATCAAGTGATACAGGCAATTTTGTTTTTCAGAAACAAAACGGAAATTTATCTTTATGGAATGGGGGAAAATCGGAAAACGCCTTGCAAGCTGTAATGTTATGGGATTATTCTAACGGAATCCCTAATGTTTCAACCCCTCCATAGGCTACAGCGGAAAACAGCAAATATGTACTAACTGGAACTGCAAAAGGCGGTGTATCATGGGGAATAGTTGATTCTGATTTTTTAGATACTTATACAGTGAAAAGCAATGAAAATGATTGTTTCCCTGCATATTTACAGGATAAATTATCAAGTTAGAATAATAGTATCAACATAGGATTTATAGAAGTTCCTAACCCTGAAAATCAATAGGAAATAGGGGTAACAACGACTATCAATATCAATCCATCTTATTTTACAAGTTCAGATTCAACTGTTAAGATAACTGATAATAATACAAGTTTAGATTTCAGGGTTTAGGGATTGTATAAAGTCAAAATAAATCAAGATGATAATTAGCCTGATTATTTATAGAACAAAATAGAAGTATCAGCTCCATTGAAACTTGAATCAGTTAACGGAAAATTAAAAATATCTCTGAATCTTCCTGAAGGTGATGGAGTTTTAGCTATTCAGAATGGATAGTTGAAAATAATCCCTATAGGTAACTGTTAGGAGTGATTTTTTTATGCAAGTATGGAAAAATAAAAACGGTTAGATAATCTCTAATGATAAAGGTTAGATAATCTCTTGTTAGAATTGCCCTTGTAATGGGGATATATTAAACGGTTGGGGCGTTTTCGGAATCAAGTATAGATCATTGAATTGTGAAACTATGATACCCTATAACTAGTGCAGTTGGTATTTTGAAACTATGGTGTATCAAGTTACTAACGGCTAGATAACTTGGGAATATGCGATTCCTACACAAATTAAAGTATCATCTAAAAAAGGATTATGCGGGACAGCTACAGTTAAAAATATATCTGATTGGGAATAGTGCAAATAGTGGAATTAGGACTGGACGGAATGCAAGGAATGGTATTTTCCATGTTGGGAGGCTGTATAGATTCAAGTGTATAATCTTACAGGAACATATTAGAATTATGATGATTTTGCTTAGATTTTTTATAAAGAATGCGGAATAGAAAAAGATTCAAGCGGTAAATATCCTTTGATTATTGATTAGTATTACGGCAGAATGTAGTTAACTGGTTAGGGGCGTAATTGTGTATAGGGCTACTGGAAGCCTTTATTTTTAGATCAGTATTCATTATCATACAAAATAGTATTAGGAATCAAGGGGCAATGCTGGTGGACTAATATAGGCGTAACAAAGTGGAGTTACATAACAGAATATAATAAGTATTGTTTAGAGAATGATACTGATTATTGGGTTGATTGTGCTACATACGGTAATTCAGGTTGCGAAACATGCCCTGAGGGTTCAAGAATGATTACAGAATAGTACAAGTATGAAGATCAGCCAATAGATTACGGTGTAGAATGTTATAACTATTCAGCTCCTAACGATCAAATAACACTTGAAAAGTTTGTTTCAACTGGTGGACATTATGAAAATGGTTATTTTACAGTTAGTTGTTAGTAGCAGTTAAATGCAGATTCAGGATTATCGGAAATCAATGCTTTTATCAGGGAACATGTTGCAGACAGATCCCTTTATGGGGTTTACCCTACATATATAATAAATAATGGATATATGCAGTATTTATATTATTAGCGTAAGGGGACAGGATGGAGCTAGAATATCTGTTAGAACTCTAATAGTTTATGTATGAAAGCAGAATGGCAATCCGGAAAGCATGATAACTATTACGGTTCTGTAACTTTGGGGAGTTGGATTTTCAGAGCTTGTTAGTTTTACATTGAAAAAACTGAAAAAACACCTGAAAAAGCAATCGGAATAAAGTTCAAAATTATTGATAAAAATAATAAGTGGAACTGGAAACCAAACAATAATAATATTAACAATATTACAGAATCAGTGTATTAGATTTCCCTGAATTTCGGGGAAACTTATTATTTCCCATTACATACACACTATTCATTATATAATGTAAGATCAAAACCTACTTGTAATAATGACGGTTGGTTATAGGGAAATTGGGTTATAGATGGACAGGTAAACGGCGGGGATAATATAGATACCTTTATGGAAACTGATACAGTAAATATTATAGGACTTGAGTATATATGGAGTGAATAAAAATGAAAAATATGGATTGTTTAACATGCTGTAAAAAACATTTAGCTTTAAGTTTAAGCTATGGAAAATAGATTATTCAGGGGCATAATCAAGATAACGCGGAATTAGATCATAGAATTGATTTTTTAGGGGAAATCTGCAATCTTGAACATCATATATTATCTTATAATTATTAGCTGTTATCATAGCTCAGGAACTTTAGAAAATCCCTCGAAAATAAAAATATATCTGTTACTGCAGATGATTTATTATTTATCCGTAATTTTTGGCAAAAATTAGAAAATAAAGATTATCAAGGTTTATTATCTGTTAGTGCTGAAAAAAATGTTGATATAGTTTTTTAGAAAGTAACTAATCTTGATTATTTTACTTTTTCTCTTGAATCAATAAAAAAATATGTATCAAACTATAACAAGATCTATGTACTATATTCCGATATTGATTTATCTAGGTTTGAAGATGTTCAAGTAATGAGTCAGGATATATATACATTCTGTAATAGTTAGCTTTTATCAGATGATTTTATTTATATGTATTAGAATACAGCCTTTTTAGGGGCTGTAAATGGAAAATCTATAGTTCCTACATATAATAATACCCCTATTGATCTTGATACAAGAAAGTATCTGAAAATATCTGATATTCTGAATTATGATAACTTAAAACCTCAAATGATAAACAAAAAACTATTTACAGCAAACATAGGAGAATACAGAGGCAAATATCCGATAACAGTATATCAATATTCAGCAGTAAAAAAACAAGCTATGAAAGATATTGATTTTACTGTTTACATTGATAAAAAAATCTGCTGTTCTCTTAAATCAGCGATCCACACTAAAAAGTATTGCAGATGGAATTAGCAAGGTTTTATAGAGTTAAAAAAATATCTTGACTAGCTTAACAATAATAAATAACAAGGTGTAGCAAAATGGATAAAATCAAAAATTCAAAAGAGTTCATAGAATATCTTACTAAGGGAGGCATATCCGCGGCATTGCTTTTTATTGTTTGCTATTTTGGCAATATCTTTTTATAGAATCTGCAAAACATGCAGAAAGATTTATCTGCAATCAGAATATAGATAACAAAAGTGCAAGCTAATATTTTAACCCCTTAGCAAGTTGAAAAAATGATAGATAATAAAATCAAGATTTTAGAATATCACTATCACAATAAAAAATAAAGATCAGGAAAAGCAAGGCAATAAAAAACTTGCTTTTTTTGTTTTTTCCGTAATTTTTTCCGTAATTTTCCGTAATTTTAATCATTAACTTTTTTGTTTTCCGTAATTTTCCGTAATTTTCCGTAATTTTTCCGTAATCCGTGCGTCGTTTTTGCATTTTGCGTGCATTTTAGGCATTTTTTTGATTTTTGGAAAAGCAAAAGCGAAAAAGTTGTAAATTGTTGATTATAAACAAGTTAGGTTTTGAAAAAGGCAAAAAAATGGAGCCAATTATCGGACTTGAACCGATGACCTGCTCATTACGAATGAGCTGCTCTACCAACTGAGCTAAATTGGCTCGAATTGTATTAATATACATGCTTTATTGAAAAATGCAAGTATATATTTGTCATTAAGGATCAAAAAGAATCGCAAAAAAAGCGGAAGGCAATAGTAGAAAGCAGAAAATCACGCAAGTAAACTGCTCGATTATCTCGTTTGAAAGAGCCTTGTGAATATCAAGCTCCGGTAAAAATAAATATTTTTAGAGGCAATTTCAAAAGTCCGGCAAAATTTGTCTGAAAAAAGATTGTTGATGAGCTGAAAATGGTAGGTTGAGCGTGGCTGCCATCCTCCTTCGCTGAAGCTATGGAGGATAAACCGAAAACGCCCCATTTTACAGATCGCAACAAGAATTTTCTGACATTTTTGAAGACTTTTGAAATTAC
>JAFTJI010000098.1 GCA_017456495.1 Lentisphaeria bacterium | reverse complement strand
GAAAAAGCCCTTTTCAGGAAAGGTCCTTTTTCCCCTCCTCAAACTCCACCCCTTTTTTCCAAACCTTTTTGCGGCATTCCGATTTTTACGATGTAAAAATCGAAATGCCATCTTAAAGTAAAAATAGCAGAAGGATTTACCCACCTGTATGGGGAACAGCGCTTAACAGAAAATCTCAGGATCAGCTCCGGGAATCACCGCAGGGCTGATCTCCATTTCCGGATCTCTCCGGCAGGATCTTCTGCGGCTGTAAAAGCTGTCACGGCTGCAATGTGTTTTGCACCGAGAGAACTCAGCAGGGGAAGATGTTCCAACTTGATCCCGCCCATGACCGAAAAGGGACATTTTACAGACGGGATCAGAGACTTGAGCAATTCCACGCCCAGCGGTTCCATGGGCAGCTGTTTTGTTCCGGTCCGGAAAATCGGACCGATATTCAGATATCCGCAGCCGTCCAGCTGGGCTTGCCTGACTTCGTCCAGATTGTGCGTAGAAGTCCCGATCAGCAATTCCGGAGCGATCTGTTTTGCGGCAGACAGCGGCAAGTCATCCTGTCCGAGATGAACACCGTCTGCACCGACAGCCAGTGCCAGGTCTACGCGGTCATCAACAATCATGACAGCCCGGAACGAGTCTGTCAGGAGACGGGCTTTTTTCAGGAGTTCAAAATGGGGCTTGTCCGCCATGTTTTTCTCCCGGATCTGAACGACTTTTGCGCCGCCTTTGAGAATCTCTTCCAGAATGAAAAGGGGATCTCTCCCGGCGCAGAATTCCGAGGAGATGACCGGATAAACATCCGACTCTTCAAAGGCTCTGCGCCGTTCTTCCAAAGTTGTAAAAATACTCATTTCCCGAACTTAGCCTGAATGAGTTTTGCAACTTTCTTTCCGGACATGAGCATGCCGCCGAAGATGGGACCCATTCTGTAACCGCCCATGACGTTGTTGGCACTCATACCGCAGGCAAACAGACCGGGGAAATATTCACGGGTGTTTTCGACGGTTGAGGCTTCGCCTTTGTCCACCCACATGGGACGTTCACCGAGGATGGATCCGGTGGGAGTATCAAGCTGGATCTTTGCTTTTTCAACAGCAAGACGGATGATTTCGCTGGGATGTCCGGTTCCGTCAAGGACGCAGCTGGAAAGAACCGTCAGGGGGTCGACGTGCATTCCCAAACGTTCGACGGGGGTCCAGTTGATCACGAGTCCGCCGACTTTTTCATCGCGGAAAACGATATCTTCCACGCTGACGGAGTTGAAGATCTTTGCGCCGGCTTTGAGTGCACCGAAGATCAGACCGCTTGCCATTTCCACGGAATCCAGACTGTGATAACCGGGAGCGTTTTCGATGGGTTTGTGGTTGATCCCGAACTCGTCAAGGATGTAGAGTGCATCATCCTGAACGACGACTTCGTTGAAGAGCATCCCGCCGCCCCAGGTTCCTCCGCCGGGTGCAAGTTTCCGTTCAAAAATTGCGGTACGGATCCCTGCATCAGCCAAAGTTTTGGCAGCCACAAGAGCAGAGGGACCTCCGCCGACAATTGCGACGTCAACGGTCAAATTAGTTCTGAGTTTTTCCGCGAAACAGCGGACGATGGCATCGGAGATGGTGTTCTCGATCGGATTTGTCATGATGGTTTCCCTTTCATTTTTCTGGAAATCGCATCTGCCCCGACGGGGTCAATCCGAACATCTGTGATTTCCTACGCCGGCATTATCCGGTTCAGGTTCTATGGGTGTGATCTCAGCCGATTCCAACTTCAGGAACGGCACCCCAAACACATATTGAGTGAAATATAGCAGTTTTTTTCTGTTTTTCAAGCTGCTGAATAAAATTATTCGGTAAAACAGCATCAGGCGGCATCATTATCCGAACATTATAGTGATAAATAACTGTTGTACCAGTTTGCCAATGTCAGCTTACTGTCTCTTCTGAAAAGAGGTAATTTCAAAAGTCTTCAAAAATGTCAGAAAATTCTTGTTGCGATCTGTAAAATGGGGCGTTTTCGGTGGTTACTCTGTGAGTAGCCACGCTCAACCTACCATTTTCAGCTCATCAACAATCTCTTTTCAGCCAAATTTTGCCGGACTTTTGAAATTACCTCAAAAAATTACATTTTGTATAAATTTTATAGCATTATTCAGTTCTGAAATCCGATAATTTCCTGATAGATACTCAGGAATTTTTTTCCGTTTTACCCCCGGTTATTAAATTCCACAGCAACCTAATCAAAATAACAATAAAGAAAATAATTGGCAGTAATACCAGCAACAATGAAAGTAATAAAACGGCAATTATTCGTTTTGAGCGATTGATCTTTTTTTCTCTGAATCCAAACTTTCTGAATAACAGATACAAAAGATTATATACAGATTCTGAATATGTTATAAATCTTGACAATTTCACTTGTTCGCAAACAGGAACACCATCTTTAAAGTAAATGATCCCGGCAATTGATCCTTTTCGTACTTTTCGAACAGTCAAACAGAAATCTTCCGGAACTGTAATTCCTAAATCACGAAAATATTGAGCAAGCCTGTCAGCACTCTCCCGTTTTTTCATCGAAGGTATAACAAAAAGTAATTTTTCTTTCGGACATTTGCTCAAAGCCTGAGATACTTCCCACCAAAAATTACTGGTTTCCCCCAAACGTAAGACAACCAGCACGGAAGAATCCATCATGGAAAGCACAGTTTCCTGCCATTTTGAATCATCGACATAAATACGTGCCGCCCCGAGAGGCAAGCTTTTATCACGGGGATTCCCGATAGCAACGACTGGGGAAATATCAAACAAAAGTTCAACAAGCAGTTCTTCTTCTGTTCGACCTAAAGATGTAAAAGGCGCAGGTGATTTACGAGTCTTATCATCGTCCTGAAAAGAACGCAGATATAAAACAAATGGGTCATCTAAATCCACAGAGATACTTTTTCGCTGGCGATAAAAGTTTGCAGCGATAACAAACAGCCATAAAAATAAAAGATTCCAGAGTCCTCCGTTTAAAATCCCAACGATAGGAAAAACAGCAAAAAACAAACAACAGCCTCTGCAAATTTTTTTCCATATACTGGTTTTGCGGGTTACAACTATCCGATTTGCAGATTTTCCTGAATCAAATTTCTCGTATTTGATGTCAGCATGAAGCATTTGAGTCGGCATAACTCGTGATACAAAAGGTACATAGAAAGTCATATCCTTAGATATTTCCACAACAGCAGTATGGCAGCGTTCATTGGGAATAATCAAAAATTCTTTTTCAAGCCGGGGGGCAAAAAGCTTTTTTCTGCCATAAATCCAAATATGAGTCATCTTGCGGGGAAGTTCTAAAACTGTATCTTTTCGAAAGAAAAGTTTTCCGGAAAACTCTCCATTATTTATCACATAATTGAGACGACCTTCCAGTATAGACAATTTTTTTGCTCTAATTACTAATTTAAACGAATCAGTCGCATCCATAATGTTCCTCACACAAAAAAGTTTGCAGATTATAGCATATTTGTTTTATAATTTCAAGTGTATTTTTGCAAATAACACAAAAATAGGTGCATATTCTGCTTTTAATTTTCAAAAAGTATGCTATATTACAGAATCATGCAATCAACAGCAGGAGAAATGGAAATGCTTTTGGAAATGTTGAAAGGGAAAATCCACAGAGCCAGAATCACTCAGTGCTATGTGGATTATGAAGGAAGTCTGGAAATCGATATCGAACTGCTCGAAAAGGCAGGAATCCTTCCTTATGAAAAAATTCTTGTCGTGAACGCAACAAACGGTTCTCGTCTGGAAACCTATGCAATTCCCGGGAAAGCGGGTTCCGGCATTTTCTGTCTCAATGGCGCAGCAGCCCATCGCGGAAGCGTCGGCGATATCATCACAATCATGTGCTTTGCCAACTTCACACCCGAAGAAGCTGCAGCGTTCCGTCCGAAAGTCGTTGTTATGAACGAAAAAAATCAGGTCGTTGCAGAACGTCTCGGACGTGAAACCATCGGCTGATGAATATGCTCTCTTTCAGAGACACCCATTGTCATTTTGATTCGGAAGAGCTGGCACTCAGAATTTGTGCAGAATCTCTGGATCAGGGGATCACCGGGATTCTGGCGTGCGCTTCAAGCATTCCCGATGCACAGATGTTATGCAAGGCTGTTCAGAATATTCCGAACCTCTTTTTTGCTGCCGGAGTTCATCCACACGAAGCAGCGAATTTCGATGGCGACACCGCCTGTTTTGCTGATTTTGCAGCCACCGGTAAACTGAAAGCTGTCGGTGAGATCGGACTTGATGTCTATTATGATTTTGCCGATCATGAAAGTCAGCTCCGGGTGTTCCGGCAGATGCTTGATCTTGCATTATCCATGAACCTGCCGGTTTCCGTACACTGCCGCGACAAGGAAGATTCCGAAGAAGCATACCGGCTGACGTATGACCTCCTGAAAGATTTTTCTGCATCCGGCGGACGTTTTGTGATCCACAGTTACAGCGGTTCGCCCGCGTATATGGAGCGGTTTGCAGAACTCGGTGCATGGTTCGGCGTTAATGGCATGATCACGTTCAAGAAAGCGGAAAATATCCGGACTCTGGCAAAACTCTATCCGGCGGACAAAATTCTTCTGGAAACGGACGCGCCCTATCTTGCGCCGGTTCCTCACAGAGGGAAAGAGAATACTCCCGCCTATATCCCGCTGATTGCAGAAGCTCTTGCAGCGGTTCGGGGCGTTTCTCTGGAAGAGATCAGTGAGCTGACAAACCGGAATGCCGGAAATTTGTTTGCGATTCTCTGAAAAACTACTTGAAAAAAATCTATTTTGGTATATACTGACCAAAAGCAGTTTTCAGAGGAAAAATTTTAATGGCACTTCATTTTTATGTATCGACCAGTCTGGAATCTCTTGCCGGAACTTTTCTGGAAAAGATTTACAAGACAGGCACCGGAAACGATCCCTTGAAGCCGGTCATTGCGACCGTGCAGACTCAGGGGATCGCAACATGGCTGAAACAGTATATTGCAAAACATTCGAAAATCGCAATGAATCTGAAAATGCCCTTTCTCCGGAGTGCCGTTGAACAGACCATCAAAGAGTATTATCCCTCGGCGGAAGAAGAGTTGAACAGACACACAGTCGACCGCGATACGTGGAAGATTTTTTATTATCTCTCCGAAAACAAGACGGAGCTCCCGGAGCTTGCTTCTTATCTGAAAAATGATCCCGACATGCGGAAACAGTATCAGATATCCCGCCAGATCGCCATGACATTCGAACAGTACAGGACCTATCGTCCGGAGCTGGTGTCGGAATGGTGTGACCAGCCGCAATCTGCAGAGTGGCAGGCGAAAATCTACCGGGATTTATTTTCCGGAGACCTCACCCTTGACCGCTATATCACAGATTTTATCGACAAAGCCGGAAAATATACCGGGGATCAGTTTGAGAAAGGGCTTTCCATTTTCGGGATCAGCTCCATGCCGCCACGGTTCCTCCAATTCTTTCTCGCTCTTGCAAAATATCAGGATGTTGCCCTTTTCTACCTTGCCCCGTCAGCGGACTATTGGGAAAATAAGAAAAAAAGCAACAGAGAAGAGAGTGAGCAGAATCCTCTGCTTCAGGCTCTCGGAGCGCAGGGACGGGCATTTTTTGAAGAACTGCTTTCCTCGGAGACCTGGAACTGTGCAGAAGAAAGTTTTCCGTATGCCGCCCCGGAAACGATGTTGGAATGTTTGCAATACGATATCAGGAACAACCGGAACGTCTCGAAACAGTGTTCTCCTGATGGTTCGATCCTGATTGAAAACTGTCATACGCCGTTGCGGGAAGTTGAAATCCTGCATGACCGGCTTCTTCATGAGATCAAAACAAAGGGCAGAAAACCCGGAGAGATCCTTGTAACAGCTCCCAATATCGAAAATTATGTTCCGCATATCGAAACTGTTTTCGGAACGGGACCGCTTGCAGATTGCTATTCCATCGCCGACCGTTCTCTGAAAGATTCCGGTGCCATCCTGCCCGCGTTGCTGAAAATTCTTCATCTGCCGGATACGAACTACAGTAATTCAGATATTTTTTCCCTGCTGGAAGAGGAGACTCTGCAGAATCGATTTCAGCTTTCGGTCAATGATGTTGAACAGATCCGGGACTGGTGCGCAGCTGCAGGGATCCGCTGGGGGATCGACGGAACTCACAGAGAAAATGTATGCGGTGTAAATTTTGAGAACTTCTCCTGGCGACAGGGGCTCCGCCGGCTTTTGTTCGGCTATGCGGTCAGCGAAGAATTTGATTCCCAGCTGGATCTTCCGGAACTGCCGCTGGATTTTGCCGAAGGAGCCGGGACCGAAAAGTTCGGATATTTCCTGGATCTTCTTGATGAATTATTCCGTCTGAAAGAAGAGTTTAAAGGTCAAAAAACGCCACGGCAGTGGTTTGAAATGCTCAGGGAACTTCCGGATAAATTTTTCCTGTCTACGGAACCAGCCGCCGTTCAGGAACGAGCCCAGCTGATCCGGTTCCTTGGAGAACAGGCTTTTGAATCCGGAGATTGCAAATCGGAGATCCCGTTTGCTGTCGTTCTGGATATTCTGGAAAATACAGATTTTTCAGCAAGTTCAGCAAGTGCATTCCTCCGGGGGAAGATCACCTTCTGTTCCATGGTTCCCATGCGGACGATCCCGATGAAACTCATTGCAATTCTCGGGCTGAACGCCGGGGAATTTCCGCGGCGGGATGTTGCCCCCGGATTCAATCTGATCGCAAAAGATATGAAGAAAACCGACCGTTCCAAGAATCTGGAGGATCGCTATCTTCTGCTGGAAACATTACTGGCGGCAAAGGATAAGCTGCTGATTTTCTACAAGGGGCAGAATGAAAAAGACAACTCCGAAGAGTTTCCGACTCCACCGCTGGCTGAACTGATCCAGTATCTTGCCCGCCTGGATAAAGACAATAACCGGAACGCATATTATGTCAAACACAATCTTCAATCGTTTGCAGACTCCTATTTTGACGGAAGCGATGCTCTGAAATTTTCCTATTCTGCAACGGCTTTTGATGCTGCAGAAGCAAAACGGATCAATCCCGGAACGGAGATCTCCGGAATCGTTTTCCCCGATCTGCAGAACATGGAGCTTTCAGATTTTGAACTTCCGGAACGGCTCTCTCTGAATGAATTGGAACAATTCTACCGCAGTCCGTTGGAATATTACCTCTCGCACCGGAACGTAGGCAGATTTTCAGAGTTTGAACGCAATTCGATGGAAAATGAAGAAGTGTTCCTGATCAATGGGCTGGAGGCGTACAATATCAAGAAGAATATCGTGCAGTATGCCGCTGCATGGGTCAGAGAAAATCCGGGAAAAGAGATCGACTATCAGCAGCTCAGAGAGTTTCTGACAAAAACCGTCAGGCTGCCCTGTGAAGGGGTCGGAAAAGAACTCTTCGAAAGTCTTCAGATATTGACTTCAAGAATCCTGGCTGAAGAGTTTCTGACAGTGTACTCCGGACAGCAGGAAAACGCATTTGAAGTGACATGCACCACAGAAAACGGAAAGAGTGTTGTTTTCACCGGATCAGCTCCTGTAACACCGGATCTCCGGAAATCTGTTATGTTTCAAAATACCCGGAACAAACCGAAACATCATATCAGTCCATGGCTCCGGCATGTATTTCTTTCGGCGGCACTGCCGGATTATACCATAACGGTATGCGAATTTGAGGATGAAAGAATGACGCTTGCACCGCTGGATCAGGCAACTGCCCGGAAGAAACTCATTCAGCTTGCACGGATCCGTTCCATGGGCACGAAACATCCGGTCCCGTTTTTCCGGGAGGTTGCTCAAGTCAATGAGATTCGGACAGGAAAACAGCGGAAAGATCCCATTGACACAGCCGATTACTGCGGACAGGTGGAAAAAGCAATCTGCGGTGATTATTGTGCCTCGCTTTTCTTCAAGAAAACAGATTTGACCAGAGAGTTCAGATTAATGGTATGCCGTGCATCAAATGAATTTTACAGCGGAAGGGAGATCACAGAATGAGCCGGAGAAACGAACTTGATTCCTGCAAATGTTCTCTTGACGGAGTTTATCTGATCGAAGCTTCCGCCGGAACAGGAAAAACATACAATATCCAGAACCTGGCAGTCCGATTGATCATCGAAAAAGGTTTGACCATTGACCAGATCCTGATTGTGACCTTTACCCGGATGGCAACAGCAGAACTTTCCGACCGCATCCGGAAGATCATACAGAGTTCTTATCAATATCTTGATATGCGTTATAAAGGGGAACCAATTCCGGATAGCATGGATTTCTCCAGAGAAGAAGCCCTGCTGGAAAACGCGCTGCAGAATTTTTCCGATAAAGAGAAAATCAAAGATGCCAGAGACAAACTTCAGGCGGCAATGCTTGATTTTGATAACAACGCTATCAGCACCATCCACGGGTTCTGTCAGAAAATGCTGAAGAAAAATGCCTTCGAAAGCGGGATCCTGTTTCAGACAGACCTGATCGACAGCGAACAACTTAAAGAACAGATCATGGAATTGATCCGGAACCAGTGGCGCAAGATCTGCTACAGCCCGGAAAACAGAAAATATGTCGGACTGTATCGCGGTCTGCTCCCGTTCGACCAGAGCTTTGAGGGCGGCGGCGGGGATATCAAAGATGATTATATTCTGCATCCGGAGGATGAATTTTACAATCCTGCGAAAGTTACTTATACCGGAAACTATGTTCCGCCATCACTCAGAGATTTTGTCGGTTTGATCGAACATCCGGAGATCTCTTTCGATGTGGAGGAAAAGGAACCGCCGGAAAAACTTGCCGCAGAAATCTTTTCTCTGTGGGAATCTCTGTGTAAATTTGATCCGGAAGTGATGATCCCAAGCACAAACGCTAACGAACCGGAATTTCCTGCAGAACTGCTTCTGGACTCCCCTGTGGAATATGGATTCGGCTGGCAGAATATTGAAAATCTGGCAAGTCAAATTGACTTCCGGAGACTTTCAGAAGCCGATCCTCAGTTATGCGGAACACTGCAGAAAATCGTTGAAAATATATTCCGGCTCCGGGTCAGTACACTCTCTCAGATCAGAAAAAATGTTACAGATGAATTTATGAATCTGAAACAGCGGAATAATTTCCAGACATATGACGACCTGCAGAAACGGATGATCCAGGCATTGAATGCTGAAGGTTCCACTTTGGCAGATACATTGCGGAACCAGTTCAGAGCAGCCATCATTGACGAGTTTCAGGATACCGATCAGATACAGTATGATATTTTTACAAAAATCTTTGCTCCCGATCTCTCCCCGACGGGAAGAAAGAAGTCTACTCTCTTTCTGGTGGGCGACCCGAAGCAGGCAATCTATGCGTTCCGCGGCGGGGACATCTTTACCTACAAAAAAGCTGTCGAGGCTGTTGGAGAAGCATGCACCTGTTCCCTGAGCAAAAATTTCCGTTCGGCAGATACCCTGGTTGACAGAGTCAATGAAGTTTTCCTTATCAATGACAATCCATTTGCAGACGATTCCATTCAGTTTGAACCGGTAAAGAGTTCCGGAAAGAATCCCTTGAGAATCAACGGGATTGCAGATGAAGTACCGTTCCATTGTCTGGGCGGTGCAGGCAGCAAACCGGCACTCTGCGAAATCTGCGCCGAAAAGATCCATTCGCTCCTGAACGCCAATGTGCAGACACCCGGCGGCAAGGAAGAGGAATATGTTCCCATCAAGCCTTCTGATATTGCGGTGCTTTTCCGGTACAGGACGGAAATGGGATTCTTCCAGAAGAAACTTCAGGAACGCGGGATCCCTTACGTTGTCAATCAGAATGAAAGCATCTATGATACCCAGGAGGCAAGGGATCTGGAAAAGCTTCTGCTTGCCCTCTTGAACCCGGCGGATGTGAAAGCCGTGACCTGGCTGATGCAGACTCAACTGACCGGAGACAGAAACTGCCGGAAACTTTGCGAAAAAGCTGATTCCGAAGGTGCAATGGCTGAAGTTCAGGAAATTCTGACCAGAATGAATGCTGTCTTTAAACAACACGGTTTTTCTGTTATGTTCCGGGAGATCATGGAGGAATTTCAAATCCATAAGCGGTATCCCGGGTTTGTGACAGGCGCGCAGAAATATTCCAACCTGCTGCAGCTGAGGGATTTGCTCACAGCTCGGGAAATACAGGGAAGTAAAACACTCGGACTGCTTTTGTTGTGGCTCCGGAAACAGATTTCGCCGGACACCAGAACCGACCTGGAAAGCGGAGTAATCCTTCCTACCGATGCTCCGGCAGTCAGGATCATGACCATCCACAACAGCAAAGGACTCCAGTTCCCAATCGTTTTTCTGCCCGATCTGGCAAGTAACAAGCTGAAAATTGAAAAAGCATTGAAATATCATGATCCGGAACGGAACAACAGGATCTTCCACAGGATCACTGACAGCCAAAAATCAGAACTCGCCTTTCTGGAATCTCTGCAGGAAGAATTGAGGATCGCTTATGTGGCACTGACCCGCGCAAGCCGGGCAACTTATCTCCCCGTTCCCAAAAAACTTGAGGGCGCAGCCGCGTGGCTCTTCGAATCACAAAATGCAAACGAGCCCCGGAAAGATGTCATGGAAAAATTCTCAGAGTGTCTGAAAAACAAGAAGCTCCCGGAGAAAATATTGCAATGGATGGACAATGCAGTCGATCCGGAGGATGAGCAAACAGCTTTTGACGGAACAGAAACTCCGGAAAAAGAACTTTCCAGATATCACTGGGATAATACAGTCACACCGGTTCCGACACCGAAGATCAGCTACTCTTCCGCTCATAAGTTTTTCCGCAGGAATGAACGCCGCGCAAAAAGCGATGAAGAAACATCCGGAAGCATTGCACCGGAACAGAAAAAATCTGATAATCAATCAGTTGCAGATGTTTTCACTCTGCCGCGCGGGGACCTCTTCGGGACGGCATGTCATACGATCCTTGAAAAACTGGATTTCCGGAATACGGACAATCTGATGAGCCTGATCCAGCGGTATCTTTCCGTTGTCAATATCGGCGACAAGGCGGGAATTGCTGCAGAGATGTTCCGGAACGTGATTTCAGCACCGCTGCCATTCGGGGATGGTTCTACATTCAAACTTGAAGATATCGCCCTTTCCGACCGCTGTTCAGAAATGGATTTCGACTTCAAACTGAACCGGAATTTTGATCCTGTCCGTATCGGGAGCATCCTCAATCATCATTTCAGCAGCCGGCTGGAACAGGATCAACTGGATAACCTCTTTGCGCTCAGGGATCTTCCGGGAGATGAGACATTCTATACCGGCTCCGCCGACTTGATCTTCCGGCACAAAGGAAAATTTTTCATCGTTGACTGGAAGACCGATATTCTGGACGGAACATTTGAAAGTTTTGCTCCGGAATACCTGTTCGGAGAGATGTGGCAGAAATTCTATCTTTACCAGTCTCTGCTCTACTCTTCCGCATTGATCCGGTTCTTATCATTGAGGCTCGGAAAAACTGCGCAAGAGATTTATGATCAACACTTTGGAGGAACGATCTATCTTTTCCTGCGCGGCGTTGATCCAAATGTTCCCGGACGCGGAATTTATGCTGACAAACCTGATTTCAAACTCATCTGTGACATCGCGGAGGTGGAATGATGCTTACCATCGAATTATTGAAAAACATGCCGTTCGCCTCTATTGACCGACATTTTGCAGCTTATATTCAGGAACAGAGCAGGCAGGATGATCCGCTGATTTACGCAGTTGCGGCAATCGCTTCTGCAGCAGTCCGGCTGGGACATACCTGCTGTGATCTGAACAAATTCTCCGGAAAAACTTTTTCGGATTTCTTTCAGCAACTCACTCAAAATGAAGATGATGCAGATATTGACAAAAATATTCTTTTTCCCTCTGTCGAAGAGTTCCGCAAAATCCTGACGCCCCCCTGGGGAATTGCTCTTACAGAAGAGAAGGACGAACATGCTGCACAAAATATCCCGCTGGTTCTTGATTCCTGCGGCAGACTTTATCTGAACCGGTATTTTATGTATGAAAAAGAGTTGGCAGAACGGATCCTTCAGTTTGTCAGCTCGCCGGAAACTGCATTCGATCCCGGAAAAGAAAAGTTCAACAGCGTGATCCCGTTCTTTCAACTGCCCGAGGAAAAACCGGTTGAGCATGTTGATTGGCAGAAGTTTGCAGCATATCTCACAGGTATTTCCCCGCTGACGATCATTACCGGAGGACCGGGAACAGGAAAAACGACAGTCGTCGCCGCTGTATTGGCTCTGATTCTGGAAAAATATGAATCGAACGGAAAATTCCCCCGGATCATGCTTTGCGCCCCAACAGGAAAAGCCCAAAGCAGGCTGGCAGAATCCATCCGGGACAGTTTGAAAGATCTGAACTGCACACCAGCGGTCCGGGCAGAACTGGAACGGCTGATAGACCCGGAAAATCCTGAAAAATGCTGCGGAACGATCCATGCTCTTCTCGGAGTAAAGTGGAACACTCCCAATTTCAGAAAGAATCAGGAAAACCCTATTGATGCAGATATTCTTCTTGCAGATGAGATCTCCATGATCTCCCTGCCCCTGATGTGCAAGCTGCTGCGAGCTCTCAAGCCGGGAACAAAATTGATCCTGTTGGGCGACAAGGACCAGCTGGCGAGCGTTGATGCCGGAGCGGTCCTGGGGGATTTCTGTAAAAATGTGCCGTTCAATCTCCTTTCTGCTGACCGGAAAAAAGATTTCATCGCGTTGACAGAATCACCGGAACAGGAGTTGAGGATCATCCCGGAATCCTTTGAATCGCCCCTGACCGGACATATTGCAGAGCTCAAAATCTCACGACGGTTCGATGAAAACAGCCAGATCGGAAAAATCAGCTCCATGATCCGGAACAGACAGAATGCCGCACAGATCAAAGCAGAAATCATGATCCCGACCGCTGATTTCTTCAGAAGAGAACTCCCGGAAAAGCCCGAAGGACTCCTGAAAGAATTTTTTGCCGATATTCCGCAAAAAATCAAAGCATTGATACAGGAGCCAACTGTTGAAAGCATGAAACAGGCATACTTCCTGCTGGATAATTATAAGATCCTTTGCGCGCACCGAACCGGAAACACCGGGGTGGAAAATATGAACAAGCTCTGCCGAAAACTCTTCCGCATGAACCGGGATGATGCAACAGGTCTTCCCGTCATGATCCTGCAGAATGACAAAGTCACCGGTCTTTCCAATGGTGATATCGGGATCCTCTGGAACATTGATAGTGTTCCCCGGGTTTACTTCCCGACATCAATCAAAGATCCTGAGCCAAAATCGTTCCTGCCGTTCGAACTGCCGCCCTGCGAACCGGTGTTTGCCATGACGGTTCACAAATCACAGGGCTCCGGTTTTGATAATGTGCTGATTGCGTTCCCGCAGAAAAAATCACCGATTCTGACAAGAGAACTGCTTTATACCGCCATTACCCGGGCAAAAAAACGTGTGGAACTCTGGTGTCCGGAATCACTGATCGAACCGGTTTTGAACACTGAAGTCGTCCGGCACTCCGGTTTGGCTGACAGATTGTGCAAAAAACAAGTCTGATTTTTCCGGCAGCCGGTATAAAAAAGTAAAAAAAAATCGTTTTTTGCTCAAAAATGATAACACTTTGCTCGTTTTGGCAATTTACAAAACGGAAAACATTGCTATATTAGCCCTCAGAGACCTGAAACAAAAATAAGGAGGGCATGAAAATGTTCAAAGCAGGTTGTGCTGAAAAGGTGCTGAATGTACCATTGTTTATTGAACTGCACGGATACGGCTTTTTTGCCGGACGGCGGAATCTTGGAACACTCGGAGATCTTTACTGCCGCGCTTTCTCGTTCTATGATGGCAGCAACAGAGCAATGATTATTTATACAGATTCTTTGTATGTCAATGATGATTACGCCCGGGAACTGAGAACTAAAATTGCCTCAAAATACTCCATCCATCCGGAATATATCACTTTTGTTGCGACACACTCCCACAGCACGCCGCCGCTTTACAGAAGCGGATTCTGCGGGTTCGGGATCCCCGATCCGGATTATCAGGATTACTGGAAAAATTCTGTTTTGGAAGTCGCTGAAAAGGCGTTTTATGACGAAGAAGAGATCGCTCATGCCGAAGCAGGGAAGGCTCCTCTTTCCCAAAAACTCGGCAAGAACCGCGTGGAAGTCGAAAAAGATATTACCGATGAACATATCCGCTGGGTGAAATTCATCCGTCCGGACGGATCCTGCAAGATCCTGCTCCACAGTCACGGAGTCCACGGGATCGTCATGAACGGTCCCTTCTATAAGATCGCATCCTCCGACTGGGCAGGTGCGGCAAACCATTTGATCAAAGAGGAAAAACTGGCAGATATGCCCCTCTTCATGCTCGGTCCCTGCGGTGATTTGAATGCAAGATATACTGCCCGGGATATACCCGAAGAAAAGAATCCGCACTTCCATACAGCTAAACTTTATATCGCGGACTTGAAGAAAAGCATTGCAGAAGGCGGCAGGAAAATTACAGATCTGACCATCCGTTCCGCTATGAAAACAGTCCGTATGCCGGCAGTCAAACAGACCGTGGAAGAGTTGGCGTCTGATGCGGAAATTTTCCGTTCCATTGATGCTTACGAAGCAGAACGCGGCAACCGCATTGATGAGATGATCATGCGGATCAAGCGGGGGGATGATCTGACAAAAAACAGAGATTTTCAAGTTTTGCGGATCGGCGAACTCTCCTTCCTTTTTGTTCCCGGAGAGTATTTTATTGAAGACGGTGCTGCCCTCATGGAACGCTCCGAAGCAGAATATGCCTTCACCGTCACAGTGGCAAACGGAAACGGCGGTTATTATCCTGCTGAAAAGTGCATGAAACGCTTCCCCCGTCCGGGCGGTACAGTCAGAGGGTTCGGCTACTATGAAATCTACGGTTATCCGCAGAATCACAGTTTCAAATACCCGGACAATATCGCTTCTTTCGTTGCAGATACACTGCTTGACATTGAAAAGAATTTGAAATAAAGGAGATTCTATCATGTTCAAAATCGGATGCGGAGAGAAAAAATTGGAGATCCCGCAGTTTGCAGAACTTTACGGTTACGGCATGTTCGCCGGACGACGGAATACGCATACGCTGGGTGATCTTTACTGCCGCGCTTTCTCGTTCAACGACGGGGAAAAGCGCGCAATGATCATCTACACCGACATTTGTACGACGGATGATATCTACGCCAGAGAAATGCGGATCCGGATCGCAACGGAGTATTCCATTCACCCGGATTACATCACTTTTACGGCAACACATACCCACAGTGCGCCGGCGTTGTTCTACAAAGGGTTCTGCGGTTCCGGCATTCCGGATCCCGGTTTCCAGCAGCACTGGAAAGATACCGTCATGGAAGTCGCAAAGCAGGCGTTCTACAATGAAGAAGAGATCGCTTATGCCGAAGCCGGAAAATGCACACTTTCCCAAAAGCTCGGTACAAACCGGATCGATCCGGAAAAAGACAGCACAGACGGAACCATCCGCTGGGCAAGATTCATCCGTCCGGACGGCTCCTGTAAAGTTCTGCTCCACAGTCACGGAGTCCACGGAATCGTCATGAATGGTCCGTTCTATAAAATTGCCTCTTCCGACTGGGGCGGCGCAGCAAACCAACTGATTCAGGATGAAAAACTGGCGGACATGCCCCTCTTCCTGCTCGGTCCCTGCGGCGATATCAATGCAAGATATACTGCCCGGGATATTCCTGAAGAAAAGAATCCGCACTTCTATACAGCAAAACTTTACATTGCAGACCTGAAAAAAGGCATTGCATCAGGCGGGGAAAAACTCACCGACCTGACCATCCGCAGCGCAATGGAAACCGTCCGCGTCCCGGTCAAAAAACAGACCGTGGAAGAGTTGGCAAAAGATGCCGCTGATTTCCGTGCCATCAATGAATATGAAGCGGAACGCGCCAACCGGATCGACGAAATGATCGCGCAGATCAAAAAAGGTGATGACCTGACAGTTCTTCATGATTTTCAGGCGTTGCGGATCGGCAAGCTCTCGTTTCTCTTCATTCCCGGAGAATATTTCGTGGAAGAAGGTGCAAAACTGATGAGCAGATCAGCGGCTGACTACCCGTTTGCGGTCACGGTGGCAAACGGAAACGGAATGTACTTCCCCTCAGAAAAAATCATGAAAGAATATCCGGATCCAAATTCAAAGAAACCGGGCGGCGGTTTCGGGTTCTACGAAGTCCACTGCTATCCGGTCCGTCACCGGTACAGATATGCCGACAACATTTCCGATTTTGTTGCGGATAAACTGATCGAACTTGAACAGAAAGCTAAATAACATAACAGGAGAAAAAACATGTCAAACACACTCGCAATCAATGGCGGCAAACCCGTTTTTGCCGAAAATGAACTGAACAGCCTGACTCCGTCCTGGCCCATTGCCTACCCGGAAACAGAACAGAAACTCATCGAGCTTTACCGTTCCGGAAAATGGGGCTGCTACTCCAAGCATGAAAAGGAACTGATGCCCGCGTTCGCAAAATTCCAGGATGCTGAATACTCTGTCTGGATGTGCAACGGAACCACCACTCTGGAATGTGCATTGATCGCTCTCGGCATCGGACCCGGCGATGAAGTCATCGTTCCCGGCGTGACCTGGATCGCGACAGCTCAAGCTCCCCTCTATGTCGGCGCAACCCCTGTGATCGTTGATATCGACCCCAACACTCTCTGTATTGATCCCGTCAAAATCGAAGAAGCCATCACACCGCGCACCAAGGCGATCATCCCGGTTCACCTTTTCTCCTCCGTGGCAGATATGGATAAAATCAACGCCATTGCAAAGAAGCACAATCTGGCAGTGGTCGAAGACTGCGCCCATGCTCACGGCGCAAAACAGCACGGCAAGGGAGTCGGTTCTCTCGGTGATGTCGGAAGTTTCTCTTTCCAGCTCTCCAAGCTCATGACCGCTGCAGAAGGCGGCTGCTGTACCACCAACAACGCAAAACTCGCTGACGATATCTTCCGTGCATCCCATATCGGAAACTCTTTCCTCGACCCCAAAGTTCCCCTGCAGGAAGGTCTCATGTGCCACCAGTACCGTATGACTGACTTCCAGTCACTCATCATTCTGGATCAGCTGGCTCATCAGGAAGAGCTCCGCGACCGCCGCGAAAGAAGCGCGCAGATCGTCCGCGATGTTCTCAAAGATATCCCCAGCGTGAAGATGCAGGCTTCTTCCTATGCCGATGATACCAGAGCTTACTACTTCGTCACCTTCCTGCTTCAGCCGGAATTTGTGAAAGAAGGTGTCAGCCGTGCTGATATCTACGCCGCCATCCGCGCAGAAGGTCTGCTGATCCACGAAGGCTGGGGCTGCCCGCTCTACAAGAGCCCGGTCTGGAACATTCCCGGAAAGATGTACATCAAGAAAGACACCGAAGTCTGCGAAGACGTAATGTACAACCGTGTCATGTGCTGCAGCAACACCACCTTCCTCGGAACCGATGATGTTGCCGCACGGGTCGGTGAATGTATTGCCAAGGTCATGAGAGCTTACACAAAGTAAGGGGCTGAAACGATGAAGAACAAATTAGGTGTTGCCGATTACGGTATGGATGTCTGGTACGGCGGCTGCTGGAACCTGGAAGAGCGGCTCGAACTGCTGAAAGGTATCGGGCTTGACGGGATCGAATGGGTCAAAGGTGCGACGGAAGCCGACTTGATCCGGAACGCAGCTCTTTTCCGCAGCATGGGCATGGATTTTGCAAGCTGTTCCATGTCAACGCCGGAAATGACCATGCGCTGTGCCGCAGCTCTTGGCAAAGAGTATATCTGGATCACTGTTCCCTGCACCCGCAATATTCCGTTTGATGATTACTGCCGCCGCTGCAATGCGTTTGTGGATGCAGCAAAGCGTTACAACCTGAAAGCCGCGCTCCATAACCATCTTGGAACCTGCATCGAAAATCAGGATGAACTGGATAAGTTCATGGAGGTCGTTCCGGGAGCGGCTCTCCTGCTGGATATTGCGCACCTCCACGCTGCAGGCGGTGACTGTGTCAAGACCGTTCAGAAGTATCATGACAGACTGGCAGCCGTTCACTTCAAGGATATTTTCTACAAAGATCTGAATGTTGGCTTGGATGTCTGGTGGGATCGTCTCCGGTTCTGTGAACTCGGCGGCGGAAATGCCGGTTTGGACTATGAAGCAATCGCAAAAGAACTTCAGAAGTACAACTATGACAAGTGGGTTCTCATTGAACATGACACCCATCTCCGGGCACCGGAACTTGATCTGAAAGTCAGCGCAGATATCCTCAGAGGATTGTTCGCCTGATCTCTTCAGCAATAAAAAATCAGAGGGGCTGTTGCAGAAGTAACAGCCCCTTTCTTATTGGCTTTTATGCCCTGGTGCAAATCAGAATCAGACCGCCGATACAGACCAGTAAGGCAGCAATTTGGACCGGACGGATCTTTTCTTTCAGCAGCCAGATGCTTGCCAGGGTAAAACTGACGATACACGAGCCGACCATCATGGGATAACACATCCCGCCCATTCCGTGATCAGCCATTACATTCATCCCCGGATAAAGCAGGGTGTAAGCAAAGACCAAACCAAACAGCTGCAAGACTGCAATGTATTTCCACAGCGTCAGATTTTTGACGTTCTTCCTGATTTGAGCCCAGCGTTCCTGATTCATCTGAACTGCATTCCAGATGATCGCCATGAAGAGTGTACCACCGGCTGCACTGAGAGACCGAACAATACTCGGAACACCCCGGGCAGCTTCATAATATGACGGCATCGTTGCAAGGTTCTGCTGGATCGCAGCAAGTGCCATACCGCCGAACGCAAGAAGTTTCCACTTGATCCCGCCGCTGTTTTTACTGTTGTCTTTGGTGAATGCAAAGAGAACCAGAGCCGCCAATAAAAGGAAAATCCCCGCCCCCCGCAGCCAGGTGAATTCGACTCCGAAGAAGATGATCCCGCCCATAAACGGGAATACCAGAGCTGACTGGATGATCGACCAGATCACTCCATTGGGTCCCAGCTGCATCGCTTTTGCCATCAACTGCAGCATGGTAAAGTTGATCATGGATGCAACAAAATACGTCAGACAGGTCAGAAAGGTCGCTTTCGGGCTGGAGGTGGAATACGCAGAAGTCAGGAGCAGGATCACCAGACTGAAACCGACAGAAAAGATTCCGCCGCCCATCTGAACCAGACTGGGTTCGATCCCTTTTTTCGGGGCATCTCCCATCACAAGCCCTACCAGGCACCAGGAGCTGCCCACGATCACCATGGCAATGATCCCGAATGCAACAGAACTGAAAAACGGGATCGAATCCAGAAAATCAAGCAATACCTGAAACACCTTGTATCTCTCCTTTTTATTTCGTGCAAATCAATATCAAACCGCCGATACAGACGATCAGTGCCGCAAGCTGAACCGGTTTGACTTTCTCCTTCAACAGCCAGATGCTTGACAGGGTGAAGCTGACAATACAGGATCCCACCATCATCGGGTAACACATCCCGCCCATTCCTTTATCCGCCATTACATTCATTCCGGGATAATGCAGGGTATAAGAGAAGAACAGATTGAAAAACTGAAGCGCGATCGTATATTTCCAAAGCATTCCGTTCTTCAGATTCGATTTGATTTTTTCCCAATGCTCCCGGTTCATCCGGATAAGGTTCCAGACGATCGCAGAAATCATGAACCCGAGTTCCGTTGCAATCACCCGGACAATGCTCGGCACTTTATCCGCCTCAGGATAATAGGACGGCAGAACAGACAGATTCTGCTGGATCGCTGTAATGATCAACCCGGCAATGGCAAGCATTTTCCATTTTCCACCGCTGCTGGAATTATCTTTTGTAATGGCAAACAGCACAAGAGCCGCAAGAAGAAGAAAAATCCCCGCCCCCCGCAGCCAGGTAAACTCAACATCAAAAAAGATCATCCCCACAATAAACGGAAAAACCATTGCAGACTGGATGATCGACCAGATCACCCCGTTGGGTCCGCACTGCATCGCCCGCGACATCAATTCCAGCATGGTGAAGTTCAACGCAGCCGAAATCGCAAGAATCAGAGAAACATAAAACGTCACCTGCCACGATGCCGTCGAATAATCCGCCGTGGCAAACATGATGATCACGCTTGCAACCGTGGCAACAACAGCTCCCCACAACTGCACAAGACTGGAGTCGATCCCTTTTTTCGGAGCATCGCCCATCACCAACCCAACAAGACACCAGGAGCTGCCCACGATCACCATAGCAATGATCCCGAACGCAACGGTACTGAAAAATGAAATCGAACTGAAAAATTGAACAACCTGATTCAGCATCTTGATATCCTTTTTTTACCTGTCAGAAATCAAACTTTTGCAGAGGCAAGAGTCATGCCCATCCGGATCAGTGTCTCATAACCTTTTCCGGTATTTTCCAGCAGATCCGCATCCCATTTCAGTTTGGAATTGTCAAAAACAAGAATGACTGTAGAACCGCCGAACTTGAACATCCCTTTTTCGTCGATCTTTGCATGCTTTCCCGGTTGGGAAGTCTGGATAATGGAGCCGACACCGAAGGCCCCGACTTCAATATAACGGAAACTGCCGAACACATCCGATTCCAACGTTGTGATCTGACGGGTGTTTTCCACATAAATATCAGGTCTTTTCACAAGTGCGACCGGGTTGACGGAGTGATATTTTCCGCGGATGACCACCGGATTTTCCTTTTGTTCGCAATCGCAGGGGAAATGATAACGGTGATAATCCACCGGAGCCAGACGGATCACTGCCACCGCAAGGGAGTCTGCCGGAAGTTCTTCCTGACAGAGATCATTCAGGGTGCGCTGTGCCCCTTTGACGGGGATCGGATCGGTCGGTTTGAGATTTTCATACACGAACAGTCTGCCGTCAGCGGGAGAGGAAAGGAGATTCGGAGCGGCATCAAAGGGTCTTGCGCCCGGTTTGAGTTTCCGGGTAAAGAACGCATTGAAATTTTCGTAATGTTCGGGTGGGAACTCAGCTTCTTCCGGATTGCAGCCGGGAGTGGAAGCCAATGCGGGGATCTTCTTTTTTGAAGCGGGTGAATCATAGCGGCGCCCCAGCATTTCGGAGAGACCTGCGGAATGGAAAGCGATCCCCCAGAGTGTTCTGCCGAGCAGGGTTTCATAGATAAAACGCAAAGCGGCATCGCCGAAAACGGTTTCTTTCTGCAATTCTCCGGTCGATCTGTTGATAAGCATAATGCTCTGTTCTGATTCTTTTTTCAAAATAAGCTCCTTCCAAATAAAAAATCAATTCTATCTAACATACCACACTTTCAGAGTTTTTTCAAATCAGAAGAAATAAAAACTCTATTGTGTTTATTGAAAACTTTTATTCTTTTGAAAATCGCCTCATTCATAAGCCGGTATTTCAACAACATGTAAAAAGAAGGACCATGTCGAATCCATATATCCCCGGACTTGCTGTCCGGAGCTTTCGGAGTTAGATTGTGACAACAAAAAAAGAGCTTATCCCAAAAGGGATTATTTTGTTCTTTTTGAGAAATCCGCTGATAATAACCTGAAGATCTCCGTACAAAACGGTAATTTTGCCAAGATTTTTCAAGTTGCTGAAAAATGATCTGAAAGGACGTTTATCTCTGGTGGAAAAAAACTATTCATCATTTTGATAGAACATCCCTTTGAAGATAACAGAATATGAAAATCCAATTAGAAATCCAATAAGGATTAAGCCTACACCTATTTTTTTCGCATTTTCCTCTGTCATCAGTAAAGGACCGAAAGCGACGACCCAAACACCCGCCCAACGAACACCTTCATATAAGTGTGACAGAAATTTCCACGACCACAATGGCTCCAGATTGGTCCAGATCTTTCGAAGAATGAATTCGTCAAGAATATCAGCCAATGGGAGAGAAAGCAAAACCAAAAGACCTCCTGACATTTTATGAAAATTATGAATAAAAATGCCTGCAAGTGCTGTCAACAATGGCAAGCCCCAGTAAATAACATGTGATATCAGCATGTTTCCAACCGAATCACCATAGATTTCTCGTAAAAGATGTGGACGTATTACTGAACATGTTTTGGGAAATGAAGCGTCTCTTCCCTTGTAATATTTACATTTTCCGGGAATTTTCACGCTCTTCAAGTTGTTGCAGTCACAGAACGCTGCACGACCGATAGATGTTACACTGGGTGGGATATTTATAGAAGCAAGTTTTCTGCAGTCAGAGAAAGCTGAAGGACCAATAGTCGTTACTCCATCCGGAATTACAATATGAATAACACTCTTATCCCGTACCCCAGTAACGGTTTTCCCATCTTTACTCAACAACGGAGTCATTAACTCTTTTTGGCGTTTTTCTTCAGCGTGTCTCCGTTCTTCCGCAAGGCGTTTTTCTTCGGCGATTCTCTGTTCTTCCGCAAGGCGTTTTTCTTCGGCGATTCTCTGTTCTTCCGCAAGGCGTTTTTCTTCGGCAAGTCTGCGTTCTTCCGCCAGGCGTTTTTCTTCGGCAAGCCGCTTCTCTTCCGAAGTTACCGCCTTTTTTGCCAGAGAAACATACTCTTCCAACTTTGAAATCGCTGATTCATAATCGTTCCGTTCGTTCAAAACCTCTGCGGTGCGTTTCAGGAATGACATATCTTCCGGAATGTTTATTTTCATAGAAGACATTTTTTTGGTCAAATCATTTGCAACCCAGAGAGCCGTTGCAAACCTCTTCTCTTCGGCAAGGCGTTTTTCTTCGGCTTTGCGCCGGGCAGCTTCTTCCGCTTTCTTACGAGTGGCTTCTTCCGCTTTGCGCCGGGCATCTTCTTCCGCTTTCTTGCGGGCGGCTTCTGCTTTTGCCGACTCCAGAGTTGTTTCAATATTTTTCTTGAGTTCTCCGAGATAATGGATCGCAACAGCATAGTCCTGAACAGTCAACGTTTCTTGCGTCAAACGCTTCAATTTGGAATAGGTATAACTGGGAACAATCCGGTATTCGGCAGCTTCTTTTTCCAGTTTCCGGATTTCCTCAAGCAGGAGATCTGCCTTATAAGCCTCTTTTTCTGTCTGCCGCAAAGTTTCCAATGATTGCCGAATCCTTTTCAATGATTGAAGCAGAACGGTGTCCGGCTTTGCCTCCCGGAGGGATTCAAACTCTCCGCGCAGAGCTTTGAGTTGATCCGGGAAAAATTGTTTTTCCGGAGGTGCTGCAGAAAATTCTTTTTCCAGATCTTCCCGCAGGTCATAACACTCAATCCGTTCTTCCGTAGATAAAGGTTTTCCTTCCGGACGCGGCGGGAGCTGTTCTTCTTTGCGATTTTCTGATTCACAGAAAGCGGCGGCGAACTCTCTGCAATTCCGGAACCTGTCAGCCGGATCTTTGCTCAATGCTTTTGCAATGGCATTTGCAGCTGCCGGAGGAACATTCTCCAATGGTTCCGGATCCGTATTCATGATGCAGTTACGCAGAACTTCTTCATTTGTTGTATTGAACAGATGCCGACCGGAAATCAGTTCATAAAAGGTTGCGGCAAGAGAATACTGATCCATGGCAGGCTTATCGCTTCTCGCAGCGAACTGCTCAGGCGACATATACATCAGCGTTCCGACAGCTGCAGCATGATCAGAGCTCTGCTTATTGTTTCTCTTTGAGGTTGTCAGGATCTCTGAAGCGATCCCGAAATCAAGCAGTTTCAAATTTCCGTCAAAATCCACCATCAGATTGGATGGTTTGATATCTTTATGGATGATCTTTTGTTCATGAGCATAATCCAAAGCATCAGCCGCCTGACGGAGCAGACTTTCAACGTTTTTCAAGAAAGAACCGTCTTCCTGTCTTTTCTGCAGATATTTCCGGATATCCTGACCGTTGACATACTCCATAATGAGATAGAGCGAGCGATTTACCTCGTCAATTTCAAGGCTGTTGTAATTTGCAATATGCGGATGGTGGAGTCTGTGGACCAGCTGAAAGTTTTTTCTGGTCTGCTCCATTTCATAAGAGTTCTCTGAAAAAACCGGAAGGACCGTTTTCAGAGCGACCTTTTCTTTGGAATTTTTATCCAGACACTCGTAAACGATCCCCATCCCCCCGAAGCCAAGTTCGGAGAGGACTGTATAACGGTTAATGAGAACATCTCCGACTTTTATTTTTGTCTGATAAGCCGATCCATCTCCACGGGGAGGCTTTGTCTCAGCCTCCTCATCCGTGAACGGATTCCCGGAATCATCCATATAGGAATTTTTTCCGCCCTGCCCGGGCTTGGTCAGTAAATCGTCTATATCTTCCATCGTAAATACATTGCGTTCAGGTTATTATATTCCCTGTAATATAGCATATATTTTCTGCGTTTTCAAATAAAACCGTAAGAAAAATCCTATCTTGCGCCGGCAATCAGGTAAAACAGGAAATGAACCGGATAACGGTTGGCATTTTTGATTGTCAGGATCGCCCTGGAATCATAATCTGTGCTGCCGCCTTTCCAGACACGCATGATACCGTCTTCGATCTTCATGGTAAATTTTGCCCGGGAGTCATAATCTGTAGTGCCGCCCTGCCAGATCCGGTAAATACCCTGACTTCTTTTCATTGTATAAACCGCTCTGGAATCATAATCTGTGCTGCCGCCCCGCCAGATCCGTAAAATTCCGCGGGATTCTTTCAGCGTTGCGAGTGCTCTGGAATTATAATCTAATGTACCGCCCTTCCAAACACGGAAAAGATCGCCATCCCAGTTCGCAATCAGAATTGCCCTGGAATCGTAATCTGTGCTGCCGCCTTTCCAGACACGCAGCACCCCATCGCTCTGTTTTGCCGTTATGACCGCTCTGGAATCATAATCTGTACTGCCGCCGAACCAGACACGCAATTCCGATGACAACACATTCACCATCAGGCAGCAAAGGAACACGAATAATACTTTTTTCATAAGAGAACTCCTATTTTAATGTTTTGATCGTTAAACCGCCGTCCTTGATCCGCCAGAGATAGAACGAAGCCAGCGTACCATACGGAGAATACCGTTTCCGGTACACTTCAAATTCCGTCTCTGACAGAGTTTCCAAACCATACAGCATCATGATTCCCCGCCGGATCCCCAAATCTTTATAACTCAAAATATCCGGTCTTCCCAGTGCAGAGATCAACAGCATTTCAGCCGTCCAGACACCGACACCTTTCAGCTGAACCAGTTTTTCTATCACAACAGAATCTTCTTCCGAAGCCAAAGTATTGAAATCTATTGCACCGGAACGCTCTGCTTCTGCAACGCCTTTGAGATACTCCACCTTCCGTCCGGAAAGACCGCAGCTGCGCAGATCGTTTCCATCAGCCTTCAATATCGTTTCAGAAGTGATTTTCCCCAAAAGAGTTTCCAGCCGATGAAAGATGGTATCAGCCGCCTTTACAGAAAGCTGCTGTGCCACGATACTCTGAACCAATGCAAGGAAAAGATCCCCGCAGCATTGGAAAGAGTGGAGCTCTTCCCGGCTGGCGATTTCCGTAAATTCCGGAGCCTGACGGCACAGAGCTTGTTTTGCTTCTTCTGTAAATTCAAACAATTTCATAACAGGTCTGCCTTTTTTCTCTAACATAACACAGATTTTTTCTTTTTCAACATATTTTTATAATACTTTATGTTGAAAAATCCATAAAATGGGTGTATAATTCCATTCACGAAAGATAAGAAAGGTTTTTTCATGAAAAAGAAAAGTGTTATTCTCTTTTTGTCTGCACTGATTTTATCAGTCCAGGCGAATATGCGGGAGGTGTCATTCTATTGTGCAACTCCGGCAAAGTCGATTCCGGTCATTGACGGAAAACTGGATGATCCCTGCTGGAACGTCCCGGAATATACGGCAAGTTACGAATATTTCAAGCCGAACCCGGGACCCGGTCAGCTGAAAAACTCGATCCGCATGATTTATAATGAACGGGGCTTGTATATCGGGATCATTCATTATGACAATAACCCGAAAACAGCCCGTGCGACCATCACCGACAGAGACAACCCGAATCTCTGGATGGATGACTGTACAGAATTTTATATCGACCCCGATGCCGCAGCGATCGGATGGCGGAAATTTGTGATCAATATCCTCGGCAGCGTTACAGATGTCTGGCGTATCGACTCCAGCGTTTACCGGGAAGACTGGACCGCTGACGGATGGGAGATGAAAATACACATTACGGAAAATTCCTGGCAGATCGAAAACTTCATGCCGTGGTCCGTGTTCAACAAAAAAGCCAGTGCCGGAGATATCTGGACGTTCTGCCATGTCCGTTACTCCTGGGGAACCGGAAAATTTATCGGCACGACATCCTGTCCGGGAGCAAACAACAACGCAACTCACAACTTCGGTTATCTCTGCTTCGTTTCTGAAAAGCAGACCGTCAATCTGAATGAGATCGCAAAGACTTTGAGCAGCCGGATCGCACCGCCCTGGTGCATCGGCATGAACAATGAAGTGATCTTTGATGAGGGCGACGGCATGAAAAAAGCTTCTCTTGATCTTTTGATCGGAAAAGAAAAGCAGCGGATCGAAAAAGTTCTCAGGATCAAAAACATTCCGCCGAAATTTGCCGGACAGAAAGCAAAACTTCAGAAAGAATATGAAGACGCTTTGAAAAATATTCCAAAGTCGATCCAGCTTATGCGTACCCTTTCCGGTCTCGCCGGAAAACTGGAAAAATTCCAGTGGGCTATGGCTTTGGACAGAGATTTCAACTGATTCAGAAAGGAGACCTTTATTTTATGAAACATCTGGCATCCATCTTTCTTGCCGCATCACTTTGCCTGCCGCTTGCGGCAAAACATGACAGTGCATACCTTAACACTGTCAGCAATGATTATGTGACCCCGCATTATAAATTTTTGAACAAACCGGAAGAAAAACCGCTGAAACCGCTTTTCATCCTCATGCGCAGCGGAGCCCGCGACGGTGTGGAGATCAACCAGCGTATGCCCATGGATATCACCTATTTCATGGTGGAAGGGACTTACAGATTCGCGCTGGAAGATATGTACGAAAGCACTCACGAAGGGTTGAGCGCATACGAAAAGGAACGGGAACTTTCCAAAGTCCTTGCAAAAGATTATGATTTCTATGTCATCGGACAGCTGAACTTCAATATTCTTCCAGAAGCCGGACAGTATCAGATCCTCAAGGCTGTCCAGAACGGAAAAACCATGATCGTCGTCAATATGCAGGGGCTTACCAAACTTCCGTACAAAAAACTTTATCTGAACCCCATCCAGCTTCCGAAAGAATTGCGCTTCTTTGCCAAACCGAACCGCCGAGTGCTTATGCAGGCTTATCAGCTGGGAAAAGGAAAAATCATCCACGTTGCATGGAACATGGGACGCGGACCTTTTGACAGAAGTTTGCTTCCCATGCTGCCTTACAGCAACAAATGGAAAGCTCAGAACGAAAACGCCGCCGCATTCTTTGCCCTGCTCTGCCGTTACGCTGCCGGTAAAGATCTGAAGCCGACCAACCCGAAAATCCGTATCCGCGATATCTGGAACAAAGATGTCACAAACATGAAAAATCTTCCCGGCGGAACCTATTACAGAGATATCATCGGCGATAACGGGGCATTTTTCATTGATACGCTCAGGAAAACCTCTCCCGTGGGACGGGTCACGATCAATCTGCCGGAAACAGCTGACAAATCAAAACCGCTTTCCGGTTCCGCTCAGTTCGAAATTCCTCCGAAAGAAAATATGACCGCAACCGTGGAACTTTATGATTCTCCCCACGCAAGAATTTGGTACAGAGAAAAAATCAACGTTCCTGCCGGGGCAAAAAAGGTTGATTTTACGCTCAAAAATTACTATATACCCAACATTGCAGGCTATGTCCGCCTGACATTCAGCGGGGCTGATGGTGCACAGAAAGCCATCGCAGATCAAGTTGTCTTCTTCCCCGATGACAGTGTGGAAGATTATTTCCAGATGGGCTGGAACGGACCTTCTGATTCTACCGGAGAACTGCTTGCTCCGCAGATGACTGACCGTATGGGCTGGAATCTGGTTCTTGCTCACCCGACTGATCAGGGCAGCAATGCCCGTTCTTTCGCTCTGCTGAACTCAAAAATGGTTCCTTATGTCGTGCGTATCACCCACCTCAAAGGTCCCGACGGCGGGATCAAAGGGCTCTGGGCATGGTATCCCAATGAGATCAAAGCAATGGCAAAGCAGATCGAAGGCGATGAAAGCATCTACCGTCCGGAAGTCCGGAACGTCTGGAAAGCTGTCATCAAATTCCGAATGCAGAATCTGCCGAAATACGGGATCCCGTTCTATAACCTCGGCGATGAAAACGGGTTCAGCTATG
Organism: Lentisphaeria bacterium; assembly: GCA_017456495.1. Classification (GTDB taxonomy): domain Bacteria; phylum Verrucomicrobiota; class Lentisphaeria; order Victivallales; family UBA1829; genus SIG79. The sequence continues at coordinate 2,900 of JAFTJI010000098.1, read as the reverse complement.
AAGCCGGTTACGGAAAATCCGATTTGAAGTATTTCCGGATCTTCCTTGCAGAACGCTACGGAAATATCAAACATTACAATTACAACCACGGAACCAATTACAAGAGCTTTGATGAAGTTCCGCATCTTTCCCTCGCTGATGCCAAGAACAGCCGGAAATTTGCCGCATGGCGCGACCACCGCGCTTATATGGAAAAGGTCTATGCTGACACCCACGCCTTCCTGCGGGATGAGATCCGGAAGTACGATCCAACCGCAAAAGTCGGGGCGGAAGGTTCTGTTCCCGGAGAACTGGAACTCACCATGGGGCCGCTGGAATTCTGGGGACCTTACTCCGAATTGATCGGCGATGAACTGCTCCGCAGTCTGGGCAGAGAAAAGATCCGTTCTCTCTGGTGGGGCGGATATCCCGGCAGCCACGGCGGACGCCCCAAGTATGTGGGACCGTTGAACAAAGACCTGCTCCTCGGTTCCGTCAACGGAAACGCATGGTTCGCCTGTTTCCCCGGTTACAACCACAGTTCTTTCGGGGTTGACTTCACCATCGCAAAATATGTAAGAAACTACATGCCGGAACTGGATCGTCTGAAAGACGGTGTCGCCCAGCTTCTGATCCGGAACCCCATGGAGAACACCGGAAACGCAATTTTCTGGAGCCACGCCTCCAGCGAAGCAACCTATCTTGACAAGAAGTTCCATGCTCCGCAGGACGGTATCGCACCGCTGATCTATGCCGCTTACCGCACCGGTTACGGATTCGAGTTCGTCACTGAACGGACACTTGACCGTTTGAAAAATACAAAACTGCTCTTCCTCTGCGGAGCCTCCGCTCTAAGTCAGAAAGAGTGTAATGCAATCCTGAATTATGTCAGAAACGGCGGAACAGTCATCGCTGATATCAACCCGGCTCTGCTGAACGAAAAACTCCGGGTGAACGAAAAGAACCCCCTCCAGGCATTGTTCGGAAATATCACGGAAAAGAACGCAAAAGCCGCGGAGTTCAAGCCCCTGAACCTGCCCGGTTTCAAAGCCGCAAGAGTCCCTCAGACCGGAAAGCCGTTTATCGTCCGGAAATACGGAAAAGGAACCGCGATCCTCTGCAACTTCAGTCTGGCTTCTGCCGCAAACACCGCAAGCCCCTCTGACGCTTTTGACAAATGGCTGCTCTCTCTCATGAAGAAATACGGCTCAGCCCCGACGTTTACCGTCGGCAAAGTGGAAGATACCACGATGGTCCGTGTCCGTCACAACGATGATTTCTCTCTCATCGGCGTTATGCAGCAGATCCAGCACATGAACAAGCCGGTAAATGTTGATCTCAACGGAACCTATTATGTTTATGAAGCAGATGGAAAATATCTCGGCAGAAAGAGCAAACTCCGTATTGAGTTCAAGAACTCCCCGCTGCAGCTGTTCAGCGTGTTCAAAAAGCCGCAGATCGCACCGGTCTTCTCCGTTGCAAATACAGCCAGAGGTGAACGGGTCAAAATCAATCTCCCGGCATTGAAACCCGGAAGAGTCTACCGTCTGGAAATGATGAATGCCGACGGAAAAGAAGTTTACCAAGCCGTGTTTGACCGGAAGGAAATCGCACCGGATTGTGCAATCGCCTATACCGAAAAGCCCGGAAAATGGAGTATGAAACTCACAGATATCGCAACAGGTCTTTCAACAACCAAAACATTTGAGGTAAAATAATCATGAAAAAGACAGCACTGTTTTTAGCTGTTTCCGTTGCTGCCGCAGCACTTTCAGCAGCCCAGCCGCGGATCGTCGCCACAGAAAAAAAACTCGATGACGGAAGAACTACTTATTCCAAGCGGATCTTTCTGAACGAAGGTTCTGTGGAACTCGTTTACACCACCCGTGACGGTGTCAAGATGGAACGGAAAAAGTATGGCGAAGTGTTCTTCGGATTCCGGAATGGCGGACTTCCCCAGTTCAACGGAGGATGGAGCCAGTGGGATTTCTTCCGCTGCTTTGAATACAAAAACGGCGTGCACAACGTCTTCGCCGCAAGAGTTCCGAAATCTGTCGATCTGAAACAGGTAAACGGTATTGCGATCCTTGATCTGGTTTACCCCGGCTACTATACCGGTGAAGTAAAAGTCCGCATGATGCAGTTCCCGGAACATCCGGACTGGACTTTCATCCGGGTCGCCATCACCGGTTTCGATCCCTGGAGACTTGACTTTGTCGCTTATCCCTATAAGTCCGATCTTCCCAAAGAAAGAAAACGTTTCATCCGTTATCCGCAGAAAGATGTGGAAATCACTCAGACGAGTCAGAGACACAACTTTGTTCCGGAAGATCCTTTCATTGTGCTTTATAACAAAAATGTACAGGAAACTGCCGGAAACTTCCTGATTTTCGAACCGGAAAAAGTCAAGACTGTGGAAGGCGTCTCCTATGGTGCCGGCTCTGAGATCCGTATGATCGTCCAGAAAGGCGTGCCCGTGTTCCATTATGCTCTCGGTTCTTTCAAGAACAAGCCTTATGCCGAAGCGATCAACAGTTTCTTCGGAGAAGAAGGCGACAAGATCCGCAAATTCATGGATGAGATCAACTGGGATCTGAAACCTGCCGCAGCAAAAAAGTAAAAATCCGTCTTGCAAGGATATCAGCCGTCCGCAGAGTTCCCGGACGGCTGTTTTTTTCAGAGGGAAATTGATTTTTACCAACTGTTCAAATAATCGATAACGTCCTCAAAATTGCGCACATTTGAAAAGACATGGGGCTGTTGCAAAACCAGAAATTTTACAATAGCCCTTATTTTATTGTTTGAGCATTGAAATCATTTGCAGACATCCATGTCTGTATATAATGTAGACGTTTTTATCAGTCTGCTCAAATGTCTTGATTGAGGGAGCTGCCCCGAATGGGGCAAAGGCTCTGAAGGAG
>JAFTJI010000015.1 GCA_017456495.1 Lentisphaeria bacterium | reverse complement strand
GCTCCTTCAGAGCCTTTGCCCCATTCGGGGCAGCTCCCTCAATCAAGACATTTGAGCAGACTGATAAAAACTTCTACATTATATACAGACATAGATGTCTGCAAATGATTTCAATGCTCAAACAATAAAATAAGGGCTATTGTAAAATTTCTGGTTTTGCAACAGCCCTCTTTTCCCCTCCTCAAACACCACCCCTTTTTTCCAAACCTTTTTGCGGCATTCCGATTTTTACGATATAAAAATCGAAATGCCATCTTAAACTAAAAATAGCAGAAGGATTTACCAACCTGTATGGGGAACAGCGCTAAAAATAAAAACTGCTGCAAAACTGTTTTTTAATTTCTGTTTGCAGCAGAAGTGTCGATTTTTTCTGAAAATGTTCAAAAGCTCTGAGTCTGCTGATAATCTGCCCGGAAAGACAACCGCTGTTCCTCTGTAATGAGACCCTGATTATAAAGATCTTCCAGAGATTTATCAAGGGTACACATACCATCTTTCCAGCTGGTTTCGATCGCAGATTGCAGCTGATGGGTTCTGCCGTCGCGAACAAGAGCCAGGACCGGCGGAGTTCCTGTCATCAATTCAAAAGCTGCAACACGCCCCTTGCCGTCAACTGTCGGCATCAGCCGCTGAGAAAGCACAGCCAGCAGCACGCCTGACAGCTGAAGCCGGATCTGATTCTGCTGATCTGTCGGGAAGGAGTCCACTATACGATCGATCGTCTGCGGAGCATTATTTGTATGAATTGTCGCAAAGACAAGGTGTCCGGTTTCGGCAGCAGTCAAAGCGGCAGCCATGGTCTCCTTATCACGCATTTCCCCGACCATGATCACATCGGGGTCCTGACGGAGAGCATACCGGAGAGCAGCCGTAAAACTGAGTGTATCCGTGTGCAATTCTCTCTGTTCGATGACTGAATTTTTGTTTTCATGAACATACTCAATAGGATCTTCCAGAGTGATGATATGTTTGGCAGATTTCTCGTTGATCTGATTGATCAGACTGGCGAGGGTTGTAGATTTTCCGCTTCCGGTAGGTCCGGTAATAAGGATCAGCCCCTGTTGCTTGAAAGCCAAACGGACAAGCTGCGGCGGAAGAGACAACTCTTGAGGTTCCGGGATATGAGTATTCACAACACGGCACACGACACCGAGGCTGCCTCTCTGGTAAAATGCGTTGATACGGAAACGGCTTACTTTTTGCTCTTCAGAAGCACGGGACAGGGTGACAGAGAGAGCGAAGTCGAGCTCTCTGCTTTCTTCCAGGATCATTCGCTGATTCTGATTGAGAATACTGTATAAAAGCCGCTGGATATCATGGCGGGTCAACGGTGGGAGATCCATTTTCCGCAAAGTTCCATGGATTCGCAGTACGGGGCTGACATCACAGGAAAGGTGGAGGTCGCTTGCATCATTTGCCAACGCTGTCCGCAGCAAACGCCGCATATCGACAAGCAGATCATCCGAAGCATCCCCGGTAACGCCATAACGGTTCCGGAACGTATCTGCACCGCTTTCCATTCCTTTGATCAGAAGATCCAGCTCTTCTTTGGAAGTGGATGCTTCATGAGCTGCTGACAGAGTGATCCTGCCGTCTTTATAGAGCTGGAAAAGCGCACGGTTGAACTTCATCATACCGTAACCGCTGTTTTCATGCAGCACATCTGCCAGAGTTCCATAATCCATTTCGCCGATCAGCTTTTTCACAATGGAAGTTCCTGTCAGAATTTCCACAGCAGGGATCATACCGGTTCCGTCTGCCTTCGGGAGAAGCCGCTGCGCAACGATCGCGTTCAGAGATAACCCTACGTCGATGGCAGCCTGTCTCCGCAGATTTTCCGGAAACATATTGACGATCCGCTCTACTGCCAGGACCGCATCAGAAGTATGGACAGTACAAATCACCAGATGACCTGTCAGAGCAGCATTGACTGCGGTCTGCATCGTCTCTGCATCCCGCATTTCTCCGATGACAATGACATCAGGATTTTCGCGCATTGCGCTGCGGAGAGCCGATGAAAAGCTGTTGGTATCAGTGTTGATTTCACGCTGGGAAACAAAGCTCATTTTATTTTCATGGAGAAATTCAATAGGATCTTCCAGAGTCAGAATATGTTTCGACTTTGTCTTATTGATATAGTTGACCATTGTTGCCATAGTTGTAGATTTTCCGCAGCCGGTCGTTCCGCTGATCAGAATCAACCCCCGGGCAACATCGCAGAATTCTTTCAGCTGTTCCGGCAAATTCAGTTTTCCGAACGAAAGACTTTCAGCAGACTGAATCGGACGAACCACCATGGAGGAACCGGAAAGAGTATCATAGAAATTTATCCGGAAACGAAAATTTCCAGCCGAATATGAAGCATCTACAGCCCCTTGTTTCAAATAACTCTCTTCCTGCTCGGCGGACAGAACTTTATGCCGGAACGAAGTGATCACTTCCTCTGTACAAACAAACTTTTTGTCATGGATCAGTTGTCCATGATAACGGAACGAGGAATGTTTTCCGGCTGATATAAAAAAGTCAGAATAACCTGTCTCGGCGGCAGATACCAATAAACTGTCCAGCATATTACACTCTCCTCATTGAAACCAACCGGGTCTCTATCATTTTTTTCTCAGACTCCGTGTAGTATTTTGTTTGAAGTTCCTGCTGAAGAATGCTCTCAAGGAAACCGGTGTTCTGATATTCCGCGGCTTTGTCAGCATAATAAAAAAGCAATTTAACATAATTAACAGACGTTTCCCGTTCTGTCTGTCTGAAATACTCCTCCATCACCTCAAAGCCTTCACTTTCTTTTCCGGGGGTGTGCATACAGGCTTGAGCATAAAGATAAACCACATCCGGATGTCCGGGATTTTCTGCAGCCAACGGCTGAAGTCCCGACAGCATTCCGGCATAATCACAACGAGTAAGCATCCCCCAGTACGGTGTAAGAACAAGAGGGGCTTTTTTCAGAAAAGTCCGGGGAAACAGGATCCCGAACCCGACAAAATTTCCAATTCGCGGGAGCCAGACTTTTACGGCTAAAAAGCCGACAAACAAACTGCATGGCAGCGTACCGAAAATAAAAATATAAATGTTGCTCTGAGCAAAAGCAATACAACTCAAAACAATACCGGTTCCCAGAAATACATAGAAAACAATTTTCCAGACAACGCTTTTCACTTCATCTGTAAGATAAATCCCGGTTTTCCAGTTCATGAGCGTTTTTTCCTCCGTAAAGAGTCCCACCAATCCAAACGGCGGCGGATCTCTGATTCAAAACCGCGATCCGTCGGATTGTAAAGCTTCATCCGGGGCATCCCTTCCGGGAAATAATTCTGACCGGAGAAGCCGTCTTTTGTATCATGATCATAAACGTAACCTTTTCCATAACCCAGCTCTGTCATCAGCTTCGTCGGTGCATTCAGAATATGAGCCGGAGGATTCAACGATGAGAACCGGTCAGCAGCCCGCAATGCAGCACTCCATGCCGTATAAGCACTGTTGGATTTCGGAGCAGTTGCGAGATAGATCACAAGCTCTGCAATAGCGATATCCCCTTCCGGAGAACCGAGCCGCTCGTAGGTATCCCACGCATTGACCGCCACCTGTAATGCATCCGGATCAGCCAAACTCACATCTTCCATGGCAAAACGGGTCAGACGGCGCAGAATATACAAGGGATCTTCCCCGCCTTTTATCATACGCGCCGCCCAGTAAAGTGCCGCATCCACATCGGAGCCGCGCAGGGATTTGTGAAGCGCACTGATCAGATTATAATGACCTTCCTTGTCCTTATCGTACATGGGCGCACGTTTCTGAATGATCTTGCCCAGAGATTCCAAGTCAAGGATCTCGCCGGGGCGGACAGAGTCAAATACAGACTCGATCAGGTTCACGCAATATCTTCCATCGCCGTCCGCCATTTTCCGGAGCTCTTCCCTGGCTTCCGGTGTCACCGGCAAGGATTTTCCAACCACATTTTCCGCACGGACGATGATTTTTTCCAGTGCGGCATCGTCGAGCGGATTCATCACAAAAACTTTGCACCGGGAAAGCAACGCGCTGTTCAGTTCAAAGGAGGGGTTTTCCGTCGTTGCCCCCACTAGTACGACTGTTCCGTTTTCGACATAGGGCAGAAAACCATCCTGCTGAGCGCGGTTGAAACGGTGGATTTCATCTACAAACAACAACGTCCCCTTCCCTGCCAGTCTTCGGCTGGCGGCTTCTTCAAAAGCTTTCCGTAAATCAGCGATCCCGGAAAACACAGCAGAAAGAGCTGTAAAATGGAGACTCGTATTGTTTGCCATAATCCGGGCGGCAGTTGTCTTTCCGCAGCCGGGAGGTCCCCAGAGAATAAAACTGGAAAGTTTTCCGGAATCGATCATGCGCCGCAAAGGACCATCGGGTCCAAGCAGATGTTCCTGACCGACGATCCCATCCAGTTCGTTGGGTCTCATGCGGTCAGCAAGGGGACGACCTGCCAGATTTGAGAACAAACTTTCTTCCATCATTTCGGGTGCCCTGCCAAATAGGAGTTGCTGTAATGAAAATCTCCGGAAACTTCTTTTCCGATCCACGGCGGGAGGGCAAACGTTTCCTCTGCATCTGAAAGTTCGATCTCTGCAAGGATCAACCCCGCATGACTGCCGAGAAACTCATCGACTTCCCATCGTTTCCCTTCGTATTCAACAATATACCGCAGTTTATCCACAGCGTGACCGGGGCAGAAAGTTTTCATCAATTCTTCTGCATCGTTCAGGGGAATTTCATATTCGAACTCCCCGCGGGAAATTCCGACTTGCGGTGTTTTCAATGTTAAAAAAGCTTTTTCTCCGGCAATGCGGATGCGGACAACGCCTTTCTGTTCAGGTGCAAGCGGAATATATTTCTGGCACAATCTAACAGGCTCAGAAGCGGTACTTTTCCACTCCGAACTCGTTACAAGATATTTCCGTTCGATTTCCAGCGGCATTTTCCGTTTTCCTTATGCTTGAGCAGCTTTTTCTTTCAACACTTTCAGCGTGATCCCGGGGAGTTTCGGAACCGGAGAAAATACAGGAGGCGTATAGGACTCCATCTTTCCGGCAAGAATCGAAGCCAACGCGGTTCCCTGACTCTTCGATGCCATCCAAAGTCCATAAACTCTGCCGTCAAGTTCCGCACAATCGCCAATGGCATAAACATCTTTCGCAGATGTTTCAAACTTATGATTAATGCAGATTCCCCGTTCAACTTTCACTCCGGCTGCCTTGGCGACACCTGTCACAGGACGGATCCCGGCAGAAACAAGAACAATGTCGAACTCTTGAGTTTTCCCATCCATTTCAACAACATATTTTCCATCGGCTTTCGTAATTTTTTCAACATGACCGGATGTAATAATATTCATTCCGTTGTCAAGGAGATACTGTTTCAGCCAGGCAGATTCTTTTTCAGTCAGGATAGCGGGCAGAAGCCGTTCTGCAATTTCAGAAACGGTAACTGCAATCCCCTTTGCTTTCAGGGATTCTGCGATTTCCAAGCCGAGCAGACCGCCCCCGATCACAAGTCCGGTTCCGGCAGACGGAAGCAGTTTTCCGATCCGGTGAAGATCATCCAGATCCCGCAGAGTCATCTCCTGTTCCAAACCGGGAACAGGCGGGACAGAAGCATCCGCTCCGGTTGCAAATACCAAACGGTCATAACTCATGCTGCCGCCTGTATAAAAAACGGTTTTCTTCTCAAGATCAAGAGATTCGATTTTTTTTCCGAAAATGGTTTGGATCCCCTTTTCATTCAGGGAGGACGGCGAAGACAAAATCAGTTTTTCTTCCGGAAGTTTACCGGAAAGCACTTCGGGGAGACGGATTCTGGAATACAGCCCGCAGGATCCGCTGTCAATCAAAATGACTTCTTCTCCGGGCATCAATTCTTTTAAGGCGCAAGCTGCAGTTGTTCCGGCGATACCACAGCCGGCAATAATCGTTCTGCTCATCAGAAAACTCCTTCTCATTCACGGTACATTCTTTTTCCGTAAGATAGCACAAGGATTTTCATTTTCAACCGGGATTTTTATATTTTTTGACCATAATTTAAGATTTGCGGCACTTCCGGTAAAAAACAGAAGAATTTCCCTCAGAGGATTCTCCGATCCGGAAAAATCCCCTGAGAATAAAGAGGTAATTTCAAAAGTCCGGCAAAATTTGGCTTAAAAAGGATTGTTGATGAGCTGAAAATGGTAGGTTGAGCGTGGCTACTCAGCTTGTCCTCCGTAGATTAAGCGAAGGAGGAAGAGTAACCACCGAAAACGCCCCATTTTACAGATCGCAACAAGGATTTTCTGACATTTTTGAAGACTTTTGAAATTACCTCCAAAGAGAAAATTATTTTTTTCCGGCACGCAGTTCAATAGAGAACGCTGCCTGCTCTCCATTCCGGATCGTGACCGGATGGAAGAAAGGTTCAAATGTCGGAACCTGATGCTGGGGCGTATCCCAGACCGCATACCCGGCAAACAGTTTTTCCGGATAGGCTTTGATCGTTACCTGATCTGCTGAAGCAGGATTCCGGAGGATCACAGTTCCGTTATCGATCACGACCGGATCTTCCGTACAGGCGAAGAGCTTCTTCATTTTCATGCCGGAATCTGTTTTACCGACAGAAAAGACCATCCGCTTCAAGTTCCGCTTGTAAGTATAAGTTTTCCCGTTCTGAGTCATCAGGATGCTGCCATCCTTAGCCCCCATGTTTGCGGGGAAGGATTGATACCGGAATCCGAGTGTAAATCCGCCGCCCCCGGTTTCCGAGTTGTGAGCATCAATCAGAATGGTACTGATCTTGACCGTTCTCAAGTCGCGGGAAACCAGAATGGAGTGACGGACTTTCAGGTGTTCCAGTTTGGGAGAGATCTTCCGGTTGAACAGTTTTTCCGCCGTAACCAGGATTCCATCCGGCGTAATATCCTGCTTGACCACCTGATACAGAGCCTCGCCGGAGTGAGCCGGGAGCCAGAACGAAGGCACACCGAAAGCGGGAGTCCACAAAGTCCCGTCAACGTTCCAGTCACGGATCACACAATGATGCAGATCAAAAGAAAGAGAACTCTTTCCGGAAGTGAAAACCAAACGCTGTCCATTTTTGCCAACAGCAGGAGTGCATTTCAAAGGTCCGGCAACAAGTGTTCTCAATTCAGATTTTTTGTATTCTGCTTCGGTTGCGGCATCGAGAACAGCATCTTCAGCAGCAGCTTTCCGGATTGCGGGCAAGTGCGCATTCATTGCCTTTTTCACATGTGCCGGAGCGATTTTTTTCAGCTGAGCAGCTTCAGCAGATACCGGTTCGATCCGGAAGAATACCCATTTCAAAGCACCGGCATGAAGCAGAACGCCATCTTTCAGCTGCGCTCCGGTAAAGAATTTTCCATTGTCAGCAACAAAAGTTCTCTTCTTTGCCGGTTCTGTCACTGCATAAACGGCAGAAGGTTTCAGTCCTCTGACTTTGAGTTTGAAGAAAACATCACCTTTTGACCAGAAGTTTCCGACAGCTGCGACAGTTGCATTGCCTTTCCGGAATGCTTCGATCTGAAGCAGACTTTCCGGTGGAGGGTTCACAAGATAACGGGGCTGGATCCGTTTTTTCGGTGCAGGAAACGGCGTTACAGCTTCTGCGGAAACGGAATCCGTCACACGTTTTCCATTCACAACGAAATCTTCGTTTTGAGCGATCAAATCGTTATTTTCAGCAAGAACTTTCCAGTAACGGGCGTCATATCCCTGCGGGTAAAGGTAAATCAAAGCGGAACGGAATCCCTGAACAAAGAATCCGGTCACTTCCATTGCCATACCCTCAGGCGATGTCACCCAGAAATTCCCCTGCAAACCGTGAGGAAGTGCCTGCAGACGCGGACATTTTTCTCCGAACCGCTGTTTCATGAAGGCAGAAACACGTTTTGCTGCGATATATGCGTTCAGATTTTCTCCCTTTTCATAGCTGTGAGGTTCCAGAGCTTTCCATCCGGTATAGGGACCCCAGGCATTGAAATAAGTCAATGAATCCGCATAATCCATGGGATCATGTTCTGCACTGGAACCTTCATGACGTTCTGTGGTATCTGCACAGGTGATCCATACGACTTCAGGCACAAAACCAGCCTTGCCGGACGTGTATTTTTTTATAGTCTCCTGAATCGTTTTTACAAGTTTTGCGTGCTGCAAACTGCGGAAACGAACGCCCTGTTTGTAATATCTTCCGGTAACGGTCAACTCTTTCGGCCAGAGTTTTTTCATTTCTGCCCGGGGGATCTTCATGTAGTCAGCGAACTCATCCCGGCAGGTATTGCAATAACAGCCCTGACCGTGGAACATGTACGGTTCCCAGTTGGACAGCACACCGTCTTTTCCCTCCAAATTGCTCTGGATGTAAGGAATAAATGTGTTGTAATAAAATTCCGTTTTATTGTAGATCGCAGCCGGACATGTTGCGTTGTTGACGTCAAAGCTGGCAGTTTTCCCGATAGGCTTGAACTTTGCATAATCCGGTTTTGTCTGACAGATCCGGTAACCGTTGGCGAGCCAGTAAAGTTCCGGCGTGATCATCTCCGTTCCATATTTCCGGTACCATTTTGTGGTTTCGGGATCAAAATTATGAGCGATCCAGCGGAATCCGGTATCACCGCTGAATTTTGCAAACAGTTTCCGGCTTTCCAGTTTGCTGAAATTCAGATAAAGCCCCATCGGATGATAACCTGTCAGAAAAAGAGAAGATTTTGCAACAGGTTTGATTTGGGGAATCACTTTGAAATGAAACTCAGAGGGTTCAGAAATCACCGTTCCGCTGTCAGTCATCTTGAACCGGATCGGCTCAGAATAATCCCCGGGAGCAGCTTTTGTTGTAACAAGGATCGCCAGTTTCAGATAGGATTCATAACCGTCATACCGGAGCAATCTTGGTTTCCAGAAAGAGGCATCGAAATAATAGGTATTTCCGGATTTCGTGATAAATTTCAGCGGATGAGAAACATCCAGAAATTCCACTTCTTTCGGAAGCGTAACTTCCAGCACAGGGGATGTGAGCTTCAGTTCAGACTTCGGCACGTTCCGTTTCAGAACAAAGGGAATGATCGCCGGGTCTTTTTGAGAAAGGACATATACATTATCAAGTTTCCCGTTGGGGAAAAGAGTTGCCTCAACAGGATACTGATGTTTCACTTTCTCAAGAACAGGCATTTCAGCTTCAAGCAGACCGCATCCATCCAGACGCAGGAAGAAGTCAACATAACGGGTTCCGTCCGGGAACTGAAGAGAAATCTCATTGTTCCGGAAGGTTTTTGCACTTCCGGGGAAATATTTGACGATCGTCTTCCCTGTCCCTTTTTCCGTTTTTGCAACCGCAATGATCAAACCATTGGTTGCCCCCGGGCCCGCGTAAGGCTGAACACGGCTCCGGAACGTCATCCGGTATTCACCGCCTTTATTATCAGGCAAAATGACCCGCTGGGTCCATGAAGCGGAAATTGATTTTGCATATTTTCCCGCGACATCTGCGATCGCAGAAGGCTTCTCTGTTTTCAGAATAAAACCGCCTTTGACCGGAGTTTTCGTAAACTTGATCAAAGGAACAGCTTTGCTCCGGAATTTCTGAGACCCGGGCTCGGAAGAGTGCAGAAACACTGCACCCGGTTTCCAATCTTTAAACAGATTTCCGTTCCCCTGGGTATTCCGGGAAAAACGCTTCTCTGAAATATTCCGGAAATCCAAAGAAGGACCGCCGGGGTGAAACTCTTCTGCAAACAAAGCAGAACAAACCGCAAATGCCGACAAAATCAAACTGGCACGTTTCATACTGACCCTTTCAGGAAAAAAATTACTTGACTCTGGTCAGAGAATAATCTGAGAAAGAAGCATCTCCGGGACCGTTCAGACGGAAATAGAATTCCAGATTATCGGTTCCGGCAGGAAGAGTGAACTCATACTTGAAAGTTTTCCAGTCAGCAGAAACTGCGCCCCAGCTTCTGGCGTAAAGTTTTCCGGTCTTGGTTCCGGTCTTCGGGAACACAAGGATCAAGCCCAGAGATTTGAAACCAGCCGGGACAGTTCCTTTATAACGGAAAGTCAGAGAAAATTTTCCGCCTTTGTTATCCGGAAGTTTGACCTTCTGATAGAAAGAAGCGGAAATGGAATTGGCATATTTTCCGGCGATGGGAGCGATTTCTGCAGGAATAACTGCCCGGAGAACTTTCTTTCCGGCAGCATCGTTCTGCTCAAACTTTACCATAGGAACGATTTTGGGTCTGACTGCCTGTCCGGCAGCATCAGAGGTATGGACCCAGACGTTTCCGCCCTGCCAGATTCCGGTCAAAAAATTGGTTTCTGCTGCGCTCAAAACAAAAGCTGCAGCCGTCGCAAGAATTGCAAGTGTACGTTTCATAAGTCAAATCTCCTTGTTTTTCTGTTTTCTTATCTGGGAAGGTACGGGAACCAGTAAATGTTGTCGGGCCAATACGGCGGTAATGTTTTTTCATCGACAGTCATGACATTCCCCGCAGCGCAAACGCTGTTGGCTTTTCCATTGTGACGGAAATAAGTTTTGTATGCCGTTGTTGTATCAAGGATCGGAGCTGTTGCATAGGGTTCGGAATTGATACAAGTGCTGCTGGCAGACTGGAATTTAGTGATTTTCCGCCGCTGGACCGTATTGTAAATATAACTGTTGTAACCGATTCCATACCTTTTGCTGGCAGGATCTGTCTTTTGGCTGGGACATGCGAATTTATTCCGGCTACCAGTTTTCTCAATAGCACCAAGGTCTACATTATCGGCTCCGAGATAAATGGTCAGCAAACCGTTCTTTCCTGCATACCACTCCTGATTCCCCGGAGAGTTCCAGGCGGAACCGCTGCGGTAGGGCGGGAGAAAATCATCATTGTCGCCGCAATACATGAGCATCGCCTTTCCGACAGTGCTGAAATTGTTGACACAGCTTGTTTTTCTTCCATTTTCCCGGGCGTTGTTCAGAGCAGGCAGAAGCATACCTGCAAGAATTGCGATAATTACTATCCTGCCGGTGCAGAATTTTTGACTTTTGCATCTTTCTTTTTCTTGATTATCAAGCATTTGTGATTTACAATACTTTTTAATGGCAGAATTTTTCAATTTTTCTGTCAAAACTTCTGTTCAGCTCAATTTTTCGGTGTTTTGGATGGTGTCGATGCAAAAAAAGCAGAAATAAGCAGAAGTCGCTTTGAGGTGAAAT
>JAFTJI010000097.1 GCA_017456495.1 Lentisphaeria bacterium | reverse complement strand
TGTCAGAAAATTCTTGTTGCGATCTGCAAATGGAGCGTTTTCGGTGGTTACCCTGTGGGTAGCCACGCTCAAACTACCATTTCCAACTCATCAACAATCTTTTTTCAGCCAAATTTTGCCGGACTTTTGAAATTACCTCTATAAAAAACAAAAAAAAATACTCAGAATTGCTTGCAATCTGAAAAAAAAGAAGTATATGTATATACAAACTAAAAAACAGGAGGGTACCATGGCAAATTTGAAAGATGCATTGAACAAAGAAAAGGCACTTGGACGCAAAGCTGAACTGGCTGCGGCTGCGATCCGGAAATTGGAAAAGCAGGGCAAGGCTGTTCCGCAAGCAAAGAAAGATCAGCTTCTGCGCGCTCATAAACAGTTGATGAAATCAATATCTGAATGTTTCCGCCTGATGGACAAAAAAGGTCCTTCTCATTTTTCCAAAGACAATACATGGATCTGGGGCGGTCCCACACCCTATTGGGGCGGTTCTGACAAGCCGGACTGCGCGGTGGATGGTGCTGAGTATTTCGGATTGGAAAACATCGTTTACATGTATGGCCCTACCGATGAAAATGCGATCAAGCTTCATCAATCTGCAAAAAAACTGATCTGTCAGCTCTCTGAGATCAACCGTTCTCCCGGTGTGGTTTGCGGATCCGATGCAGAGACAGCTGAACTGTTGAGTGAACTTTCTTTGAAGTATCCGAATATCAAAGGCGGGATGATTGATGATCTTGTCGGAAACTACGGCAGAAATGTCTCCCTGAAAGAAGTCAAAACGATTTATGCCAATCTGAAAAAGCATAATCCGGACTTGAAACTCTATTCAGTTGTCTATACTCACGAACTGGATTCCCAGTTTATCCCGCTGATAGAACCGTATGTGGATGCTGTCAATCTGTGGGTCGGTTTGAATTATAATCTTCCGAATATTGATCTTGATATTGAAAAATGCCGGGCAGCTTTCCCGGGGAAGGAAATTATGCTTGGGATCTTCATCTATGATTACTTTGCATCTGCCAACCCGAACAGTTTTGAGTTCCTTGATATTCTGCTGAAGCGGGCAAGAAAATATCTTGCAGAAGGGAAAATCCATGATATTGTTCTCATGGGCGACCGTGAAGTGGCAAAATGTCAGCCGGAATGTGATTTTGTCCGGGATTTTCTGCAGAATGACTTCAAAGCTGGAAAGAAATAAAAATGGCAGACCCATTTCATTTTTCTGTTCCCGGTGCAGAAGCTGTTTTTGACGGCAAATTTCTGACTCTGAAAAATGCCGGGACTGTCAGGATCTGGCAGCTTTGCAACGGATGGAAAACTGTTTACACAGGTTTTCAGATGCCGGAGGCGTTTTCTTTTGATGCTGCGGGAGAGGCTGATTGGGATATTACAGCCTGTTCCGGATGCGCAGAACTTCTTTCGGCAGAGTGTCAGGAAACGGATCAGAAAATCCGGATCACCTCAATCTTTCACTATCCGGAATCTCACATCTATCTCAAGCATAAGATTGATTGCTATCCGGGAATTTCCGGGATGCGGACCCAGATCAGCATGAAGCACGAAAAGGAGATTCCGGCTCAGGAAAGAAGTCCGGAACGGGATCAGGTTCCGCAATTCGTTTCAGGATATTCAGAGTCAGTTCCGTTTTCTGCAGAACATTATAAGTATGTGGCGTTCGGGTTCAACAATGACTCCCAGCACCGTTATTCTCTGGATATGCCGATTCTGACGGAATCCCGCCGGGAAGCTCATCCGGTTCAGGGACGGGAATCTATCGGCAACTGCAACGGAATCATCTTTGCAGATGAACAGGAGCGCGGTTTTATATTAGTCAAGGAATCTCACAAATGTGCCAACAGCCCCGGAATTGCAACAGGAGAATTTATCCTTTTCCGCGATAAAATCGTTTCAACCGGGCTTGGGTTCTCTGACGGTTCCCCGCATTGGCTTTCAGGAGACGATTATCGTCCGGCGTGGGCAAACTGGATGATCCCGTTCCGGAACGGTGCATTCGGTGCTGTTCAGGCATTGAAAGAATTTGACCGTGCCCGTTATCCGTTCCGGAAAGACCGTGACATGTTTATTGCCATGAACACCTGGGGGTCACGCGGAGACGGCTCTCTGTCGCGTCTGGCTGCTGTGGAAGAAAATGTCCTTGCTGAGCTGGAAAGTTGCGCTGATCTCGGTATTGATCTTCTTCAAATCGACGATGGCTGGCAATTTGACCCCGGGACGGCTGACTTTCAGAATTGTGCATGGACCCCCTCTGAAAAAGGATTCCCCCACGGATGGTCAGCTGTCAGGGAGCGTGCGAAAAAGTTGGGGATGAAACTCGGCTTGTGGGCTCCCCCTGATTTTATTACGGCTGAACAGTTGCTGAAAAACATTCAGGATGGCGGGTTCCGCCGGATCAAGCTGGATTTTCTCAACCTGACCAAACGGAAACTGCTGGATGAAACGCTTTCCTTTGCGAAATCTATTGTTGATGGAGCTGATGAACCGGTCGGGATCAACTGGGACATCACAGAAGCATGTCCCAGAATGGGATTTTATTTCGGCAGAGAGTATGGAAATATCTTTCTGCAGAACTGTGAAAATTCTCCGCAGGGTGCGACGTTCAAACGGTTTATCGCATACGATCCGGAAGTGACTCTGAACCAAACCTGGCTGCTCAGTAAATATTTCAACTTGAATCAGGTTCAGATCACCATTCAGAGGATCGCGGAATCACCTCATGGAAAAGGATATTCTCAGGACTATGCCTGCGGTATCGCGCTCATGGGAAATCCCCTTTTCTTCCTGGAAACCCGCCGTTTTACAGAAGACGAACGGGAACTGGTAAAAGATGTCATTTCCGTCTATAAACAGCATCGGGAACAAATTCTTTCCGGTTATGTTTATCCTGTTGGGAATCAGCCGGATGGAACGACTTGGACAGGTTTTCAGTGTATTTGTTCCGACCATGAGGGTTATCTCACTGTTTTCAGAGAAAAAGCTGCTGCAGAAGATGAATTTATTTTTGAACTGATTCAGGTCCCTGCGGGAAAACAGATCAAGCTGACAGGACTTTATCGGGGAAAAGATACTCTTCTTGTTTCCGATGAGAATGGCAGATATTGTTTCTGCGGGCTTCCCTGCGGCAGTTGGGCATTTTACCGTTACGAGGTGGTTTGATTATGACCCATCATGAAGAAATCAGAAAAGAACTGCTGGAACAGATTTCTGCCATGCGCCCGGGTGAGCGGATCCCGAATGAACTGCATCTTGCTGAATATTTCGGTGTTTCCCGGATGACCGTCAATAAAGTGATCACAGAACTTGCAAAAGAGGGCTTTTTGAACCGGAAACGCGGAATCGGATCGTTTGTTGCCCGGAAGAGAGCATCCCGGAAAATCGTGACGATCCTGCTGCCAAGCGCAATGAACCTGCCTGCTGAATTACAACATATTATTTCCGGAGCAGCAGAAACCGCCCGAAAAATGGGTGTCGGGATCGAACTGATCGCCGTTTCTCCTGATAACTCCAAAGATCACATTGACTTTTCTGCAATAGAACATCTCTCAGAAGAAAGCCTTGTGGTCGCAGTCAGCAACTGGTTTTACCGGATTTTTCCGTTTCTCCGGGAACGAAAATGCCGGACTTTGCTGATTGACAGACAGTTGCTGCAGTTTGCACCGGAAGATGACTCTATCAGAGATTTTCAGATTCTTGACTGCAATGTTCAGGAAATGGTGCATACGGCGTTCCAGAGACTTTATGATTCCGGATGCAGGAGAATTGCTTTTTGCGGTGTAAAACCGGTTTTGCAATCCATTACGTGTCATTTCTATGAATTGGAACTGGAACAGAGAAAAATGAGCGGATGCCTTATGGCTATGGAGAACGGAAAATTCCGATTGACTGCCGAAGAGCTGGATTCCATAAGACGGTTTAACGCTGATGGCTTGATTTATGATGCCAGTTATGTCCGCTCTCTTTCCGGATCGGATTTCCGGAGTATCATCAATATCCCGGAAAGTTTGAAATGTGAAGTTGTACGATTCAATCCGCAAATGAATTTTCTGGATAAAACGCCATCAGCCGGAATGATCAATGGTTTCAAGGTCGGTGAAAATGCAGTCAGTATGCTGCTGGATCCGGCAAAACCAATGTACAGATTGCTCTCTCCGGAATATATCCCGGAATCGGACACACTGAAACTGAAACAAAATATCAACTTTGAATTAATGTAAAGGAGGTATCATTATGAAACCACAAGTCTTTCTGTTCTCATTATTGAGTGCAGCCCTTGTCACAGCCGCAGATTATGTCCTGCCGGTTTCTGACAAATGGAAAAGTTATGACATCGTTCAGGAAAGCACACCGGATGCTGTCAGACTCAGAGTCAAAACCAACAAAAACAAATTCTGGGGACACATTGCACACTCTTTCCCGAAAGTGACAGCGGACCAGTATCTGCAGGTGGTCGTTGGGGAAATGGAATCTGCCACAGCCAACCCGCAATGCGGAAACGCCAGCAGAAACGGCGGCGCGTTCGGCAGACTTTATACAGGTTACAACACCTTCAAAATGCCGAATCATGCATTGAACAGAAACGGCTTCGTCCTGACCCTTGCGCTGAACGGGATCCGTAATGCAGATGTCGGGCCGTGGTGTGATTTCAAGGAAGTCCGGGCAACAAAAAATCCCCTGAATGCACCTGTTGTCACTTTGCTGGAAGGCGACACTGTTAAGATCGGCAGCAAACTGAAAATTCAGCTGAGACTGGCAAAAGATCTTGCAATCACCCCGGAGGTCAGATTCTCCCTCAATCCGAAATTTCTTCCGTATCAGTTCAACAAGGATAAGTCGATCAAACTGCAAAGAGTTGCACCAGCCACCTACGAAGCAACTTTTACAGTTGATAAAAATGCGATTTCTTTTAGCTCTTCCAAAACAAAAAAGTATGAAATCTACGCATCTGTCAAAATCAATCTGACAAACTGCTATTACAAGCTCCCCTACCCTGTAGAGATCTCCACAGGCAACCTGCTTGACGAATCAGTTCTTGATGCCGCAAACAATCAGGTCCGTGATGACCGGAAACTTTGGCTGGAACGCTCACGGGGGATCAACCTGATCCGGAACCGCAGACTGCTTTATGCTCCAAAACCGGAATATGTTCATACCAGAAAAGGTGATACAGATCCACTTGACTTGACAAATGGAAGACTTTCTCCCAGAACAGATGACAGAGTCTGGTTTGAAAAAAGTTCTGTCGGTTGGTATAATACCGGAAATGATATTTACATCCGCATGGATCTTGGAAAAGTCCAGCCGGTAGATAAACTCGTGATCCGTCTCCTGGGCGGAACGAATGGAAACTTCAAGTTCCCGAAACAGTTTCAGGCATTTGTCTCAAAAGACGGTAAAATTTATCATCAGGCATTTTCCATGGAAAAACTTGCACCGAACGAACAGGATCAGTGCGACTGGAAAAACTACTATTATCTTCCCGAAGATGCCGAACATCCGAATACCCGCTGCTACCCCTTTGAAATCGGTGTCAATGCGGATGCCCGGTTTGTTATCTTTAATATCAAAGGTACGACAGGAGCCGTTTTCTCTGATGAAATGGTCTGTCTGAAAGCGGTGAAAAAATCTGCCGGTTTCAATAATGCTTATCAGAACCCCGGCATTGAAATTCCCATGTCCGGCTTGATCATCCGTCCGAGACTCCAGGAAGTTGTTCTGCTGAACGGAATCGCAGCGGCTCAGTGGTTGAGAGTCGTTGATATGCGGACAGCTGAAGACTTCCACAAGGATATTGATTATGTTCTGGAAGTTCCTCAGGGCGTAACCGTTTACAACACCAAAGGACAGCCCTACCCTGCAAGCACAAAATATGTTCTTCCGTTGAACAGGATCTCCAAACCCGGACAGCGGATCCATCATCCGTTTTTCTTCATCAAAGCCAATGGCAATGTGAATGGAAAAATCACGATCTATGCCCGTTCAGGCGGTGTCGAACAGTTCAAGACAACTCTTCCGCTCCGAACCGTAACAGTTCCGGAAGTCAAACCCTTCAAGCGTCTGCAGCTCAGTCTTGCCTGGCTTTCCGACGCCGTGATCCCCATGTGGCCCGATTACTTCAATGTCTGGCGGAAACTCGGCTTCAACACCGTGACAATGTTCCCCAGAAACTGGTCAAACAAAGGCATGATCGCTCACCGTATCAAATTGATGGATCAGACCAGAGCCGCCGGGTATCCCATCATTATGAACGATTCCCCCTATCATGAAATGCACCGGCATGTGAAGAAACATCCGGAAATCAACTGTACGATCCCCGGTCAGAAAACACTTACTCTCTGTCCCTCTTACCGCGGACCGCTTTTTCAGCAAGAGATGGATCGGATCAAGAGAAATGTGATCCTGACCAAACCGGATTATGTTTACTGGGATATTGAAACATGGACAAGCGCACACAGCACGGCACCTCATTGCACCCGCTGTCAGGCTGGTATGAAACGGACAGGCTTGAGTGTCAATGAGTATCTGCTCCTGATGGGCGATGAGACCAATGCAGCACTGAAAAAAGCTGTCGTTGATGGCGCAAAAGAAGCTGGCATCCCCGTACCGAAGATCGGTTCCTATGCCCGCGAAGCTTTCAAGCAGTTCTACTATATCGAAGACTGGAAACGTTCATATCCGGCATATTTTGACATGGCACAGCCCAGTCTCTATGTCGTCGGCAGAGCTGTTGATGTTCACCACAGAATCCTTGCCAACTACAAGCTGATGAAGAATAAAAATATCATGCCGTATCTTACCGCCGGAACCTATGGAGAATTTGAACCGCACAAAGTGGAACAGATGGTCCTGGAAGCTCTTGTCAACGGTGCAGGCGGAATCACCTACTTTGACTTCAACAGTTTTGATACTCCGCTGGATTTCTACTACCATGCAAAAGCTATGGCTGCAATTCAGGATCATGAAGACTTGATCCTTGACGGGATCCCGCAGGATATCACAGGCAGCAATAAGAAAATGGTCTATTCCATTACAGTCAAAGGAAATGAGGCAATTCTTCTTGTCGGAAACTATGACCGTGCAACCCCGGAAACGTCCATAAAACTGCCCTTTGCACCTTCTGTCATGAAGGATTTGAGAGAAAAGAAAGATCTCAAACCGCAGGGACAGAATCTGAAGCTGAACGTCCCCCGTGGCGACATCC
>JAFTJI010000096.1 GCA_017456495.1 Lentisphaeria bacterium | reverse complement strand
CTTTTTCCCCTCCTCAAGTAACAACCTTTATTGGGAACAGAGCTTTATTTTTTGACCGGAAAATTGAAAAGCGGGAAGCAGGGGATAAAACCTTGCGGATTAAAGTTCAGCAGCCCGATTTGAATACTACCTGAAATGTTGAATAATCCAATAGAAATACCCGGAACTTCGGAGTCTTTTGAAAGACGGTCACCAAAGTTGCTTTCAATATTAAATACACCGAGCTGCAGACCATAGTTTCTGCCAACCATGTTGATCGCGGCAAGGGAAATCCCATAATTACAGGAATTTCCGGTCAAAAGACCAGTCTGCAGAAAATAATTTTTCTTGATCCCATTCATGGGCGCAAAAGAGAAAACCGATGATTCCTGATTCAGAGCCAACAAGCCAATGGAGAAACCATAGACATTTGTATTTTCTCTGAAAATCTGCAAGTGTTCGTGAGGGAAAATCCCAAGCTGAATGGGCGACCATGAGGCAGAAAATGCACCGTTTCCATCTTCAGTGTTCACATAGACGGGAAAATGTGCAAAACAGGTTCCCGCCAGAACAAACAGCAGTATAAAAAGGTATTTTTTCATTGCGCTGAACCTTATTTAATGGGGAAGTTCACGATCGGGAAGCAGGGGATAAAACCTTTGGGATTGAAGTTCAAAAAGCCGATCTGGATTCCGCCGCCGACATTGACCAGCCCCATCTGGATCCCGCAGAACGGTTTCTTCTGTCCTTTATACTTTTTATCACAGCTGTTTTCCAAATTGAAGACTCCTGCCTGCAAACCATAGTTCAATTCAGCCGCATTCAAAACCGGGGCAACGGAAAGTGCATAGTTTTTTCCGGTTCCGGCAAAGGCTCCTGTCTGGAAGAAATAATTTTTATTCAACAGGCAGAACGGTGCAAAGGAGAGTACGGAAGACTGCTGTTTCAAGCCGAACAGCCCGACAGAAAGACCATAGATTTCTGTTTTTTCTGTGAAGATCTGAGTGTAATCATGAGGCAGAAATCCAAGCTGGATGGGGGACCATTCTGCTTTTACAGCTCCATTGCCATCGCTGATCTCCATTTCAATGGGGACCTGAGCAAAACAGGAAAAAAGAGCGAGAAATGCGGAAAGAATAAAAATTTTTTTCATAAGGAACCTCTTTGGTGTTGATGAGTTTTCGATAATATACAGGACTTGCCACCGATTTTCAAGTTAAGATCAGTGTGAATGAATATTTTTTCCCGTATGTTTTTGAAAAAAATACGACCTGAGAAAATTTTCCGGTTGCAAAAAACATTAACATGCTGTAGATTATCAGCCAACAGGATCAAAACGAAAAAAACTTTACAGAGAAAAAGATGAAAAACGATTCAGAAGACCAGAATAAAGTGATCCGGAAACTCCGGTTATACTACAGCATAGCTGTGCCGGTGATCCTGATCGCTGCTGTCGCCGGATGGATTTTTTACCTGTACTCAACAATGCCCGCACGCCGTCTGATGATGCAGCTCCGGAGAGCAAAAAATTCCGCTCAGATGGAACAGATCCTGAGCAGCAGTTCCGTGAAGCTGGATGAGAATCAACTGGCTGAAGTTTATATCAACAGCGCATTAACAGCATTTGTTGATAAAGATTACGATGAAGCATGCAAGCTGCTGCGGAAAGTCATTCAGTCCAAAGCTCATCCGGATTTACGGGCATCTGCCCGGTATGAACTCGCCAATGCCTGTTTTCTGGCGGGACACATTCAGGAAGGATTTCAGCAGATCGACATTTTGCTGAAAGATCCGGAAGTTCCGCAGGAGTTCAAGTCGAAGGCTCAGGAAATGCAGCAATTTATCAATAAGGAACTCCGGAAATGAAAAAAAATAAGAAAAAGACAGCATTTTCATTCAAAATCACGGATTTGTTCCCCGAAGATGTCCTGTGCTGTTCCATGTTGGCAGGTTTCCTGCTCTTTTTTCCGTCTTTGCTGATTCTCTCTGCAACCGGTTTTAATAACTGGATTGGTGTCGCTGCAGAACGTCTGCTGCTGCTTCTTCTTTTTATTGTCATCGGCTCTGTCGGACCTGCGTTGTGCCGGCGGATCCTGATGATTCTCATGATGGTTCTGCTCTTCCTGTGGGATGGAGTTGATCTCTTCTGTTTTCTGCAGCTGAAAAATCAGATCGACCCATCCTTCTTTGTTCTTCTTCAAACCACCAACCCCAATGAATGTATCGGATTCTTGAAGCTGACTCTCTTCAGACCTGCCAATCTGATCATTCTTTTTTATCCTGCCTGTGCCCTGCTGATATGGTTTTTCGGAAAACAGTACAAAAAATGGCTTTTCCCGTTGAGTTTGCTTTTTCCGGTTCTCTTTGTTCTGCTCTTCCATATCGAGCCTTCCCACAATGGGAAAGTATTGAATTTTGTTGACAGAATTGATGAGACTCTGGATAGAATTGCAGAAACTGACCTGGAAGAACGCCTGCTGGAAATTGCCAATACCGGTCTGAAGGTAACTGCTTCAGAAAAAGAAATGACGATCATTCTTGTGATCGGGGAATCTCATTCCAAAGTACACAGCGGGCTTTATCAGTACCCCCGCGATACCAATCCGCTTTTGAAAAAACGCGTTGAAAACGGCGAGCTTTTTGTTTTTACCGATGTTGTTGCACCCCACTCTTTTACCATGTATTCCGTCCCGAAATTGCTGACTCTTGCGGCTCATGATGTCAGAGGAGCTTTCCTGGAAATGCCGAATATTTTTGACCTGACCAAGAGTGCAGGTTTCAAAACTTTCTGGCTCTGCAACCATCCAGCTCTTACAGATAAGAATATGGTATATGCGCCGGTCACTGCCCGCGCAGATGTTGTCATTCACAGCAGTTCCGGAAATATTCAAAAAACAGATGATGCTCTTTTTCCCGCATTCCAGAAGGCTCTGGATGATCCCGCACCGCTCAAACTGATTGTCCTGCAGCTCATCGGAAGTCATCATGATTATGAGCAGACTTATCCGTCGGACAAAACCTTTTTTGCCTTGGATTCCGCTCCGGAATTTTTCAACGAAGAACAGAAAAAGAACCGCCGCGTTGTCAATGCTTACGATAACTCCATCCGTTACAATGACTATATTCTGGATCAATTTATTTCCCGTTTTGCAAAGAATGGAAAGCCGGGTTTCCTGCTTTATCTTCCAGATCACGGCGAAAATCTATATGAACAGCCGGGGCTTTTCATGCACATGGAATTTATGCCCACACTGCAGAGTGTGGAGATCCCCATGTACCTTTACCTGCATCCGGCACATCCGGATAAATCTCTGGTGGAATCTGTCAGACACCGTCCTTTCGCCTCTGAAGATCTTCCTTATCTGCTGCTGCATCTCGGAAAATTGAACTATGCCGGAGCTGATATGAAGAAAAGCCCGTTCTCTCCGGAGTTCAAACCGAAAAAACGCCTTGTTTCCAACTGCCGGGTCGATTATGAAAAATTAAAAAAGGATGGTCACGGAAACTTGCGGAACAAGGATCTGAAGTGATCCCGTTTACACAGACTTGAAAATTGCCCGAGGTTTCCGTTCCGCAGAAGCTTTTTCTGCCAGTTCCGCAGTCGTGATCCCGCTCAGAACAAGACACGAGAACAGTCCGTTCCTGTTTGCTCCATAGATATCCGAAGCAAGAGAATCTCCAACCATTGCCAGCCGTCCCATATCTTCAAACTTCCGTCCGGGAAATGAGTTTTGCAGAAAGGGCAGGGCGCATTGATAGATCGGTGCATAAGGCTTGCCGAGATAAATCGGCGGGATATCTTTTCCGGCATCTTTCAGAACCGCACAGATGAAGCGGGTTTGAGCCCCGGCACCGATCCCCATTCCTGAATGGTGAAGCGAGGGCCAATAGCTGTCCGGATTCGCTGTGATATACGGATGTTCCGGATGGGCGAGAAAATGGTTGAATACCGCCTCCATAGATTCCTGCCAATCATAATTTCCTTCTACGGAAATCACGCCTTTGCATTGTTCTATCTTTGACGGATCACTTGTCACTTTGATCCCGGCAAGCTCGGCATAATTTCCGAGATCTCCGCATTGAAAAAACAGCTCCCCGTGATAATTCCGGTCTGCCCAGTATTGCAAGGCATTGCCTGCTGAGAGAATCTTGGTTTCCGGAACAGGAAGTCCCGCATTTTGCATGATTGCTGATTTCTGTTTGCAGGAATTGCAGCTGTCATTGGTCAGAAGTACATACGGAAACTGTTCTTTTTCCAGAAGTTCCAGCAGTTCTTTTGCACCCGGAAGAGGTGTTCCTCCATAGCATAGTGTTCCATCTATATCAAACAGTATTGCATCAAAATCCTGCTTGTGTGCAAGAAAATATTCCGTAAAAGTAATCAGTTCCATAACAAAGTTCTTTCCTGTTATTTTCAGAAAAATATACATCAGAAAGTGCATTTTTCAATTCCGGATGATAAAATGTTACGTTTTTCACAAAATAAAACGGCTGTTATATCTCCGCATCTGTTGATTTATCGTAATTCCGGAAGTATATTTTCCCGCAAGAAGGGAAAGGAATAGCACATTTATGGAAAAGCGTCCGAACGGAAGCGTTAACTTCAGACAAGTCGCCAGAGATCTTGGAATCAGCGTAATGACCGTTTACCGCGTCGTCAACGGGGCAGCAAATGTTCGTCCGGAGACAAGATACAAGGTGGTGAATGAACTTAACCGGCGCGGCTGTTTTGTTCACTCTCCGCAGCGGCAGATCAAGCTGCTTTTTGACTTTACGGAACATCAATATCTGACATATTACGGCAGACAACTGATGAAACGGCTCGCCGCACTCGGTTACGCATGTTTAGCTTCGGATCACCGGAAAAATTATGAAGCCTTCCTGAATATGGTTTCAGAGTGTGATACTGTTGTGTTTGCATCTGTTCCGGATGACAAAATCATTACTGCTGCAAGAAACGCGAACAAGGGGATTTACACGATCACACTCTCCACTGCCAGCAATGCAGATGTTACTCTCTCTCCGAATAATATCCGGGGCGCAGAACTCGCCGCAGATCATCTTCATGCAAATGGTCATTCCCACATCGCTGTTCATTGTGCGGAACGGCATCCGACCAGACAGGAGCGGCTGAAAGCCTTTTTTGCGCAGATGAATTTTCTCGATCCGGAATGCCGGATAGATCTTGTTCGTGAAAAGAATGGAGAGACAACTTCCGGGGTTCTGCAGAAGTATTTCCAATCGACCGATCTGTTGCCTACTGCTCTGTTTTTTCTTGCCGGTGAATTTGCAATGCTTTACCATCAGGAATTTGAACCAGCCTTTCCGGAGCTGTGCAGAAATTTGAGCGTCCTGACTTTTGATCGTCCGGATGACTGGGAATTTAACGTTCTTAATTATGATTTCGATCACATCGAATTTTTCTCCAATGACTTGCTGGACTGGGCTGAATATTACATTACAAACCGTCCGATGATGAAAAAATGTACGCCGATCCATACGTCCACAAATGTCCGGCTGGTCATTCGCGGATCCGTAAAACCTCATAAAAAAGGAAAGAATTATGTTCAAAAATGAAGATTATCCCCGTTCTCCGGTAGAAAAACAAGGTTGGGAGTTGACCTTCCTGGATGATTTTGACTCCCCTCTGCTGGATGATATGTACTGGTTCCCCGCTTACCGTTCCGGACGGAAAGAGTATTTCAAACGCATCGGGCGTCCGAGCCGCTGGCAGAACCACAACGCTTATTACGAGATCGCTGACAGTATTTTGAAGCTGAAAATCACTCCGGATC
Source organism: Lentisphaeria bacterium (assembly GCA_017456495.1). Classification (GTDB taxonomy): domain Bacteria; phylum Verrucomicrobiota; class Lentisphaeria; order Victivallales; family UBA1829; genus SIG79. The sequence goes on along the minus strand of JAFTJI010000096.1, from coordinate 31,476 downwards.
TTCCGCCGCGCAAAAATCCTGAAGACTGGTGTGTCAGCTGTATTTGTACTTCAGATCACCGTTTCGGAAAGACCACTCAGGAGTTTCAGATCCTTGAAAAGTTCGCTCAGGAGTTCGGCAGATTTGAAGCCCGCTGCCGCTGCGCTAAAGCTGATGGCGGGATCCTGAATGCATTCTGGCTTCATCATACCAATCCGCTCACCCAGGAATATACTCCCGAGGGCGAGTTCAGAAGAGAGACCGGGGAAAAACTGGAAATTGATATTTTTGAAACCATCGCCAGCGAGATTTCTGATACTTCTTCCTTTACGCATTTCAACCTGCATTATGCGGATAATGCACATTTCGCCCCAAAACTTCCTGTGGATCTTTCCCGGCACTTTCATGAATTTGCCGTTGAATGGGATCCCGATACCATCGGCTGGTTCATTGATGGGCAGGAAGTCTCCCGCTATCATGGCGAAACTCCCCGGGGAAAAATGTTTATCCTGCTGGCTCTCTTTCAATACAGCGGATGGATCGGTGAAATCGACCCCGCAATGTCATATCCGAAAGAGTTTGAAGTAGACTATATCCGGGCTTATAAGAGACGCTGAACATGCGGAATCAAACATCGGATGTAAGGCGGGCTGAAGTCCTGACGACCGTTTCCAGCTGTTGCGGAGTGACAGGCGAGACGGTTCTGACCGATAGCGCGATCATTTTGCTTTATGCCTCGTCGCTGGGCGCAGGAAATACCGGAGCTATGTTTTCCACATCTGTCTTACCGCTTTTTAACGGTCTGGCAGTGATCCCCATGGCGGGGATTGCACCACGGATCGGTGTCAGAAAGTTGACCCTGACGGCGTGCGCAATCTCTGCCATCGGTTATCTGGTCGCCGGCCTTGCGCCTTTTTTCGGCGGGGCTGATACTGTCCTCTGGGGCGTTTCCTGTGCCGCTTTGGTGCAAGCCGGTTTTATCGCCGGATGGTTCCCTCTGCTCAACAGTTTCATCCAGCCGGAAAATAGAGTCTCTTTCCTCGGGAGAATGCGCTTTTTTCATCAATTGTGCGCCACGCTCTTTGTTTTACTGGCAGGTTTCTATCTGGGCGAGGCTCCCGGGGCAGGGCGGCTGCAGAGTGTTGTTCTGACCGCTGCAATCATTTTCTGCGGCAGATTTTTCTGTATCATGGCTGTTCCCAGGTTCCCGCAGGAACAACGTTCGATATCCGGATCGTGGTGGGGTAATCTGAGAAAAGCTGCTGCTGATCCGGTGCTGCGGAAATTCTCTCTCTTCCAATGTCTTTTCAACCTGGGCTCTTTCGGCATGCTTCCGCTGGCTCTGCTTTATATGAAACATCTCGGAGTGCCGGATAATCTCACTGTTTTTATCTCCGGTGCATCATTTGTCGGAATGATGCTGGGATATTGGTTCATCAGACATTTGACTGCGAAAATTGCTGTCTGGAAAGTGATCAGTGCCCTTGGCGTTTTATGTCTTCCTGCAGCTTTTGCTTTCTGGCTCCTGCGGGCTCTCCCCGGAATTTCCGGATATGTTCTTCTGACGTTAGCTCTCGTTGGGACAAGCTTTTCTGTCGCGGCATTTTCAGTGATGAGTTCCGCTGTGATGATGAGCTGTGCCCCGCCGGATAATGCGCCGATGACAATGGCATTTGGCAATTCATTTTACTATGCCAGTGCCGGATTGACCAGGTTGTTTCTTGCCTGGATCGCAGGTCTTGCATGGTTTGAACAGTTCCATAAACCCTTTTTCGGCAGCGGATTCACTCTGTTATTTTTTCTCTCCGGAACGGTTATGGCAATCACTTCGCTTCTTTCTGCATTGCTCTTGCATCAGACCTCTGCAAAATAAAAAGCGGTTCAACGCCAGCTCTCTAACAAGGTAGTATACTCGTAACGTCAAACCGCTTGATCTTTTGTACTCCTGCCGGAAGCAGAAGGTGGTGCCCGGAGCGGGACTCGAACCCGCACGGATAAACCGAGGGATTTTAAGTCCCTTGTGTCTGCCATTCCACCATCCGGGCGTGCATTGTAATATAACATTACATGTCAAAAATGCAAGGGGAAGAAAGAAAATCTTCCCCATGAAATATCTGCTTATTTCAAATTCAATACCGTTTTTACAACAGCTTCTCCGGTCAGATAACCCAGAGAACCGTTGGGAGCATCCGCTTCGCTGTAGTGCTGAACACTGTCCGGCTTGATGTGCGGACCGCAAACTGCAAAGGGAACCGGGGTGCGAGTGTGGATCCTCTGCTTGTACGGAACCGGATGGTCAGGAAGGACCGCAAAGGTCACATTCCGTCCGGCAAGAGCCGTCATAACAGGTTTTACAATGCGGTTTTCAAAATCAGAGATTGCGCGCATCTTCAGTTCAAGACTGCCTTCGTGGGAACATTCGTCGATCGCTTCCAGATGGACATAGACGAAATCATGATCCTCAATCGCAGCAATTGCCGCATTGGCTTTCCCTTCGTAATTTGTATCAAGATATCCGGTAACTCCGGGAACCTTGATGACATCCATACCGGCACATGCTCCGATTCCGGAGATCACATCCACGGCAGAAATGACGGCAGCGGTACGTCCCTGATATTTATCGGAGAACGTATTGAATGCCGGCTTGTGTCCGGGGCTCCAGGGCCAAATCGCGGTGGCAGGAGCTTCTTTTCCCTGATTCAAGGGATGCTGAACCAGAAACTCATTGACCTCTTTTTCCAGTTTTTCGAGGAAATCGACAGTGTACTGGGCTTCCGGCTTCAGTGCTTTTTTCCGGAGTTCGGAAACGTGCATATCCTGAGAAGCATCGGGCTTGAAGTAGTCGATATCTGCAGAAAATTCCTTTCCGTGCAGCACCAGAAGGTTACGGTAGCTGACTCCGTTATGGAATGAGACCTTGTCGCTGTTGAACTTTGCTGCAAGGTCCGCCATGATCTGGGAAGAGACTTCCGCAGAGATATGTCCGGCAGAGTAATCGCGGAGGATTCCGTCGGAGTCCACAAAAATCAGATTGCATCTCCATGCGACGTCATCAGGGGCGAGTTCAATGCGCTGACTGGTGCATTCGATAGGACCTCTGCCGGGGTAGAAAGTTGCAAGATCATAACCGAGAACGGACATATTGGCAGCATCGGATGAGGTTGGAAAACCTTCCGGAAGAGTCAAAAATGTACCGCTTGCTCCATTTGCAGCAATGGAGTCCATGAAAGGAGTATCCACTGCTTGAAGCGGGGTTTTTCCATTCAGTTCGGCGGAAGGTTCATCAGCCATACCGTCTGCGAGAAACACAATAGCGCGTCCGGTGAGATCTTTCATTTTTCAATCCTGTTCTTTCAAAGAAATTACAACACTTTTCATTGCACCTTCACCATTGGATTCGGTTGCAAGATCCGGTTCATTTTCAAGCGTGATATGGATGATCCGTCTGTCATGAGCGTTCATCGGAGGCAGGGTGACAGGTTCGCTCCAGCGGCGGACTTCTTTGGCTGCATTGAGTGCACAGCGGCGGAGATTTTCTTCCTTTTCGGAATTGCCTTCACCGGAACGGTTGCCGCGGCGTTCATGGCGATCCCTGCGTTCTTTGCGCTGGGGACGGTCTTCGCGTTCCCCTTTCGCTGCACGACGGGGTTTGCCTTCGGCTCCGTCTTTGGCAGGATAACCGTCAATATCAATATTGATCTTGGGATAATTGACATCATCTTTCTGCATCATACGGTTGAGAAGAAGCTGGAGGCTTTCAAGAGACTGTCCCTTTCTGCCAATGATTCTTCCGGCATCGGAGCTGGTCACGATCAGATGAATACGGGAGTTCCGTTTTTCAGAACGGACTGTTGCATTCAGGCAGAGGTAATCCAGCATTACTCCGAGACATTTTGCAGTTTCGTCCAGCATTTCCTGGGTGACTTCAAGATATTGGCGGGTCTTCTTTTCTGCAACGGTATCTTCTGTTTCTGCAGCAATGTCCATCTGAACTTCGGTTTCTTCAGCTGCGGGCTGCTCCGCAACCATCAAGTTTTCTTCGTTTTCCATGAGGAAATACTCCTGTTTATGTTAAATAAATGTTAAGCAGCTTTGGCACTACCATTGCCGGCAGAAGAATTTTCGCGTTCTTCTTCTTTTCGCGCTGCGTATTGGCTGTATTTCATTTGCAAAATACTCAGAATGTTATTGACTGTCCAGTATAATGCAAGACCTGACGGGAAGTTGTAGAAGAAGATGAGCATGATCAGGGGCATGAACATCATCATTTTCCGCTGCATGGGATCGCCCCCCTGCGGAGTCAGCTTCATCTGCAGGATCATAAGTCCAGTCGAAATCAGAATCAGAGGATGCAGTGAGAAACCCCAGATTTCCGGTCCGATGGCATCCGGCTGGGAAAGGTCCTTCGCCCAGAGAAACGGAACGTTGCGCAGTTCGACCGCCGCTTCCAGCGTTGAGTAAAGCGCAATGAACACAGGGAACTGAAGCAGCATCGGAAGACAGCCGCCCATGGGATTGACCTTTTCTTCCCGATAAAGTTCCATCATCTTCTGATTGAACAGCTGCGGATTATCTTTATACTTTTCTTTGAGTTCCTGCAGTTTCGGCTGGATCTTGGTCATCTTGCGCATAGACTTGTTCCCTTTATGGATCAGGGGCCACAGAACAAGTTTGACAATGATCGTAAGAAGAATGATCGCCAGTCCGTAAGAACCGGTGAAAGATTTCAGCCAGTTCAAGAGCGCAAGCATGGGGCGGCAGAGAAATTCAAACCAGCTCCAGTATGCCAGGTGAATCGCTTCCTGAGCATCTGCCGGAAGTTTGGAAATCTGGGCAATTGCCTTGGAACCTGCATAGAGAGAGAGTTTGTACTCCTCATTTGTAACAGGAACATTGAGGTAGACTCCGGCAATTCCGGGTTCAGAGTAGTTGTTGTCCTTATGATTTGCAAGGATACATCCACCGTTGAAGGGCTTTTCTGCGTACAGCTGACTCAAAAAGTATTTGTTGGAAACAGCAACCCATTTGACCGGTTCACTTGTGCTTTTTTTCAAATACTTTTCCTGCTTCTTTTCATTGGGATCCGCGGTTTCAACATCGCCGCTGCCGGCAAGCATGTATTCTGCCTGATGAATATCCCGGAGGTCATCATTGGAGAATTGCTTCAGCGGAGCAATCGTTCCGCCCCAGATCGTGACTTTGGAAAGGCTTGGAACAGTTCCGGAGAAGCTGATTGAACAGTTCAATGTATTTTTATCTTGGGAAATGGAAAAAATCTTCTTGACTGTGACGCTGTCTGTGCCTTTGACAAAAGTCTGCAGAACAGTCACACTGTCGTTGGAATTTTTGACAACGGAAGCTGTTGAGAAAGCCCAGCCTTCAAGATCACATGTAAAAGGTTCGTTCCCGGGAAACTCATTGAAAGTGATCGGAGTGTCAGCTTTTGTTTTCTTGATATTTTTTGCAATGATCTTATAAAGAATACCCTTACCGTTAAAGTAGAACGCGGTATATTTGTTTTCCAGAACAGTATCTTTTTCGACAACCGGCGCAGGATTCAGCTGGGGGGATTTTGCCGGAGCCGCAGACTTGGCAACAGGCTTGTTATCTTTTTTCGTATCAGCTTTGCCCGGTACCGCATTGACTGGTTTTGCATCTGCCGGTTTAACTGTATTCTGCACAACGGTCTGCTCTTTTGCGGGCTGCTGCGGAACCTGTTTCGGGGAAAGAAAAACATTGCAGAGCGTGATGAGTACAATACAGACCATTACAACGATAATAGTTTCCTTGTCAAATTTCACAATAAAAATTCCTTAATCTGAGTTCTGTGGACGCCAGGCGCCTTTTGGTGGGACCGGATCATAACCGCCTTTGACAAAGGGATTACACCGGAGGATTCGCCAAAGTGCGAGCAATGATCCTTTCAAAAGACCATGTACACGCAAAGCTGAGATTGCATAGGAAGAGCACGTTGGTCGAAACCTGCAGCAGGGGGGATGCAACGGAGATATGAACCGTCTGTAAATATTGATCAGAAAGATGAAAGGTCCTGTTGTGATGCTGAATTTGTATTTTTCAACAGTCCTGCCCGTTTCAGTGCATGCTCCAATGCACTTTTCACTGCAGGCATTTTCACTTTCAGGATACTTCTTCTCGGGATGATCACAAGACTGCACGGAGACAGATTTTCCGCTCCGATGAGCCGGAGAGATTCCCTGACCAGCCGTCTTGCTCTGTTCCGTTTTACAGCCCGAGTGTCGAATTTTCTGCTGCATATAATACCGCGCCGCCGAAAATCTTCTGTTTCGGGAATCCATAACATAGTAAAAAGACCGGACGACTCACGCCGCCCGATCTGTTTCACTTTGTCAAATTCGCTGCGACAGCGAAGACTTTCAAACGTTTTTACCGGCATAGCTCTTCCGGCTTTCTATGCTCAGAGAGCGAGGCGCTTACGGCCTTTTGCACGGCGACGCTTCAGAACCAGACGACCGCCAGCGGTTTTCATTCTTTTTCTGAATCCGCAGGTGCGGAGACGTTTGATCTTGGAGGGCTGATACGTTCTCTTCATTTTTTAAACCTTTCTCTGTATCTGATCTCCGGTCAGTCCGGCCGAATCCCGGCAACTGCCTTCATCAGCAGGCGAATCTTACGCCTTTCTGTTACAATTAAAATTCTGACCCATAAATATACACCCCTTTTCCTGTTTTTCAACCCGTAGATGGAAAAAATTCAGAAGAAAAACAGAAAAAAAACAAAAAAAAGACCGTCCGGAGACGGCCTTTTATGAAAAAGTGTTTCAATAAATCAGAATTTGCTGATTTTTACGAAACCGCTTTTCTTGGCTGCATCAACCGCAGCTTTCACTTTTTGGTTGACAGCCATACCCTTCAAATGTTCGATGATGTCGTTCTTCAGTTCATCAAATTTGATCGGAGTTGCGACCGTTTTGTTGTCCAGACGAATAATGTGATAGCCGAACTGGGTTTTGACAACTCCGGAAATTTCCCCTTTCTTCAGGGCAAATGCTGCATTCCAGAAATCTTTGTCAATATTTTCTTTGCTCATTTTGCCAAGAGCTCCTTTGGATCTTTTGCCGGAGGGACAGGCAGATTCAGTCTGTGCGAGCAATCCGAAATCAGCTCCCTGTTTGAGCTGAGCCAGGATCGCTTTTGCTTTTGCTTCTGCTTTTGCTTCGGAAGCTTTGTCTCCGGGTTTTTCCGGCTGAATCAGAATGTGAGAGGCTTCAATTGCTTCAGGGGTAACAAAACGTGCTTTGTTGGCATTGTAGAATTTCAGTACATCTTCATCAGTAATCTTGATAGAAGGCATGATTTTTGCTGCAATCCAGTTTTCAATCGCGTACTCTTTCTGAGCCTCCGGATTTTTTGCAATTTCATCAATGAACTGCGGAATCGTCTTTTTTGCAGCTTTTACTCTGGCTTCGAGCATTTTTTTCTGATCCGGAGTAAGTTTTGCGAGTTCAGCCTGAAGTTTTGCTTTGACCGCAGCCGCATTGGGTTTAAAACCGTCTTTTTCTGCGAGAGCAATCATGATTCGCAAATCAAGAACGTTCATAACCATGGTTTTCAGCTGTGCCGGAGGAAGCATACCGACAATCTGTTCCGGAACAATTTTTTTCAAATCGTTGATAACATCTGTTTTTGTAACTTTCTTTCCATTGACAATCATGACTGTTTCAGGAAGAAATTTTAAGGCTTCTGCAATCGTTTTCGGAGCGGCTTGAATCTGTTTTGCACCGGGTGCCATTGTGGGAACAGGTGCATTCTGGGCTGTTGCGATAGCGACCATCGGGAGCGCGAGAAGCGCAAGCATTGTTTTGGTAACTTTCATTTTTTTACCTTTCTTGTTGGTTTTCTTGTTTATTTTCTGATTAAAACTCTTTTGTTTCTGACAAGTATTACTTCTTTTTTGTTCCGTTTTCTTCCGCATAGAGGCTCAGAGCCATCATCGTTTGATAGCTGGAGCTTTCCAAACCCGGAGCAAGTAATCCGAGAGATTGAACAGCACGCAACTGTTCTTCTTTCTGTAACCTTGAAATATTTTTTCGTCTGAGTTGCACTTTTTTTCTCAGTGAAGATGGGGCATTCCATCTTCGGGCAAGACGATCAAACTCGTCAATAGAATCTTTCAGCACCTTCGATGCCGGATGGAATGTCTTATGATTGTCAAATTTCGGGCTGGGGGAAATGATCGTTTCAATAAGGGCTTGCATACGAAGCATATCATGAAGCTTTTCGGTTGTTTTCTGGTAAGTTTTATCTTTGAAACCGCTTCGCTTGTCAATGCTTTTCAGAAGAGGAATGATCTCTGTATTTCCTTTCTTACTTCGCAAAATCATATTGATTTTTCTTATGTCCCGATTGTTTTTTTCTGCATCTTCTAAAACAGGCAGCAGGGAATTGGTGGGATCAAGTTCCCTCAATTTCTGCACTTGAACAATTGCCTCATCATGTTTGCCTTGCTTGATCAGCTTGAAAATATTCAGAATCAAGTTCGGACGAACCGTACTCATCTCCTCTTGCGGCTGCTTGGAACAGCCGGAGAAGAAAATGACCGGAACTAAAAATAACAGAAATACTGCGCGTTTTATCATTGGGAAATTACCTTTACTCTTTCCGGGGTTATGCTCAAAATAGTTACATCCTTGCCGTTAACTGTACAATTGAGCTTTAACATGCCGGAACCGTTCGGAGGGAGATCTCCGGCAAATACATAAACATGGATGTCATCACTTGTAAGTTCGTTCAGAATTTCGCCAGAGGCAGAAAGTTTGACCGCGGCATGGCTGATGTCTGCCAATTTTGCGGTTTGACCGGGATTTTGCATGATGCGGATCTTGAGATCCTTGTAGGTTTTTTCTCCGAATTTCCGGATAATATGCACGCGGCCGCTGACAGTTTCCGGAGAGATTTTAATGCCGGGGCGGGGCGACAGAATCTTTTGGTCAATATCAAAGGAACCAGTCATATTGCTGAGACCGATCGGATATGTTATAACTTCTTTGATTGCGTTTTTGCCCCTCAGGAACATTGAGGGTGCCGTGACAAATACTTCCGAAGGATTAAAAGAACATTCTTCAACCTTGTAGCCGGTCGGCAAAGGGTGGTTCGGATCAAATGAGGCTTTGACCGGAAGCCGCAGCGTTTCCAGTTTGTCTATATCAATCCGCAATGATTCCGGGGAAACTGAAACCACTGTAACGCCCAGCGGAGCATGAAAATTCGAAGGCGAAAGCTGGAGAACGTACGGTTTCCCCTCAACATATTTTTCCGGTTTGATCTCAATGTCCGTTATCCTGAAATCTTCCGGTTTCAATCTCTTCAAACGGCTTTGACTTCCTGTCACTGTGAGCCGGACAGAGGGGGTTCCCGCCTGCATGACAACAAAACCGGAAGGCGGATTGATTGGAATATCAATGCCGGGAATATCATGACTGACACTGAGACGATCCAGCACAGCTACATAGATGATTGCCGTTAAAACCAATGCAATCAACTTTCTTGAAAAATCTTTTCTGACAATATTGTACAAAAATGTCAGCAGTGAACGCATTCTTTCATTCTTCGGCATCGTTCTGCTCCTTTATCGGGGAGGGGGCCTTAGTCTTTTTCCCTGTATTCAACAGTTGTTTCGAAAGAATATCATTCAGTTCAAGCGGGGTGATGTTCCTTTGCAATGTCCCTTTCATCGCGAGACTGATCATGCCGGTTTCTTCGGAAACAATGACCGCGATCGCATCGGTTTCTTCTGTAACACCGACAGCTGCGCGGTGGCGGGTTCCGACATTCAACGCTGCAAGTTCCGGCTGCTGGCTCAGGGGAAGAATCGCATGCCCTGCTTCAATCTTATCTCCATTGATGATCAAAGCTCCATCGTGAAGCGGTGTGTTCGGGAAGAATATCGTACGCAAAAGAGATTCATTTACCTGTGCTTCGATCTGGATCGCTGAGTTCTTGATACTTGCCAACCCAATTTGACGTTCAAAGACGATCAAGGCTCCTGTCTTGCTTTTCGACAACTGGGTAACTGCTGAGACAGTTTCCAGAATCGTATGCTGGCGGGTATCCGACTGCTGGGAAAAATAACGGCTGCCGAGCTGGGCAAACGCACGCCGGAGTTCAGGCTGGAAAATAACGATCACTGCTACCGCAAGAATCGTCCAGAAATTCATCATGAGCCAGTTCAACACGTCAAACTGAAGGAGCTTTGTCAGAATCGTCAACACGATCAACGCAATGATCAAACCGGCAAGAACACTGGCTCCGCGGGTCCCCCGCAGAAAGTAAAGAACATAATATACCATCAGAAAGATCAACCCGAAATCGAGAAAATATCTTCCGATATTATATATTTCTTCCAATGTTTTTACAACATCCTGAGACACAGTCCGCTCCTTATATAATCAGCCCATTTTTCAGCCGGTAAACCAATAGACCTTAAAATATACATGCCGGAACCGGAATTTCAATCTGTATCTTTGTTTTTTTTGAAAAAAAATCCCGGAACTGGAGCTTTTTTTGAAAAAGTTCCGATTCCGGGAAATATGAACCGTTAAAACTTAAAGAGAAACACCGGAGACCGATGTAACTTTTTCCGGTTCGCCTGCCGGATAGACCATGAAGACAAACGGTTCATTCTTTTTGACCGGTTTGCCACGGAACTTAAAAAATGTTCCCTTTTTGGCTTGAACTGTTTTTTCAACACTCTTTTGTTCCAGTTTCAGATTTTCACCGCGGGCTGACAGTTTGATCTTTGCCGGTGCTGTTCCGAAATTCATAACAGCAACACGGATGGTCGCCGTTTCTCCCTGTTTCACTTCTTTCGGACAGAAAACTCTGAGGATCCTTTTGTAGTTCCGGAAATCAATATCGGTGTTCCGCACCTCTCCGCTGATCACATTTTCTATAAAAAGCACTTCCGGTTTTTGTTTCAGAGTTTCTTTTGTGGAGAATGCAAAGATATATTTGATCCCGCCGGGGAGTTCCAGAATATTTTTTCCTTCTTTGACCGGAATTGTCTTCAGCTTACCAACATCATCAATTTGCGATCCGTAGAAAAGTTTCATACCGGCAGGAACATTTTTCAGATTGAAAGTCAGCTTTGCCGGAGCATTCAGGATCGCTGATGCTGCCGCGTAACCAGCCTGTGTCTGAGTATAAATCTCATTCGCACCGTGGTGTCTGTTGTAGGGCAGGGTGGGGATCCCTTTACAGTTCCGCATGTCGGGGTTGCTCATCATGCCGGGGATCCAGCCCAGGAAGGATGACATGATATCCCGTCGGTAATTTGTGCCGACTTCCGCGATAAAGGAACGCCCGCTGGGGTTGTGTCCGGTGTGGAACGTCAGGTAGGATGCCGCCAGATTCTGAAGATAGATATCGTTGAAATAGGCGGCAAGAGCCTGTGTTTGCAGTGCAATCGTGCCGTTGATCCCGGAAAGGAAGTAGTTGTTCAGCTCCCCGTAAAGGTTCCGCTTGCCGTCAAGAGAGGTTCCGATTTTCACTGAGAACCAGTTCTTACGCGGTTTTTCCCGGAAGTCTGCAAAGGGGGTCGTATAGGGCAACGCCTGCGTATAATGGTTTTTCAAATGGAAATCAGCAAAGATCCGCAAAGCGGCATGGATCCGGAACGCGCGTTCTGTTCCGGGAATCTCTTTTGCCAGAAGAGTCAGCGCATAAATTCCCATATTGTCACGGGAGAGATGCGCCGTATCTTTTCTTGCGTTTTCACAGAAAAGTCCGCAAAGATAACCGTGTTCGTTTTTGAAAAGCATTCTCTGCTGACGCTTCAGGAGTTCATCTGCAAGTTCAAACGCCATTTCTCTGTAGTAAGTTCCTCCGGTGGCTTTCCAGAAGAGAACCGCATTTTCCAACCGCATTCCGATCGCAAGTGTCGTATGGGGGGCATAAGGTCCGATGCCCATTTTTTTCAGCTCTGCCGCATTGGCATCGCACATCATGTCAAAATGTTTTTTCGCCTGAGCCAGCACTTTTTTTGCCAGAGCTTTATCGGTATCTTTTGCTGCAAGATAGAAATAGGCTCCTGCGGCTGTCATGCCCCAATGGCTGTCCTGCACGTCCGGATGACAGATGTAAGTTCCCTGGGCAACGTGAACCACACGCTCATCGCCGGAGTTCGGAATGTTGTCTGTCCAGAAGTTGTTGACTTTGATGAAGTGACCGCCCCGGAAAACCGCCTGAAGTTTTTTATCTGGATTGTTCAGCGGATAAAGAGAGTGAACCGTAAAGGGTAAACCGCTTTTCGGATCATAAAGTTTTGTCATGAACTTTGTGCCCCAGAGAAGCTCGTTATACGCTGCCGGAACATTGAAGTTACAGGCAACCGCAAGAGGCCGCATGATGGTTTTGATCGCCATGGAGTGATAACCGCGCAAGTCGGAAGCATCGAACCAGCCGCCGGAGATGTCGACAGGCTGTTTGTTATCGGAGCGGAGAACAGGTTCCAGAAAACAAGCCGGGTGTGCCGGAGTTTTCATTCCGCTGCGCATACTGAACAGGAAATTTGCATTTTTTGCGGTCAGATCATTCAAGTGCTTGAAAGAGATCTCAAAAGGAACGGAAAGCAGATTGCCGCTTTTGACCCGGTAGGTTCCTTCGGTCATGAAACGGCTGAAATGAGCAATTTTGAATTCACCGGTGGGATATTTTTCTGTTGAGAGTTTTCTTTTGTAGACAGTTTTTCCTGTTTTCGCATCAATGAGTTCAAAATCAGAAGCTTTGTGCTTGCTTGAAAGAACCGCCCATTTTGCATAAGCCGGAGAAAAACCTGTCTGGGGAACGATGATTTTTTCTTCAGAAGCGTGCCAGCCGTCTTCCGTTCCGGGAACGACCCGTTCCAAAGTGAAATCCTTGAAGTAATAATTTGCCCATTCGGGATCGCCGGGAAGACGTCCCGTCATCTGTTTGGAGATCACAAAAGATTTGATTTTCCGCATTTTTGCCGGATCTTTGTGGTTGCTCCATGTGACGGTGATCTTGTTCCACTGGCGTGGGCGCATGGGACGGCACGCCTGAGTCCAGATCCCGGAACCGCCCATCTCGATCCAGAGAGAGGCTCTGTCCGGAACATCAGGGTAGACCCAGCAGCTGAGCTGATTGTACTGGACATACTTTTCCGGCGGGAGGTTTAAGTCAAGCTTGACGGTGCTGATTGCCGGATTTTCCCCGTAAACATAAGGAAAATTATCCCGGATAACTTTTCCGTGATCCAGTTTGAAATGCAGTGTGGTGATCTGTTTTTTTGAATCAGAACTTGCCTTGATGATTTTCGGAAATCTGGTTATCCAGTTTTTTGCCTGAATCGTTGCAAAAGGGATTTTTTCGCTGGCGAGGATCCGTTCTGAATCGGAGGAAATCATTTGTGCTGACAGTACAGTTGGAGTCATTGCTGCAAGAAAAAATATACTGTTTCTGGTCATGATATCAAACCTTTCTCTATAAAAAAAACAGCCGTCCCGAAGCTTGAACGGCTGTTTTGTATTGAATTTTTATTACCGTGTAAGTTCTTCCAGCTTAATGTTCTTGAACTGCATGACGGAACCTTTGTTACCGGCATAATTGCCAAGAATCAGAATTCTGATGTTCCGGGTCGTGTACCACCATTTCTTATTGGTGATCGCAGTCTCTCTGGGAGCTTCACCGCTGATAACTGCAGAGAACGTTTTCCATTCGTGGGAGAGTGGTGCGGAAGCAGCGGCTGCGTATTGGTAAGTCCCGGCAGAACGGTGCTGACGGATCATGGTTCCTTTGGCGTAACCTTTTTTCAGAGGTTTCACAAGTTTGACGATGTAACCGTCTCCATCTTTAACAACAGCATTAAATGCGGGAGAAAGATTTGCGTTGGGAATATCAGACATATCAGCTTTTGCGTTGAATGCGACGAGTCCGCTGTTATATTTCCACTTGGAACCATCTTTGATTTTCAGAACGGTGTCACCGGGTTTTGCATCTGCGGTCAGAACTGTTTCTGTTCCTTTCATTCCCTGGATCTGTTCGGAAACGACCCATGTTTTTCTGGCGTTCAGCGGAGCGAACCCGAAGTAAAGCTTTGCGGGCTTGGTTCCGTCTTTTGCCCTGAACTCACCGGAAAGTTTATAGGTTTTCTTCGGGTCGATCGTCAGAACTTTTGTGCTGAGAAAATTTGCAACACCATTCAATTCAAAAATTTGTTCGCTGTTGACGGTCAGAGTACCGGTACCGTTGATTTTTTTCAAATCTGCCGGCTGAGCGGGAGCGATCACATTTTCTGCAGCCATAACAAAGGCGGCTGTTCCTGCGAGAATTGCGGTAAGTAATGTCTTCATTTTTGTCACCTTTCCTTTATAATACAGCAATATAGGGGAGATTCCGATATTTTTCATCGGAGTCCATTCCGCATCCGATGAGATAGCGGTCTTCCATCTGGAAACCTGACCAGTCGGCATGGTCGATGCCTTCCGGACGGGGAATCGTTTTTTCAACAAGAACCACGGTTTTAACGCTCAAAGCACCCTGATCAAGAAGTTTTTCTTTGATTTTCTTCAGGGTTCTTCCGGTGTCTAACACTTCATCAAGGATCAGGAGATGTCTTCCTTTGACTTCCAGTTTCATAAAGGAGCGGAGTTCCACATTTCCTGTGCTGGAGTGATGTTTGTAGCTGGATGCACTGATGGAGTCAATAAAAAAGTCTTCCACTGCGATTGCTTCGGCAAGTTTCGCACCGAAGAAGAGTCCGCCGTTCATGACAACGAGCATTGTCAAAGGCTGATCTTTGTATATTGCTGTGATCTCCGCACCCAACTCTCTGATTCGGGCTTCCATCGTTGCCTGATCTTTGATGATTTCCATTTTATCTCCGGGGGTCAAACATTGAAACGGATAAACACGCAGTCTCCATCCTGAACGACATATTCTTTCCCCTCGATACGGAGTTTTCCGGCTTCTTTTGCGCCGTTCCAGCTGCCGTACTGAACGAGATCGTCGTAGGATTCCACTTCCATCCGGATGAAGCCGCGTTCCATATCGGTGTGGATCTTTCCGACTGCCTGCGGTGCAAGCGCATTGCGGGTGACGGTCCAAGCGCGGGTTTCATCGGTTCCGGTGGTAAAGAATGTGATATAATCCAGAAGACTGTAACCCATGTTGATCACACGTTCCAGTCCGCTTTCTTCCACACCGAGATCTTCCAAAAAGACTTTTGCATCTTCCGGAGAGAGCTGTGCCAGTTCTTCTTCCAGCTTTGCACAGACAGGCACAACCTGCATTCCGTGTTTTGCCGCTGTTTCGATCAACTGTTTGGAAATGTCGCTCTTTCCGAACTCATGGAAAGCGGTTTCGTCGGTGTTCGCACAGACAAATGCAGGGGTCAGCGTCAGAAGCTGAAGTGCCTTTGCGATCTTATCCAGCTTTTCATCAGCGGTATCGTAAGAGGGTCTCTGACCGTTTTCGAGCTGATTGATGAAACTTGTGATCAGTTCCAGTTCAAGTTTCAAGTCGGGATCGCCGCTGCGGAGAGCTTTTTTGCCGTGTTCCAGACGCTTCTGGAGCAGGTCAAGGTCAGCCAGCATCAACTCTGTGAGGATCAGTTCCAGGTCACGGCTGGGGTTCACAGAACCACCGACATGCACCACGTCATCATCGGCAAAAAGACGGACAACATGGGCGACAGCATCCACGTTACGGATGTGACCGAGGAACTGGTTTCCCAATCCCTGACCTTTGCTGGCTCCTTCCACAAGACCGGCAATGTCGATAAATTTCATCGTAGTCGGAACGACTCTGGCAGATTTTTCGATTTTTGCCAGAACATCCAGACGGGGGTCGGGAACGGGGACGATCCCGGTATTCGGTTCAATCGTGCAGAAGGGGAAGTTCGCCGCAACGGCTCCGCCCTTGCAAAGAGCATTGAACAAAGTGGATTTTCCTACATTGGGTAATCCAACAAAACCACATGCAAAACCCATGTTACATCTTTCCTGTTTTAGTTTTTGATCTTCCAGTCGAGCGCGCCGACAGGACATTCTTCAATACATTTTCCGCAATCTTTACAGGCAAGCGGAAGTCCTTTTCCAAATGCCGTTCCGATCCGGGTCGCAAACCCGCGCTGCATCGCTGCAAGCAGGTGATTATTTACAACTTCACCGCAGATCTTTACACAGATTCCGCAGCGGAGACACTTCCTGGGATCCTGAATGATCGCCGGATGGCGGGTATCTGCCTTGCCGCAGGAGCGTTCGCCCTTGAACATATCCGGCTTTACGCCCAGACATTCAGAGTGCTTCTTCAGTTTACATTCGCTCTTGGAGGTACAGGAACACTCTATGCAGCGTTCGCCTTCCTTCATGATCTTTTCTGCCGGAATCGTCGGGAAAAGTTCCGTAAAGGTCGTCTTCCGCAGTTCCATCGGGATAAATTCAGGTTCCACACGGTCCGCTTTGGAAACTTCGTGCAGATATACCAGATCGTCTGTTGAGAGAGAACTCCAATGTCCGCGGGAAACATTGAACACGGGCGGTTCAACATGTTTTCGTCCGGCAAAGAAATCAACGGCAGAAAGTGCCGCTTTCCGTCCGGCAGCAACCGCTTCCACAACCGTCGCAGGACCGTTGACACAATCCCCGGCTGCAAAGACATTTTCGTAGCCTTCCACTTTCAGATCTTCTGCGTTGACCGCGATATCACCGCGTTTTGTTGCAGTCGCTTCAGCAGGACAGATGGTGCGCTGTCCGATGGCAGCGATGATGGTATCTGCTTCCATATCAAATTCAGAACCGGGGACAGGTTCCGGCTTGCGTCTTCCGGAGGCATCCGGTTCGCCAAGCTGCATTTTGCAGCAGGTGAGAGCCAGTTTTCCGTCTTCCAACTTTTTGACAGCCACAGGAGCTGTCAGGAGTTCCAGCTTTGCACCTTCTTCCACAGCTTCGTCAACTTCGATCGCCTGAGCAGGCATTTCTTTGCGGGTTCTGCGGTAGACGATCGCAACTTCTCCGCCGAGACGGATAGCTGTTCTTGCGCAGTCCATAGCAGTATTACCGCCGCCGACAACCAGCGTTTTTCCAGGGTTCGGAAGGTCTTTCCAGTTGTGGGCAGCAATATTTTCCAGCCAGCGGATCCCCTGTTCGGCATACTCTTCCCCCTCCACTCTCATGGAGCTGGGGGACCAGGAACCGACTGCAAGGATCACACCGTCATACTGCTTGGAAAGGTCTGCAATAGAGATATCTTTGCCAAGTTCCTTGCCGTACTGGATGGTCACATCCATTTTTTCAAAGTGGGCAAGTTCCTTGCGGAGCGTATCTTTGGGGAGACGGAATTCAGGGATCCCGTAGCGGAGCATCCCGCCGGCTTCAGGCATTTTTTCATAAATATCAGCCTGAACACCTTCCAGACGGAGATAATAAGCTGCGGAGAATCCTGCAGGACCCGCACCGACAATGGCTGCTTTTTTGCCGTTCAGCGGCGGCAGCTCTTCCATGTAGGATTCATAATGAAGGTCAGCTGCAAGCCGTTTGAAATCATTGATGGAAACAGGCTTGGAGTCGATGTTCCGGCGGCAGTCCCTTTCGCAGAACCGGGGACAGACTCTGCCGATAGACATGGGCAGGGGGATCCGCTGTTTGATGATTTTCAGAGCTTTCAGGAAATCTCCCTGTTTTCCGGCGCGGACATACTCTTCCACTGAAGCGTGGGCGGGACATGCCATGGTGCAGGGAGCTTCGCAGTCTCCAGTGTGTTCGGAAAGAAGCAAGCCCAACGCTGTACGGCGCATCTCTTTGACTTCATCGGAAGAAGCGTCGATATCCTGTCCTTCAGAGGGGCAGGCGGAACAGGAAGGCAGGAACTTTCCGGTCTTTTTGTCTTTGACCACACAGACAAAGCAGGAGGTGGTTCTGGAGATTTTTTTGTTATAGCAGAGGGTCGGGATCTTGATCCCGGCTGCTTCGGCAGCTTTCAGAATGGTATCCCCCGGCTGGGCAACACGGTCAACACCGTCTATTTTGAAATGTATTTCAGACATGACAGATTCTCCCATCACTGGTTATTGGAGTTGAACCCTTCGCCGCGGGGAACGCGCTGAATGGTTTTTTTCGGACAGAGTTCTTTACAGGAGTTGCACTTGATGCACTTCGCATTGTCGATGACAAAGTTTTCATCAATAGCACCCACCGGACAGGTTTTACGGCAGAGTCCGCACTTGATACAGTTGGCAGGATCAAGTTTCAGATCCACCAACGCAGAACATGCAAGAGACGGACAGACTTTGTTCTTCACATGAGCTTCATATTCGTTCCGGAAATAACGCAGAGTGGAAAGTGCCGGGTTCGGAGCCGTCTGCCCCAAACCGCAGAGCGCACCCATGCGGATCTTCGGTCCGATGTCTTCCAGGAATGCAATATCTTCTTCCGTTCCGTTGCCTTCGGTGATCCGCTGAAGTGTTTCGTACATGCGTTTCGTTCCGACACGGCAGAACGTACACTTTCCGCAGGATTCCTTGTGGGTGAAGGAGAGGAAGTAACGGGCAGTTTCCACCATACAGCGGTCATTGCCGATGACGATCAAACCGCCGGAACCCATGATGGCTCCAAGTTCTTTCAGAGAGTCGTAATCGACCTTGACATCGAACTTGTCAGCAGGGATACAGCCGCCGGAAGGTCCGCCGGTCTGAACTGCTTTCACTGTCCCGGGTTCAGCTCCGCCGATCTCATAAACGATCTCAGCAAGCGTAACGCCCATGGGAACTTCTGCCAGCCCCGGATTCTTCAAGTCTCCGGCAAGAGCAAAAATCTTTGTTCCGGTACTCTTCGGAGTTCCGATTTTTGCATAATTTTCCGCACCATAGTTCAGGACAGGTGCGATATTTGCAAATGTTTCCACGTTATTGATGGAGGTGGGCAAACCGTTCCAACCGCTGTCGGTGGGGAATGGCGGACGGAACCGGGGCTGTCCCCGTTTGCCTTCCAGGGAGGCGATCATCGCGGTTTCTTCTCCGCAGACGAATGCTCCGGCACCTTCTTTGATAACGATATCAAGGGGCTTTTCTCTGCCGGGAAGCTGATCGTAACCGGCTTTCTTGATCTCCGCAATGGCAATGGTCAAATGTTCGATCGCCATGGGATATTCAGCACGGCAGTAGATGAAAATTTTAGTTGCACCGGTTGCATAAGCTCCGATAAGCATCCCTTCAAGTACTTGATAAGGAACACTTTCCATCATGGATCGGTCCATGAATGCTCCCGGGTCGCCTTCGTCGGCATTACAGATCATGACCTTTTCAGGATTCTGTTTTGCTGCAAGGAAGCTCCACTTCATACCTGTGGGGAATCCAGCACCGCCGCGACCGCGCAAACCGCTCTTTTTCAGTTCTTCAATCACATCAGCGGGCTTCATGGCAGTACATTTTTTCAATGCAGAAAAACCGCCGTTTGCCTTGTATTCTTCAATGTCGCAGGGGACGATCCGTCCGGCAAGTTTTGTGACAAATACCAGTTCATTTTTCTTGCGGAGAGCAGGAACTTCAAAGCGTCCGTCTTCAGAGAGAGAAAGGATCTTCTGAGCTGTTTCAGCAGTTCCCTGAACGCGGGAATAGAAGACCGGTTCGGAATCGGTTTCCACTTCAACGATGGGTTCGCAGTAGCAATGTCCGATACAGCCGACACCGACGACCGGGATATCTCCGGCGATCTTTTTGAGTTCATCGTAGACCGCCTGTGCACCAGCTGCAAGACCGCAGGATGCCATTCCGACTTTAATACGTTTGATCTGAGCCATTGTGATCACATCTTTCTGTATTCGTTAAGAACGCGGACAAGTTTTTTCCGGTCGAGGTTTCCGTAAACTTTACCGTTGACGGACATCACAGGAGCGAGGCTGCAGCAGCCGAGGCATGCCACGACTTGAATAGAAAATCTGCCTTCGGCATCTGTTTCGCCGTCTTTGATCCCCAATTCTGCTTCCAGCCACTGCTGGATTTGCGGAGAACCTTTGATATGACAGGCTGTTCCGTCGCAAACACTGATCTGGAATCTGCCGGGTTTGATCCGTTTGAACTGCGCATAAAATGTAAGAACGCCTTCGACTTCAGCGGGAGCCATCCCGAAATAAGCGGCAACGGCTTCGATCGCCTCATCTGAGACGTATCCTTCTTTCTGTTGAACGAGCTGAAGTCCTTTGATCAGACTGCTCCGATCGGTTCCCAGTTCCTTCAGAAAGGAAAATTCTTCAGACATAACTCTTCTCCCTAAGTGATTTCAACGCCTGATGTTTGAAATTACTTTCCTTTATTATATTTCAGTTGAATTTTATCATATAAAGTGATTTAATATATCCCATTTTTTTGAAAAATCAATCTGTTATGCCGGGAGAGAGCAAAGTTTCTGGGAAAAAAAGTAGGTTATCCGCGTTAAAAAATGTAAAATCATAAAAATATCATTTTATGATGGTATTTATATTATTGTTCGCAAAAACAGAACAATGTGTTGCTGCAACAAAAAAGAGGCTGGTTTGAAGCCAGCCCCTTAATACAGATCCGGGATTGAATTATTTCCAGAATTCATACCAGGATTTCTTCTCCGCTCCGAGAAACTCTTCCGGTGAAAGAGCCCGTCCGTAAATCCGGATGTCGCGGATGTCCCCTTCCAAATGATCGGTGGGGGTCCAGACCCATTTGCAGAGACCTCCCACGATCAGATGGGTGATCCATTCATGTCCGGGTGACGGCTGAACCGCCGCTTCGCCCTGAAGTTCGCCGTCAAGATAAAGACGGATCTTTTTCAGGTCGTAAGTGACCGCGATCCGATGCCATTTTCCGGCTTCGATCTTATCTTTGGATGTGACTTCCGCTTTGAAGATCTTTGCAGGAGGTGTGCCGCCCATGCCTTCTTTTTCATTGGCACGCTGCAGCCAGAGTCTTCCGTCAGGCATGATTGCCAGACTGATCTGGTTGTTGCCTGTTCCGAACAAGCCCATTTTCTTGCCCAGCTTCGGAACTCTTACATTGATTTCGTAGGTTGAAGCATAGGGCAGGGCGGTTCCGCCCATGATTGTGATGGAGTTCTTTCCATTGAAACGGTAGAATCCTTTTCCGTTTTCATCTTTCAGAAATTCCGCACCCTTTTTGGGGGTGACTGGTCCGTTATGATAGTAGTAATAGTTGGTGTGTCCCAGATGACCGCCGCCGTAACCGGCACCGGCAATGTTGCCGTTGTGCATGTAACCGGAAACATCAACCAGAAGATTGCCGTTGTCGCTGTTGCAGGGATAGTAGAAATAGGGAACTCTGGCTTCTTCGATTTCGATCTCTTTGATGGAACCGTCGTTGCAGAACACCGGATATTTTACCATACCCTTGCGGTTCAGAGGTGCAACCCAGATGGGAAGAGTCCGGAATTTGCTGCCGTTGCTGTTTTCCATTTCCAGATGATAGAACTGCATTGCACCGCTTCCGGCAGGCATGGTCAGAGCAAGATTTGATTTCAAATTCTTTGCATCGTTGACTGTGTAGAAATCCATGCCGTTCCGTTTGATGGTGTGACGGCTGTAATTCTGATTGACACCTTTGCCCCAGACCGGAGTGATTTCAGAAGAGAAGTTCACAACACCGCTTTCGGGATATTCCAGTGTTCCGCCGGGTGCAACACCATTCATGTACCACGGTTTATCGCCGCCGCGGACTTCAAGGGCGTTCCTGGTGGATCTTGCCCAGTACATCTGATAGGGGCGGATGGATGCCATGAGCAGAGTCATGGGGTTATAGTTCATCTTATACTTTTTCCCGCGCCAAATGTAGGTCAGACGGGGGACGATCCCGCGCTGATTTGCGACTTCCATGCCGGAGAGTTTGAATTTCTTTACCTGAAATTCCTTTTTCGGATCCATGGTCACTGCCGGGAATTTTTTCAGAACTTTTCCGGCAGTATCGCAAACTTCCAGTTCGATGGTGACTTTGGTATCTTTTGCATCGAAGGGGAACGCCAGAACTTCAAACTCAATGTCATCTCTTCCCACAAGGCGCATGACGGGGTTGCAGAGGACGAGTTCCGGTGTTTTGATCTTCGGGAACGCAATTCCTTTCCGGAGATTGCCCCAGTACTGAGCATAACGGAACAACAGATCTTCCCGTTCATAGCAGGGGAAAATCAGAGAGTTTTCGTAATGGTCAAAGAGGTTTGTGATATTGATGGAGTCCACGTTGTGCTGACGCAAAATCTCCAGACTGTCGCGGTAGTTCTGTGAGAGATCCACCTGCAGCCCGCCCATGTGGAAGTGGCAGGTGTAGGTGCTGAGCGCACAGCCTTCAAAAAGTTTTTGAGGATAATCTTTCATGATCGCAGCGGCAATTTTCATTGTACTGCGCTGAGATGCCACACTGACACAGCCATAGCCGCTGATTCCATCGAAATAGGGAATATACTTCCGGAGAGAGGCATCAATTTTTGCCTCATCCAGCGGGAAAATGCCGTCCATTCCGTAAAGACTTACAAGGAAAACCATGGGACCAAACTCTTTTTCCAGTCCTTCAAAGATCATTTTCCACTCTTCCGGCTGATACGCCAGCGGCGTATAGATCATCATGACCGGTCTGCCGCCAATACGGTAAACATTCGGATGGTTTTTCAGATCATCTCTGAATGTGGAAAGGTTCCGGGTAAGGTTTTTCAGCGTGGCTTTGGGATTTTTTGTCCAGGAGCCGACAAACATACCGAGCTTGATCTTGGCTTTTTCTTCTTTTGCTTCTTTCAGCATTTTGACATAGGTGTGATACCATCCGCCTTCGTTGATTTCCACAAAAAGCGCATCAAAGCCATACTGATCCATGAGCTTTAAACCCTGTCCCCAGATATTTTTTCCGGCGAAATGTTTGTGGGCATAGTTGGGGCCGCCGAGGGCATGGAGCCGTTCTTTGTTGAACGGGAACCACGGGTTTGCCTGATAGGTCACATTTCCTATCGCATCGCTTTTGTCAAAGTTCGGACGGAAATCTTTGGGTGCAGCATTTGCTTCCGGCATCAGCCCCAGCAGGAGCATTGCGGAGAGAGCAAGCATTTTCATTTTCAAATTCATTACAGCAATTCCATTTTATTGACAAAAAAGACCGTTTTTTATTTTGCAGAAAACGGTCTTTTTTGAGCGTTTCACACTTTACTTCGTGATCTTCTTCAGAGTGATTTCTGAGATTACAAGATACTCACCTTTCTGAAGTCCGCCGGTGAAGAACACAATGCCGAAACCTTTGGTGCCGGGCCAGAATTTGTTCGCCTGAGGATAGGGCTTTGCAATGCCTGTAAAGGTTCCTTTGTAGACAAATTCTTCGTTGCTCTTGATCCATTTTGTATCAATAGTGTTCCAGGTGTTTGACTGATAATGAACACGGACTTTTGTACCCTTTTTTGCTTCCAGTTTCATTTCAGGAGATTTCAATTCAACGAGCCAGGTTCCATCTGCCTGTTTTTTGATGTCAACGATTCCCGCTCTTGTCAGCTTTCTGTTGGGAAGGTCGGAGGCATCATTCTGCGCTCCGAATGCAACCATGAAACGTCCTTTTTTCCATTTGGAAGCATCTTTGACGATCAATTCATTATCGCCTTTTGTGAAATCTTCAACGAGTTCAGTAACTGTTTCTGGATAGCAGAACACCTGGGAAGAACCGACATTTGTCATAAAGCCGCCGCCGAAAGTAATGCCTTTTTTCTTGCCGACATATTTGACCTTGATCGTCAATTCATAACTGGCATTGGGGTCAATAGCTTTTTCTGTGTTATAGGTATAAACAGGACCGTTCCCTTTGATGATGAAACCGTCAGCTGTCACTTCTTTTGCTCTGACTCCGCCGCGGAAGATCTTTGGAAAATTCGGATCATTCCCTTTCAGAGAGATCATTGAGACTTCTCCGGCAATCAAACCGGAAACTGTGAACAGCAAAGCACTGCTCAATGCGATGATTGATTTTTTCATTGTAAAAACTCCTCTGGTTTAAGATTTCTGCCATAGATACGGATGTCGCGGATATCACCTTTCAGACGGTCAATGGGAGTCCATACCCATTTGCAGAGACCGCCGACGATGAGGTGGTTGATCCATTCGTGCCCCTCAGACGGCTGGACCGCAGCTTCTCCCTGAAGTTTTCCGTCGAGATAAAGACGGATCTTTTTCAAGTCGTAAGTGACGGCGATTCTGTGCCATTTGCCTGTCTGGATCTTATCTTTGGAAACGACTTCCGCGTTGAATTTTGTTTTCGGAGCTGTTCCGCCCATGCCTTCGGTTTCATTACCGCGCTGCAGCCAGAGTTTACCGTCAGGCAGAATCGCAAGGTTGATCTGATTGTTTCCGGTTCCGAATAAGCCCATTTTTGTGCCGAGTTCCGGAACTCTCACGCTGATTTCAAAAGTGGAGGCATAAGGCATCGCTGTTCCGCCCATGATGGTGACGGCATCTTTGCCCTCGAAGCGGTAGAAGCCTTTGCCATCGGGATCACGCAGGAACTTGGTTCCGCTTTTCGGTGCGATCGGACCGTTGTGGTAATAGTAGTACCCGGTATGACCGAGATGACCGCCGCCGTAACCGGCTCCGGCAATGTTGCCGTTGTGAACATATCCGGAAACATCCAGCAGAAGATTGCCGGCATTGGTGTTGCAGGGATAGTAGAAATACGTAACACGGAACTCTTCGATTTCCACTTCCGTGATCTTGCCTTCGGGTGTCCAGACCGGGATCTTGACCATTCCTTTCCGGTTCGGGGGCGCGACCCAGATCGGAAGAGTCTGGAATTTGACACCTTCAGCATTTTCCATTTCAAGATGGAAATACTGAAGAGCCTCACCGCTTGCGGGCAGGGGGAGCGCAAGGTTTGCATTCAAACGGTTGATCCCCTCTGTTGAACGGTAAAATTCATTGCCGTTCCGTTTGATGGCATACTGAGTATAGTTCTGAGTCCGGCTCTTTCCCCAGCTGGGCTTGAGAAATGCCATAAAATTGACGATCCCTCCGCGGGGATAGGAAAGCGTTCCTCCGGTGGAAACTCCGCCCATGTACCAGGGCTTGTCGGCACCTTCCCGGAGCTGAAGCTGGTTTCTTGTGGAACGCGCCCACCACATCCGGTAGGAACGGACTCCCGGAGCGATCAGTGTCATGGGGTTGTAGTTCATCTTATAATTTCTGCCTCTCCAGGTATATCTCAACCGGGGGACAACTCCACGGTATTTTGCCGCATCGAGGGCAGGGAACGTATAGCTGCGAACCTGAACTTCTCTGGAAAGATCCAGAACCTCTTCCGGAAAACTCTTGATTACTTTTCCGGCAGTATCGCAAAGATCAAGCTGGATCTTGACTTTTTTGTCAGCTGCTTCAAAGGGGAAACCGATCACTTCCATGCGGACATCTTCACGTCCGAGCAGGTTCATGACATGGTTGGTCACTACAAGTTCCGGGCTCTTCATTTTCGGGAAGGGCTTTCCGCCCGGACGGGTGCTGCCCCAATACTGAGCATAACGAGCCATGAAATCTTCCCGTTCATAGCAGGGGAAAATCAGGGAGTTTTCATAATGGTCAAAGAGATTTGTGATATTGATGGAGTCGGGATTGTGTTTTGTCATCAGATCAAAACTTTCCCGGTAGAATCTGGAAAGATCCACAGCGAGCCCGCCCATGTGGAAATGACAGGTGTAAGTGCTGTGAACGCAGCCCTCATAAATTTTCTGCGGAAACTCTTTATGCATGATCGGAGCGATCTTTTCGGCGAGCAATCTCTGATTTTCGATTCCGCTGGAACCGTAGTTGCTGATACCGTCAAAGTAGGGCATATATTTCCGGACTTCTCCGGCGACTTTTTCCACATCGGAGGCAACAGCCCCGTGGAATCCGCGCAGGTTCGCAAGGAAAATCATGGGACCGAACTCTTTTTCCAGTTTTTCCATGATGGATTTCCACTGTTCCGGCTGATATCTGGAAGGAGTATAAATCAAAACCACGGGTCTGCCGTCGATGCGGTAAAGGTTCGGATGATTTTTGATATCATCTTTGAAATTACGCCAATTTTTTATCAGCTTTGCTGCAGTTGCATTTGGGTCTTTGTTCCAGGTGCCTACAAACATGCCGAATTTGATTTTCAGGTTCATCTCCTTTGCCTGCTTCAGAATGGCAACAAGAGTGTGATACCATGCACCGTCGTTGATTTCGAGATATCCGACATCAAAACCATACTCTTCCATCTGTTTGAATCCCTGCGCCCAGGTATTTTTTCCGGTAAAATCTTTCATGGCATAGTTGGGTCCGCCGAGTCCGTGGATTTTGATTTTGTTAAAGCCGAACCAGGGATTGACCTGTGTCGTGATATTTCCTTTCATTCCGCTTTTGTCAAATTTCGGACGGTAGTCTTTCTGCTGTGCATTCAGTAAAACGCAACAGAGAAAAATCGCGCAAACACTCAGTTTCAAGTTCATATTATGATTCCTTTCATTAGTTTACTTCAAAAACTCTTCCGGCTTGAGATTTCTGCCGTAAATACGGATCTCGCGAATGTCTCCGGTCATCTTTTCGATGGGATCCCAGACCCATTTGCAGAGTCCGCCGACGATCAGATGCGTTCCCCATTCCGGTTCGGAAATCGGATAGACTTCAGCTTCTTTTTCCAGCTTTCCGTCGATATAGATCCGCAATTTCTGCAAGTCATAAGTGACGGCGATCCGGTACCAGGTGTCAGGTTTAAGTTTTCTGCGGGTCACGATCTCTGCCAGTTTTTTGTTTCCGTTTTTATCCACGCCCTTGCGGACAAGATAAAGTTTTCCGTTTGGCAGGACAGAAAGATTCAACTGCTGCTTGGCAGAACCGAAAATCCCCATGAGTTTTCCGAATTTCGGGAAACGGACACTTGCTTCAAGCGTGATCGCATAGGGGAAAATCGTTCCGCCCATGATGGTGACAGCATCTTTGCCCTCGAAACGGTAGAAGCCTTTGCCGTTTTCATCACGCAGGAACTTTGTTCCGCTCTTCGGCGCGATCGGGCCGTTATGATAGTAGTAATATCCGGTGTGACCGAGATGTCCTCCGCCGTAACCGGCACCGGCTATATTGCCGTTGTGAACATAACCGGAAACGTCCAGCAGAAGATTTCCTGCATTGGTATCGCAAGGATAATAGTAGTACGGCACACGGCACGCTTCGATCTCAACATCAACGATTTTTTTATCTTTGGTAAAGACCGGGATCCTGACCATACCTTTCCGGTTCGGCGGTGCAACCCAGATGGGAAGCGTCTGATGACGGATCCCTTCTATATTTTCCATTTCAAGATAGAAATACTGAAGAGCTTCGCCGCTTGCGGGCAGGGGAAGCGCAAGGTTGATCTGTAACTGTTTTGTGCCTTCCTGAGATGTATAAAACTCGTTGCCGTTCCGCTTAATGGAGTAACGGGAGAAGTTGCTCGTGCGGCTCTTGGCGTTCCAGGTGGGCTTGATGAATCCCATAAAATTCACGACCCCGCCTTCGGGATAATCCAATGTCCCGCCGGGTCCGACACCGCCCATATACCAGGGCTTATCCCCAAACCGAACCTGAAGCGCATTCCGTGTGGAACGCGCCCACCACATGTGATACGGACGGATCCCCGCAGAAACCAGAGTCATGGGGTTATAGTTCATCTTATAATTTTTGCCTCTCCAGACATAATTCAGCCGGGGGACAAGTCCGCGGTATTTTGCCGCATCCAGTGCCGGATAAGAGTATCTGCGAACCTGAACTTTTTTGGAAAGATCCAGAACTTCTGCCGGGAACTTCTTGATCACTTTTCCGGCAGTATCGCAGAGATCCAGCTGGATCGTTACTTTCGTATCCGCTGCATTGAAAGGAAATCCGATGACTTCCATCTGAATATCATCTCTTCCGAGCAGAGACATAATATTATTTGTTACGACCAGTTCGGGATAATTCCATTTCGGGAACGGCTTTCCGCCCGGACGGGTGCTGCCCCAATACTGAGCGTAGCGAACCATGAAGTCCTCCCGTTCATAACAGGGGAAAATCAGGGAGTTTTCGTAATGGTCAAAGAGGTTTGTAATATTGATGGAATCAGGCTTTGCCGTGGTCATTATATCAAAACTTTCGCGGTAGAATCTGGAAAGATCCACTGCAAGCCCGCCCATGTGGAAATGACAGGTATAGGTGCTGTGAATACAGCCTTCATAAATCTTCTGCGGAAACTCTTTGTGCATGATCGGCGCAACAACATCCGCAAGAACCCGCTGATTCTGGATCCCGCTGGAACCGTAGTTGCTGATCCCGTCAAAGTAGGGCATATATTTTCTCAAAGCCTCTGCAACTTGGGTTTTGTTGGATGCCAATGCTCCTTTCATTCCCCGGAGATTGGCGAGAAAAATCATGGGGCCGAACTCTTTTTCCAGTTTATCCATGACGATTTTCCACTGTTCCGGCTTATATACGCCGGGCGTGTAAATCAAAACCACTGGTCGTCCGTCGATACGGTAAAGGTTCGGATGATTTTTGATATCGTCTTTGAAATTACGCCAGACCTTGATCAGTTTTTCAGCGGTTTTGTCGGGGTTTTTATGATTGTAAATTCCCACAAACATACCCAGCTTGATTTTCAGGTTCATCTCTTTCGCCTGCTTCAGGGCAGCGACAAGAGTGTGATACCATGCACCATCATTGATTTCGATATAGACGACATCGAAACCGTAGTTCTGCATGACTTCCAGCCCCTGTCCCCAGATATTGTTTCCGATGAACTCTTTTGCGGCATAATTTGGACCGCCGAGGGCATGGATCCTGGGTTTGTTGAACGGGAACCACGGGTTCGCCTGAGTTGTGATATTCCCTTTCATTCCGCTTTTGTCGAACTTCGGACGGAAATCTTTTGTTTGAGCTGTAAGAGAAAAGACGGCAGAGAGAGCTGCCGCCAGAAGAGATATTTTTTTCAACATGAGATGTTTCCTTCCGAATAGATATTAGAACGGCCAGGGAACTTCACCCGATCCGGTTCCCTGCTGTTTGAAATCCCGGATAACACTGCTTTTCAAGGGGAACAGTGAGGATTTGATTGGTTGCGCATGTCCATCAATAAAAACACAGCTGTTGAAACCTCCATGACGAAGCAAATCAGGTTCGTCGGCATTCTTCTGAAATCCGAACCGGAGGATCTGTTCCCCATAAAGAACTCGTGAAGAGGGGGATTTTATAGAACCAAGCTTGTGCTTGATTCCCTGCTGGTTTTTACCGATAGTAGTATTCATTCCGTAATCGACCCAGGCTCCATCAGGCTGTCTGGAATATCCGCGGTAAGTGCTGCTCGGACAACGCCACGGAGCTTTATAATTCCAAACATTGGATACATTGTAGATCCCGTATTTGAATTTCTTAAAATAGCTGGACCAATAGACTGTACCAGAGCCGCCCGGCAAACACTGAACATAATAACCATCAAAATCATCGGTATAGGAAAGCCATGTCATTGCCAAAGTTTTGACATTGTTCACGCAGAAAGAAGAACGCCCTTTTTCTCTGGCATTGTTCAGTGCAGGCAAAAGCATTCCTGCCAGAATGGCGATAATTGCTATAACGACCAGCAATTCGATGAGTGTGAAGTTTTTCTTCTGTTTCACTTTGTTCTCCTGTATGTTTATTTTTTAAGTAGAATCAATAAGGCCAGGGAATCGGTTCGTCGCCGATGGTATCGGAATACCAGGCGTTATGACCGTAAACACCGCTGCTTTTGACGGGGATCTGATTTTTTTTGATCCGTTCTGCGTGTCCGTCATGGAAAACGAAATTTGCCTGATTGTTATGCCGGAATGCAAGACCCTGATAGCCGACATTTGTCTCCTGTGAGCGGGCATAACCGTATGCAACAGCCATGCAGCCGTTGATACCGACTCCGTTTTCAGACAACTGGGAACGCCCGGATGGATTTTTGATTTTTGTGACTTTGTTGAGCTTCAGATCGACCCAATTGCTGCTGCTCCAGCCGTTTGTATTTACATTACAGGAAAAATCGGTGAATGCACCGTCAATATTTCTGCCGGGACCGGTCCAGTCATAAGCGCGAACGGAGGGACATTTTACCAGAGACTTTGATGTGTTCCAAGCCTGAATCTTATTAAATCCATTATAATCAATTTGTTTGAAATGGGCTGACCAGTAACGGCTGCCGCCGGTTTTGGGACAATAGGCAGGCATGATCACATCATTATAATCTCCGGCATAATTGAAAAAGAAATCATTTACCTGCTTGATATTGCTCATGCAGCTGACGGCTCTTCCGTTTTCCCGTGCATTGTTGAGGGCAGGGAGAAGCATTCCTGCCAGAATGGCGATAATTGCAATTACGACCAGCAATTCGATGAGTGTGAAGCACCGGTGCTTCATGCCTGTACACAGGCATGAATGTGTACTACTTGCATTTTTCATTTTCAAGACTCCTTGGGTATTATTCTGTATTTAAGGTATCATACATATTATACTCAAGAATGCGTTTTTGTCAAGCCCCTTAAGTAAATTTAAACCGGTATATTTTTTTCTGTTGAGTGAAATGAAAGAAAAAAGTCTTATGGGATCTGCCCTTGATAAGAAAATGAGAAATATGCTTTCTGCAAACGGACAAATGTAAAAAAAGGACCATTGCAAAAAACAGTTTTGCAACAGCCCTCAGTATGTTTTTTTTCTGAAATCTCTGATCAGAGCTTGGAAACAGCTCCGGTTTCAGCGGATTCCATCATGGCAAGAGCAACTTCCATTGCGGCAATGGCTTCTTCCACTCCGGCAAAAGGTTTCTTGCCTGTCTTGATGCAATCAATGATCGCAGCCATTTCAGCAGCATACATTCCGCCGGAGATGGCTTTCTGCAGAGGTCCGAGAACTCCGTCATCAATTTCGATCTTGGTTTCAGCTCCGCCGATATCGTAGAAACTGATGCCGGTATCGGTCAGTTTCAGAGAGCCTTTTTCGCCGTAAACGATCATACTTGTTTCGTTGGGACCGCCGCGGAACCAGGAACATTCCATATTGCTGACGATGTTGTTTTTGTAAGTCAAGGTTGAACTGACATAATCACGGGGCTTTTCAACATCTGTATTCAGAAGAAGAGCTTTTGCATAGACGGTTTCCGGTTTTCCGAAGAGTCCGTTCTGAAGATCGCAATGGTGTGCCAGCATGTCAAGGATCACACCGCCGGATTTCTTGTAATCGGTGAACCAGTCGCCCCATTCACGGCAGAAACCGCCGAAAAGACAGGTGACTGCAGATGCGATAACATTACCGATTTTTCCTTCTTCAAGCAGTTTTTTGAAGGTGATGAACCCGGGGGAGTATCTGCGGACGAAACCGACAGCAAAGAGGTTGTTATAGCTTCTCAGCAGCGGTGCAAGTTCGTCCAGTTCTGCGCGGGTGCGGCAGAGGGGTTTTTCGCAGAAAATCGGTTTTCCGGTTTTCATTGCAGCGCGGATCCCTTCTGCATGGCAGTAGGTGGGGGAGG
>JAFTJI010000095.1 GCA_017456495.1 Lentisphaeria bacterium | reverse complement strand
GTTTTATATTTCTGCAGGCTTCTTCCTCTGCTTTCCGCTTGGCTTCTTCAGCTTGCCGCTTTTTTTCTTCCTCTGCTTCCCGCTTCTTTTCATAAAGCTCTTTTTCTTTGCTCAGGAGCGTGCAAAGTTCAGACAGAACACCTCCAGCGGCTTCATAACGTTTCATGGCAAGCAGTTGATCTGCAACGGTTTTCTTTTCATGATATTCTTTTGGAAAAGAGATATTATTCGACTTCAAGAATTGTTCCAGTTCTTCCAAATTCTGCTGTTTTTTCAGAACTTCCTGACAGACTCCCGCATTTTTCTGCATTTCTTCACAGATTGCGAAAATGTTCCGGAACACTTTCAGAAGATCAGCGTTCATAGGTTCGTCTTTGCACCGGTCAAATTTTTGCTGAAGCTCATCTCGTTCCGCTTTGAAATATTTATTGTTGAAACTGCTGAAAAATGATAATATATTCATTCTCAAGGTCAGACATTCAACGAGTTCGGAATCGGAAAGTTTTTCCGGTTCGGGAACTGGTTTCGGCTTGGGTGCGGGAACAGCTTTGTTTTCCATCGCCTCCACAAATGCCAGACAGCTTGCAAAACGATCAGCAGGATTCTTGCTCATCGCACGATTGAGAGCTTTCTGTACAAATCCGGGAATCCCGGAAATATCGTCTGCCGTATCGTTCAAAACAGCTTCTCTCAAAACAGCGGCATCAGAACTTTCGAAAGGCAAAAAACCTGCAAGCATTTCATAAGTCATCACAGCCAGGGCATATTGATCGGCGGCAGCACCCTGCTGTCTGCCCCGCCACTGCTCCGGAGCCATATAAGGTCCCGTTCCGCTGGTTCCGTGATAAGCCATGGAAACACGGGTCATGCTGGTATGGATCTGAGCCGCCAAACCGAAGTCAAGAACTTTGATTTTTCCATAAGAATTGATTATAATATTTCCCGGTTTGATATCCCGGTGCATCACTTTCATTTCGTGAGCATAATCCAAAGCCCCGGCAATTTGCCGGATGATCGGCAGAACATTTTCGAGGGTCACGCCCCCTTCCCGGCGTTTCTGTCTGATCCAGCGGCGCAAATCTTCCCCTTCGCAGCACTCCATGATGAGATAATAATTTCCGTTCGAACTGTTCCGTTCGAGGTTGTTGGAACTGGCGATACAGGGATGGTGCAGGTTATGAACAAGCTGAAAATTATCTTTGACGTCTTCCATTTCAATGGTATTATGAGAGAGTTCCGGAGGCAAAGCCTTCAACGCGACTTCAACGCCTGCGACTTCATCGAGACATCTGTACACGACACCCATTCCGCCCTGCCCGAGTTCCGCAAGGACTTTGTATCGGTTTATGATCAGGTCACCGACAGAAAATCTCCCGTTGTGCTTCCGATCCTGCTGTGGCGGTATGGTCTCTGCATCATCCAGAGGAAAGACATTTTCGTGTCTCTGCAAGGTCTCTGCATCATCCAGAGATGTGACATCTCCCCGCCGGGGAACGGTTTTATCAGTATCTTCCATTATTTTATCTCCGTAATAACAAGTATGTATAAAATATGAGAGTAATATAAATTCAAAAACTGACATTGCAAATAAATTTTTTATATTTTTGAAAAAGTTACAGGCTGGCTGTGAAAAAAAAGTAAATATTCTTTTTTCCGTTTGCATATCTGAAAAGAAAGAGTATATTACGGAAAGATATTTTGTTTTCAGCCGGATGGTTCTGCTGGAAAAATTTTGTATTCCGGCAGAAAACAAAAAACAGTCGAATCCAAACAGGAAGGATTAAGATCATGCAGGCAAAACTCAGGGAAATTGCATCCCATTTTGATATTTACGGAAACTATCTTTGGGCAGAAACCAGAAAGACCGGACACATCAATGACACCTGCTTCGGGGTTTTCAATCAGGCGGGCATTCAGGTCAGATATATTTTCCAGCGGATCAACCACAACGTTTTCCGGAAACCGGAAGAGCTGATGAGCAACGTTTCCAGAGTGATCCAGCATATTCGCGGTAAACTCCGCGGTCAGAATGATGCGTCCCGCCGTGTTATGACACTTGTTCCGACTTTTGACGGTAAATTTTTCCACAGGACAGAAGACGGGAACTACTGGAGATGCTATCTTTTCATTGAGCGTGCAAGGACCTATGATGTCATGGAATGTACGGAACATGCTTATCAGGCAGCGAATGCGTTCGGCACCTTCCAGCAGCAGCTTTCCGATATGCAGGGGGAACGGCTTTTTGATACCATTCCGAACTTCCATAACACTCCCAGCCGTCTGGTCACATTTTATGAAACTTTACAGAAGGACCCGAGAAACCGGGCATCTTCTGTGAAAGAAGAAATTGCATTTATCGAAAAATTTCAGGATAAATGCTCAATCATTACCGATTTGCTGGAAAATGGCGGCATCCCGGAACGGGTCTGTCATAACGATACGAAACTGAACAACGTTATGCTTGACGATGAAACAGGGGAAGCGATTTGCGTGATCGACCTTGATACCGTTATGCCCGGTTCCGGACTTTATGACTTCGGTGATCTTGTCCGTTCCAGTGTCTCCCCTGCCCCGGAAGATGAGCCGGATCTTGCAAGAGTTTATTGCAGACTGGATATTTATGAAGCTCTCACCCGTGGTTTTCTCGATGGCTGCAAGGGCTGTCTGACGCCGAAAGAAATCGAACTCATGCCCTTTGCCGCACAGCTCATAACATTTGAAAACGGAATGCGGTTCCTGACAGATTATATTGATGGCGACCACTACTTCAAGATCCATAAACCGGAGCATAACCTTGACCGCTGCAGAACGCAGTTCAAACTTGTGCGGGATCTCATGGATCAGGAAGAAACCCTCGCCCAGATGTCCCGCTGAATATTGTAATAAAGAAAGTGTGAATGATGGCTGAAACTCTTTTGGAACTTTACCGGAAAAATCCTGAAAAATTTCGTGCATTTTTGTTTGATATCGACGGAACCGTTCTGCTTGCCAACACTCCCATCCCCGGGGCTCCTGAATTTCTGGATGTTCTGCGGAAAGATCACGTTCCGTTTTTCTTTCTGACAAACAACTGTGCCCAGACACATGAAGAAATTGCTCAGAGATTGACCGATGCCGGAATCTATGCGAAACCGGATGAAATCATTTCCAGCGGCGATCCGGTTCCGAAATATTTTATGAAAAAAAATAAAACAGGCAAGGCTTGGAAATATTTTCTTGTAGGAAGAACACCGGAGATCCCGGGCGTTATCGAATACGAAAAAGATCCCGCAAAAATCATGGAGTGTGACGGTGTTCTCCATAACGCCGGGAAATATGATTGGGCTGTCGTCATGACTGCTATCCTGAACTTTTTCCTGAAATTCCCGGAAAAGCCGTTTATTGTCACGAATCCGGATATGCTCAACCCCATGCCCCGCGGCGTTACGTTATGTTCAAACGGACAGATGGAACTGATCATTGCACTTCTGAAAAAACAGGGTATCGACAAAGAGCGGATCCACTTCGGGAAACCGTTCCCTGCAGTTTACGAAGAAGTGAAGGAACGTCTTGCTTCTGTCGGGGTAAAACCGGAAGAAGCTCTTGCAGTCGGTGACTGGCTCAACAGCGATATCCGTGGAGCAAATCTCGCGGGGATCAGCTCATGTCTGGTTCTGACCGGACTTTCCAAAGAAGAAGATATCGCAAATCATGACGAAACATTCTGTCCGGAATTTATCGTCTCAACCCTTTCATAAAAAAATAAGGATTTTATATTATGTCTCAACAGCGTGAACAGTTGGCATCCCGTTTGGGATTTATTCTTATGACAGCAGGCTGTGCCATCGGGCTTGGCAATATCTGGAGATTCCCCTTTATCGTCGGTAAAAACGGAGGAGTTTTTTTCGTCCTGCTTTACTTTCTGTGTCTGGCATTGATGGGTTTCCCGATCCTCCTTATGGAACTCTCTCTCGGAAGAGCCGGCAGAGCAGTTCTCCCCGGATCAATAAGAAACCTGAAAAATCCGGACAGTAAAGCAAAATGGGAAATTCCTGCTTATGTGTTTTTTGCAGGAAATATGATCCTACTGATGTTCTATTCTGTTCTTACCGGATGGCTGCTCTCCTATATGGGAAACTTCATGGTCGGGAACGAGAATGTGATGGAAAAAACATTTTTCACCGATTTGCTGGAATCTCCCGGAGAGCAGATTTTGTATCTCGCAGCTTCTCTGATCATTACATTTTTGATCTGTATCGGCGGCGTTCAGAAGACCATTGAAAAAAGCATTAAATTCATGATGATCGGACTTCTTGCTCTTCTGTTGATTCTTCTGGTGAAAGCCAATCTTCTTCCCAATGCCTTCAACGGGGTGAAATTCTTCCTGAAACCGGATTGGCAAAACTTTATCGGGAACCATCCGTGGCAGACAATTTATGATGCCATGACACAATCTTTCTTCACCCTTAGTCTCGGAATCGGAAGTATTGCCATCTGCGGAAGTTATACAAGCAAAAATAAATCCCTGATCGCTGAAGGTCGCTGGATCATCTGTCTTGATACTTTTGTTGCCGTCTGTGCAGGTTTCATTATCTTCCCGGCATGTTTCGCGTTCAATGTTCAGCCGGATGCCGGACCGACTCTGATTTTCATTACGCTGCCGCAGGTTTTCAAATCCATGTCGCTTTCCTATTTCTGGGGGGCATTGTTCTTTCTGTTCCTCTTTGTGGCTGCGCTTTCCACTCTGGTAGCTGTCTTTGAAAACCTTGTTGCGTTCGGGATCGATGAATATCATTGGAGCCGCAAAAAATCGAACACGGTTTTCGGAGTTCTGCTGTCGATTCTCTCCCTGCCCTGTGTTTTCGGCTTCAACATCTGGCAGAAGTTCCAGCCGCTCAAAGAAGGGAGCACGATTCTTGATTTGGAAGATTTTATTGTCAGTCAGAATCTCTTGCCGCTTGGTGCGCTCTACATCACGATTTTCTGTACCAGCAAACTGGGTTGGGGCAAGGAGAATTGTCTCGCAGAAATCAACACTGGAGATGGTCCGAAGCTGGCAAAATGGGTGCTGCCTTACATGAAATATGTTCTTCCGGCTATTATTTTCGGCATTTGGATCACTGGAATTATAACCTATTTCCGATGATAAAACCGGAAAAGCATCAACTTTTGAAGAAAAATCCTGCATTTTCAAACAATAATCATTGGATTTTTCCGAAAATGGTTGTATAATTATACTCGACACAAAACGGATTCTTTAAGAGAAGGAGAACAAAATATGTCTAAAGTAAGAATCGGTATTATCGGATTGGGCTTCATGGGAAGCACCCATTTCCGCATCTACAGAAGCCTCCCTAACGCTGAAATCGTTGCTCTTGCTGACGTTGACCCCGCAAAACGGAAGGGAGATATCTCCTCCGTCAACGGAAATATCGGCAATGATGACAATTCCATTCCTCTGGACTTGACCGGTGTCGCGACCTATGAAAATGGTTTTGATCTGATCAACGATCCCAACGTGGATGTCGTCGATGTTTGCGTTCCCACTCCTTACCACAAGGATTACATGGTCGCAGCTCTCAAGGCAGGCAAGCATCTCTTCTCCGAAAAGCCCCTCTGCCGCACACTCGAAGATGCAAAAGAAATCGAAGCCGCTGTCAAAGATGCCAAAGGTTTTATCAATATCGGTATGTGCGTCCGCGCATGGCCCGAATATGATAACTTCTACCGCAGATTCCATGCAGGTGAATTCGGTAAGGCTCTGATCGTTGACTTCCGCAGACTCTCCCGCGATGTCAGTTTCTCCGGAGCTTGGGAAAACTGGTTCATGGATGGAAAACGCGCTGGCGGTGCTCTCCTTGACATGCACCTCCATGACACCGACTTCATCACCTATCTTCTCGGACGTCCCCAGGCAGTCTCCTCTTTCGGCAGATCCGTCTACTCCTCCGATGGAGCGATCGACCACCTCGTTACCACCTACGACTACGGAACCGATGGACCCCTCGTCACCGCAACCGGCGGATGGACAAGTGCTTACGATGTTCCCTTTGAAATGTCCTTCCAGATCATCTGCGAAAAGGCAACTGTCCGCTTCATGTCTGAAGGTTACAAAGTCTACTGGAACGACAAACGCGTGGAAACTCCTGTCATCGAAGTCGGAAATCTTCCCACCGGATGGCACCAGGAACTCTCCTACTTTGTCGAATGTGTCCAGAACAATGTCAAGCCGGATCGTTACCAGAACTTCCAGTCTGTCCTCGATGGTTTCAAAGTCGTCATGGCAGAGGAAAAGTCCTGCAAGACCAATCAGAAAGTCACTGTTGAATATTGAGGTGAATCATGTATAAAGCTCTCAACTACTGGGTGTTCGGCGGTTTCGACGGACAGAAAACGCCCTATGAATTTATCGACTGGGCAGCAGAACAGGGGCTCGACGGTGTCGAGTTGACCATCGGAGACTGTCTGAAAGACGATATTACAAAAGAAGAATGTGAAAAGATCGCAGCTTATGCAAACTCCAAAAATATCGGTCTCCGTTCTCTCGCTTCCGGCTCCGGCTGGGGCTGCGGACTCGGCACCGGTGATGAAAAAGAACGCGCCGCTGCTGTCGAAAACGTCAAACGTTACCTGACGATCGCTTCCTGGATCGGCGCAGAATCCGTTCTGGTCGTCCCCGGAGCAACCCGTGTCGCATGGGATCCCACCCACCCCGTCTGGACCTACAAAACAGTCTGGGAAACAGCAACAAAATCCATTAAGGAACTGATCCCCACCGCAGAAGCTCTCAAAGTAAACCTTGCTCTGGAAAACGTCTGGAACCGTTTCCTCATCTCCCCCATGGAATGGAAACTCTTCCTTGACCAGTTCGATTCCGAATATGTCGGCATCTACTTTGACACCGGTAACTGCTGTCTGACCGGACGTCCCCAGGACTTCCCCGAACTGCTCGGCAGCCGGATCAAAGCGATCCACGTCAAGAACTTTGAAGAAAACGATGCAGGTGGCGGACTTCATGGCTTCGGCGATGATCTCTCCTCTGGTATTGTTGACTTCAAAGCATTGTTTGCTGAGCTCGACAAAATCGGTTATAAAGGACCATTTACTGCAGAAATGATTCCGTTTTCCCGTCTGCCCGATATGGTTCTGCCCGATATTCCTCTGGCAGAAAAGACAGTGAAGATCCTGAAATCTCTCTGAATATAAAGCCCAAAAACTGGCGGTCAGAAAAGATCGCCAGTTTTTTTTTGCAGTCATGTACTCCTGAAAACGTATCCATACAAAACATTCTCTGTTTGACATTGTCTGATCAAAATAATAATTATAAACTCAGAGATAATGAATCAATCACACAGTCACCCGATACCGATATATTAAATATCACCCTATACCCCGCAGATGAATGGAACGGCTGGAAGAAATCTAACCGGAAGCTTTAATAATATCATTACAATATGCGTCCCGCGGGTAAGCGGGGCGACTCGAAGGCGCGATGAACGCCATCGCCGCCGCTATGTTTCAATACGCGTCCCGCGGGTAAGCGGGGCGACGACACTGTAACTGTACCGGCATATATGCAGCGTGTTTCAATACGCGCCCCGCGGGAGCGGGGCGACATCGCCAGCAAGGTT
>JAFTJI010000094.1 GCA_017456495.1 Lentisphaeria bacterium | reverse complement strand
TGTTTCTATGATTGATTATAATAACCACAAAACAAACAATCATAGAAACAGGCTTATGAAAAATGAAGCGCAAAAATCAGAAAAGTCAATCGCCGGAGCAATTAAAATTAACGAAAAAGAGATCGTAGACCATTTAAGTCAGCTTGTACGTCAGTCGGTTGCAGATACGATCAACAGTTTACTTGATGCAGAAGCAGATGCAATTTGTCAAGCTGGCAGATGAAGAAATTGAAAAATGAATAAAGTTGAAATTCTCTCAAGTTCAAACGGTTGCAAGTTAATCAATCATGGTTATCGCTTCGTCAAACTGCGAAAATATCTCTGTTTTTGCCTTATCGCTTTTGCAACGCAGATAAAAAACAACTTTTCGGGACGTTCTTATGAAAAGTTGTGTACATTACAAGAATATCAAATTGTAATTTTGTAAAATTTCTACATGGTTTTGCAGATTAGGAGATTCTGATTCCGGCAGAGTATCCGGCATCTGCAGCGCGGAATATTTCGCCCTGGCATAAGAGTGATAAGGGAGAAGTTTGACAGATTCGATATGCAAATCTTTCAAAAAATTCCCTGTTGCATGAAGGTTTTCCGGAGAGTCATTGCAGCCCGGGATCAATGGGATGCGGATTTCTATTCTTGCATGATTGTCAGACAAAAATTTCAGATTTTCTTTGATCAATTCATTGGGCTGACCGGTCAATCTCTTATGCTCCGTTGAGTCAAAATGCTTGAAATCAACGAGATACATATCTGTGAACTCCAAGGATTCTTTCAACGTTTTCTGAGAAACAAAAGCACAGGTATCAAGTGCGGTATGGATCCCGTTCTTTTTCAATTCCTGAAGCAGAGCAAGAGAAAACTCTTTCTGAAACAACGGTTCTCCGCCGGACAGGGTGACTCCGCCGCCGGATTCCCGGTAGAACGATTCATCTTCCAATGCAATATTCAAAGCCTCCTGAACAGTGGTCCGCTTTCCGTAAACTTTCAAAGCTCTGCCGGAACAAATCTCTTCGCAAGCTCCGCAAAAAGTACAATTTTCGCGTGAAAATTGATGCTTTTCATTCACCATTCGATGTGCTTGCACAGGACAAACCGGGACGCAATCTCCGCAATGACAGCAGTTGTGTTCAAAGAGCCCGATTTGCCGGGCAGGGGAAATACTTTCCGGATTATGACACCACAAACAGCGGAGCGGACAGCCTTTCAGATAAAAAGCCGTCCGGATCCCGGGACCGTCATGAACCGCAAACCGTTTTGTATCAAGTAAAATCCCTGTGATTACCGGTAAATCCATCTCTTTATTCCATAATATTTTTTGCCCGCTGAATGTAGGCATCCTGTTCTTCTTTTGCCAGTTCAACAAAGCGGACATTCCAGCCGCATACACGGATCTGGAGGTTTGCGTATTTCTCCGGATTCCGCTGAGCCTCTTCCAGTTCTTCCGCATTGAAAACATTGAACTGGATCACAATTCCGTTCCGTTTGAAGTAGGTGAAAAGCAAGCCTTTCATGGCATCAAGCCCATCCTGTCCCTGCACGGAAGAGGGGTGAAGCATGGCATCCAGCGGGAAATCACCGGGAAGATTTGCTGAATCAAGAGCGGTAACAGAGCGGATCAATGCTGTTATCCCATTGGTATCAACGCCCATGGTCGGAGAGAGATTTTTTGACATTTCTTCCCCTGCCAGCC
The DNA here is from genome assembly GCA_017456495.1 of Lentisphaeria bacterium. Lineage (GTDB taxonomy): Bacteria > Verrucomicrobiota > Lentisphaeria > Victivallales > UBA1829 > SIG79. Next base: position 813 of record JAFTJI010000094.1, on the reverse strand, counting down.
GTCCGTCCGGAGTTGCTCCGGTCAGTTTCCCAAGCGTAATAAAGGTTCGCGCACAATGTCCGGAGGCGGTGAATTGCCCATTCCGGCTGTTGGGGCGGTTATTGACCTTTTTGCCGATAAAATCAATGATATCCGCAGCGAACTGATCGACTTCTCTGATCCCGTTGCCGTATTTGTTCTTGTCGCGGAGGATCTTTTTCCGCAGCTGTTCTGCACCTGCCCAGTTGTTTTTCAGAATCTCACGGAACTCCGCCAGGGAGAGTTTTTTCTCCTCAAAAACATATTTTTTGACCGCCATGAGAGCATCGACAGTTGTACCCAATCCGGCAAACTGAATGGTGGAAAGGTTATGGACATTCCCGTTTGCAAAACCGTCAAGCCCGGTGATCAGGCTGTTCTCAATGGTCAGAGAATAAAGCGGTGACGGGTTGACCTCATGCAGATATTTTTCGTTTTCAAAGGTTGAACGGATAATACATTCGGTATTTTCTTCCAGATACTTCATAAATGCCTGGTAAAATTCATCGAAACTGGTGATCTCCTCCAGCTTTTTCGCCCCGCACTCCATGTGATATCCGGATTGAGCATCGGAACCGTTATAGAAAACAAACTCAATACATTTCAAAAGATTGAGGAAGGATGCGCCGGTCACGTTTGAGGCTGTTCTCGGAGCAAATTCATAACATCCGGTGATGTTGCAGGTTCTGGCATCCTCTTCAGAAAAGCCGAATGAGGTGAGAGAATGTTTTATTCCGGCTTCAGAAACAAATGTCAGACTGCTGTGGTGATCCCGAACCATTGACAATGCCATAT
>JAFTJI010000093.1 GCA_017456495.1 Lentisphaeria bacterium | reverse complement strand
GCCCAGTTCAAGCATGATCGTATTATACTTGCAGCGTGCGGCAAAGTCGATGATTCTGCAAAATTCTTCAACTCCTTTTTCCGTCGGTTCCGGCAGATAGAGTTTCAGAACCCGCTGCGGTAAAATCGGGGCTGCCTTGATAGAAAACTCCCGGAACCCATTGTCGCGGACATCGGAAAGAAGTTCCTGTAACCCGTAAAACAATCCGGCTTGGGTAGATGCTTTTACCGTTGCTCCGGCTTGGGCGAGAGAGAGAATATACTCTTCTTCTTTCAGGTCATTCTGAATGATAAAATTCAGTTTGATATCAGCCTTGAGGCGTGCGGCAAAAACGGAAAAAATCCCCGGCAGCGGTTCAGCAGAAACAATATGCGGGGAACCTTGCGGAAAATTGAGCTTTTGATATGTCATGGAAACTCCTTTCTTTGATGATTCAGTCTGGAATATAGCACTGAAAAAATAATAGTCAAGAGTTCTGAAAAAATAGTTGAAAAGATTTATTGAAAAAAGTATATTTTAAGGTATATTACGTCAAACGAAAGGAGTTTCAGAATGGAAAAGACACATGCAGCTTACGATTTACATAATCATTCCTGCTGGAGTTACGATGCAAGGAATCTGCCGGAATTTTATTTCAAAAAAGCAAAAGAATTGGGGATGAAAGCATTTGCTGTCACCGATCATCATAATTTCGATGTGATCCCTTCAATGTTTGAACTCGCAAAACAATATCCGGGAGTGCCGTTTTTTACCGGAGCGGAAATTTCGGCTGCAACTCCGTTCGGCGATATGGATTTCGTTTGTCTCGGTTTGCCGAAAGAACCGACTCCAGCACTCAAAGAGTTGAGTGACGAACTTCATGTTTACTGTAATGATTTCGGCGCTGCTCTGGGGAAAGTTTGCGAAAAAATCGGGTTCCCTCTGACAGCAGCAGACCGGAGAAAGATCATGCAGACTTACCGTCCGGATCATGTTCTTGATTTTCAGGGCGATTCTCATGTCTGCACAGAAGTGCTGGCTGATTATATGGTGGAACATGGGGTCGTTTCCACGCAGCAGGAGTGGTGTAATCTGATGTGGTGCGAACCTGAATATACCTGTTTCTATCCGAAACTGCCGTCAGCAGACCGGGTGGCAAAAGTCGTTCATGAAGCGGGGGGAATTATTCTGATCGCTCATCCGTTCCATTATTTCAAAGATAAAGATCTCAAGCGGATGGATGCCCTTTGTGAGTTTGCAAATCTTGACGGCATTGAATGCGCTCATCCGTCGACCCCCATGGAGAACAGTTTCTTCTACCGTGAATATTGTGTCCGGCACAAGATGGTCTCCTCCGGCGGTTCAGATACCCATGGAGTGTTTGAAAGTTTCAAGAACAATTTTGCAGCGCATATCGGTCCGGCTTACTGGCTGGATGAGCTGAAAGAACGGATCCATCTCTGGAACAGCTGAAAAGCTCAGTTCTCTTCCGTTTTCAGAGTTGTCCCTTCAAAAGAGTCCTCTTTGCAGATAAACTGTGTGAGTTTAATCTTGTTAGCACTGGCAAAATCTGTCAGTGCTTTTCTTTTTTCTTCTGACAGATCGCTGACCGTAATAAGGATTTCGTTGAATTTTTTCTTTTTATAGATACTCTCTATCTGCGAGGTCATTCCGAGGACAAAGAATCCATAAACATTAAGCCCCTGCAAGGCTTCATTATCGTCACAGATCCCGACAATACATTTTTCATCATGCCTGGTCGTGAAACCGCTGTAGATGTAGGAAAGATAAAGTCTGCAGTAGAGTCCGCCGCCATAAATAAGGACTTTATCAACCTGGGAATTTTTTCCGAGATTCAGTTCGTAAAGATGACGGAATCCGAAACTTTCCAGATAGTGAAGCAGGAATCGTTCCGCCAGAATCAAAGCAACAGAGAAAAGGAAAAATACAAGATAGAAACCGCAGAAGTTCCGGAGACTTGTTGCAGGATTTTTCAACAGCACGATCATAATAACATAATTCAGCACAAAGCCGATACAGCCTGCAATGATCAGGAAAACCATCAACTGGAAATAACGGCGGATCCCGGCGCGCATCCAGAACGTTCTGTAAATGCCGGAAAGACAGAGCGTGACGGTAAACGGTGCAACAAAAATAAGGAACCATCCGTATAACGTGTGCGGCGGCTTAAGTGAGGAAAAAAGGTATAGACAGAAGAGGTATGCCCCCAGAACAAGAACACTGTCAATAATTGGATGGATCGCTGTGAAAACAAAATTCCGGTGCGGCGTCTTGATCCCGTTCAGCATGCTTTCCATCGTATCATAAAGTTCAATATGGGCATACCGGATAAACGTAAAGATAATGACGAGAAAGACAACGAATATCAGGGCGGGCATCTTGCTGTCGAAGAAAACTGAAACCATGGTGACAACAGAAAGCAGTGCTGAGATCCCGTAAATAATGTAAGCTGTTTTGTGCTGATGACCGGTCTCTTTCTGGATCCGGTGATGAAGATGATCATGGTCTCCCTGCATGATGCTGCTGTTTGGATCTTTCTTGACATACCGCCGCAGGACCCGCCGCCATACGGCAAGGAACACATCAAACATGGGAACCCCCATTGCAATCAGCGGAATGAGCAGAGAGGTGAACGTAACGGCTTTTGCGGAATATTCCATACTGAAATAGGCGAAGAACAGTCCGATGAACATGCTTCCTGTATCACCCATGAAGATTTTTGCCGGTGCAAAATTGTATCTCAGGAATCCCATGCAGGATCCGCAGAAGATCATAAGGAATGAAGCCATGATCGGAGATCCTCCGGAAATCAGGATCCAGATCGCCAGCAGAAATGAAGAGATACTTGCCAAGCCCGCAGCAATCCCGTCAAGCCCGTCGATCAGGTTGAAAGCATTGATGATAATAATGCACCAGAAGACCGTCAGCGGAAGACTGATATAGGTTGGCAGCTGATAAGCCAGAAGGTGTGTAATCCCGCAATTATGGAAAAAAAGCCACAGTCCGGCAAGGATTTGTCCGATGAGTTTGACGATGCTTTTTAACTCAAATTTATCATCAAAGATCCCAAGGATCAATATCAGCAGCGCGGTGAAGAAAAATGTTTTGAAAAATTTATGAAGCTCTCCGCAATATTCAAAATTCCGTTCATGAAGTATGAATGCCATCAATCCGGTCGAGAGAAAAAACGCAAACCAGATAGCGATTCCTCCGCCGCGGGGAACTGTTCGTTTATGCTGGTGTCTTCCATGCGGTTTGTCGATAAAACTTAATTTCGGCAAATAAATGATCGCTGTTCTCGTCAGAAAGAGAGAACTCAAAAAAGCTGTAAGCATATAAGGAAGGAATGCAGCACAAGTTTTCAAAATAGAAAGCAGCATAACATCTCCTGAACGTTTGATTTCAGAGGCAATTTCAATAGTTTGAAAGAACCGCTCCGGTAATTCTCAATGATAAACAAAAACCTGAATTAATATAGCCTTCCGTTTTGTAAAATGCAAATTTTTTTTCAGAAAAAAACATTTTACTGTTGAAAAAAATCACCGGCAGCAACCCCTTAAAGAGATCTTCCAGCAGTCAACAACAGTGTTTCCTTTAACGATCCAAAGCTCATCAAAAAGATTTACGGTCGGGTCGCAATGAGATACGATCAGTTCTACTCTGTCGCCCGGATTCATTGTTTTTTCTTCCGGATAAGTCAGCCTGCCGTGTTCGTCTCCGAAGTTCCAGTCATAAACAAAATCTTTGAGGATTTCGTTGTCTTTTACGACCATCGGCGGAGCTTCCGGCGTGACATAGATCGACTTTGTTCCGGCATCGATCGTTGCAAGTCCCGGATGATTTGCGCTGATCACGCTGGAGATCATCCGCAGGGCAGGGGGATAAGAGGGACCTCCATGTTCCACTCCCAAATATTCCGCATCCATCATGCAGTAAGAGCCGACTTGGATATCGGTAAGTTCCGGGATCAGCACATCTGCCGGAGAGGTCCCCGTTCCGGCTCCTGTGTAAATCCTGCAAGTCGGGATCTCTTTTTTCAGCTGATTGAAAATCTCTGCTCCGGCACGCATGATCCGGGTGCTTTCTCTTGCACGTTCCTCATAAGAATATATATGCTGAAGATGTCCGGCATAACATTGGATCCCATCCAGAATAAGTGCGGGAAAACCGGCAATCTTTTTTCCAAGACTCAAAACTTCTGATGGCTGGACTCCGGTTCTGTGCATTTCAGAGTCAAGGTCTATCAGAACATGTACCGGCTTTTCCGGCGTTCCCTGTTCTGCAAGCTGTCTGACCTGATCCGGGTGATCCACGACGATTTGCAGACCGGATATTTTATGGTTCAAGGCTCCGATCCGCTTGATTTTCCATGGTGCAGCGATCGGGGAGGTGATAAGAATATTCTGAATCCCGGCTTCAGCAAGACATTCTGCTTCGGAGAGCTTTGCGGCACAAACGCCCTGACAATTTCCAGCTTCCAGCTGCCGTTTTGCGATTTCCGGACATTTATGCGTTTTTGCGTGGGGGCGCAATTTCTTACCGGCGGCAAGTGCAAAATCGCGCATAACGATCAGATTTTTTTCGAAAAGTTCCAGATCCAGGATCAGTGATGGGGTATCAAGTTCCGATTTCAGCATATTATACCTCTTTGTCTTAATTGTTCTGCACAGTTCCGTAATTGTTCGGTTGTCAGCGGATAACTCCTGAAAGATTTCAGCACTTCCAGATAATCTTTCCGGTAAAAATAGTTTGCACCGAATTGTTCTGTTACAGGTGTGACCATCTGGGTATCAATCAGAACAGCCCCGCATTCAGCCAGAATGGAGCCCAGACATGCCAGAGCGAATTTTGAAGCCCCGGATTCCCGGTAAAACATGGATTCCCCGGCGAATATTCCTCCGATGGAAACTCCGTAAAGCCCGCCCGCAAGCGTTCCGGTTTCTTTGTTCCATGCTTCAAAAGAGTGAGCCCATCCGGCTTTGTGAAATTCTGTATAGACCCGGTGGATCTCCGGCGTGATCCAGGTGTTATTATCATCAAGCCGGTTTGCACAGAAATGAAGAACATCTTCAAATGCAGTATCTATTTTCAATTCAAAAGAGCCTTTTTTCAAGAGCCGTTTGACTGTATGCGGGATATGAAACAGGGAAAGCGGTAATAATCCGCGTACCTTCGGATGGACCCATGGGATTTTCGTTGATTGCGCATCCTCGGGCCACGGAAAATAACCGTGCCAGTACGCCTCCTGAAGCATCGGAACCGTGATATGATCCGTGAAAAAACTCTTTTTGTCCAGTTCCTGAATGGACGGAAGAAAATTCCGCTCTCTGAATGTTTCTGTTTCTGTTTCTGCCATCTAATACCCTCTTGAAAAATCCTGACCACGGAAATATAACTGCAAATGGAAGATTTTCAAGCGGAAAGGAACTCCGATCATTGAAATTTTTCAGAATGTCAATTGAAAAAGTAAATGCACAGGGCAAAAATTATTTAGTGCGTTAAGTCTTACAAAAAGAAAAAGTGCATTAAGTCCTACAAACAAATCTTTGTGCATTAAGTATTGCAAAGAGTAGAAAAATCAGAATGAGGATAG
>JAFTJI010000014.1 GCA_017456495.1 Lentisphaeria bacterium | reverse complement strand
TTTGGCTGAAAAAAGATTGTTGATGAGTTGGAAATGGTAGTTTGAGCGTGGCTACCCACAGGGTAACCACCGAAAACGCTCCATTTGCAGATCGCAACAAGAATTTTCTGCCATTTTTGAAGACTTTTGAAATTGCCTCCTTTTTAAATCATTTTGTTATTTTTTATTTTGCAAGTACAGGTCCAATGGAATTTGTCAGGATCAGATCCGGCATCATCAGAAGTTTTTTGTTCCTGACCAGCGGATTATTGATTTTTTCCAGCAGGAAATCAAGGGCAGTCTCCACCATCTCTTCCGGCATATCGCAAGTCGTCAGCGGCGGTTCCAATTTTACGACCCGCTGCAGCGGCGCGTTCGGTGTCATAAACTCTTTGTAACGCCGGATATTCCCGTAACCTGCAATGGAAACATCCTGCGGGATCCTGATTCCCAGCGGACGGAATCGCTGATAAAACGCTTCACAGTAGACATCTCCGGGCGTGACGATCGCTGTCGGGCGATCCGGCATAGAGAGGAAATATCTGATCACATCACCCATGACTGCATCGTGAGTCTCTTCGGAGATCTTCCGGAAACAGAGCAGTTCTTCCTTGAACTCAAGCCCGTTCAGAACATAACAACGCTTGATCCGGTCAGGAATAAATCTGTCCTGAAACATCTGGTCGTCATCATAAAGATCCGGTGAAAAATAAAAGATCCTCCGGTGTCCCAGCCGTTTCAGTTCGGCAAAAATCGCTGAGATCCCCCCGATATCATCTTCCCCGACCGAGGTACACATGGCAGAATTATAACCTGCATGGATGATCACAGACGGTAATTTTTCATAAAAGGAATCCGGACAGACGTTATAAATCAAGCCGCTTGGTTTTACGGAGCGGATCGTTTTTTCCAGATTGGTATGTTCGCAGAGAACAAGATTGATCTGACGTTCCAGACAGACTTTCTGCAGCAGAAAATGAAAACTTGATTGATGCAAATGCTGTCCGCTTGTGATAACATTGACGATCGTCATGGAATCATCGGAATGAAACTCCGGAAGATAGCCGTTCTGGATCAGATAAGCCCGAACCTGTTTCCGCAAAGGATTGTTGGCGCGTGCCGGATCCCTCAAAATCCTGTAAACAGTCGAAAGAGATACTCCGCATTCGGCAGAGATCTCATTCATCGTCATAACTTTTTTCTGATCACGGAGTCCCATTTTTTCATTCCATTGAGTTGTTCAATGGACAAAAAATAGCACATTTTCAATGTTTTGTCAATACTTTTTTCAAAACGTGCTTTCATTTTTGACTATTTTGACAAAGATTGACAAAAAAAAAGCTGCCGGAATTGAGTTTCACGGCAGCTCTTAAAATCAACGCTCTGCAAATCAGAACGGAATGAACATGAAATATCCGCTGTGTTTTCCTTTTTCCTCTTTCAGCTGGAATACCCGCCACAGGAAGGAAAATTTGCTGTCTGCACCATCTTTCACAATGGAAACAAAGGGGAAGAACAACCGTTCAGAACGAACTCCGTCCCGACGGTAACGGTAGAGAAGATGCAGCACATTGGTGCTCTCTTTTGCGCCTTCCTTTTCACCGGAGGCAAGGAACCAGAGCAAACGCCAGTTGTAATCGCCGTTGTAGAAATTCTCTTTCCGGAAGAAAATACCGTTTCCGATATATTCTTTCCAACGGAGTTCCGTATAATCTTTCAGCAGACGGTTTACTGCAGCTGTAACAGCTTTTTCACTGGCGATATCAGCCTTTGTCACTTTGAAATTAAGGCGCGCAGCTGTCTGCAGAACAAGATTCCATTTTGCAGCAAGATCTCTTTCCAGTTTCCGGATCTGTTCTGCCCGGATCTTCAACTCTTCTTCACGGATACATTTTCTGTAATAGTCGATTTTATCTTTAGGCAGCCATGCGGCGGTTCGTTTCATTTCAGCATTGTAATTCGCCCAAGAGCGTTGAATGCTTTGAGAGGTATAGAACTGCTCCAGCAGATTTTCCCGGAGAAACTCCACATCGCCGCTTTTGAACTGTTTTTTTGCCACATGGAATGCGACTTTTCCGCGATAGAACAACCCGCAGGCAGCATAGATATCTTTTTCTTCCACAACATCCCAGGTCTTTGCCATTTTGGTCGTATGAGAATGAACCCGCTTGGTGTGGGCATTTTTATTCCGTTTCAAAGAATCCATATAGATGAACGGCGGGGCGATCCGCAGGTATTCGGAATTTTCTTCCTTGTTCATGAATGTCAGGATCGGAAGACTGAAGAAACTTTTGCTGTTTCCGATCTGTTCATAACCTGTCAGAAGAGCCGGGAATGCGTAACTCCGGTAGTTCTTTCTGATTTTATAAAGGAAAAGAGGAAGACATCCTCCTTCGTAGGTATATTCCACGGGGAAATTCTTGTCAGCCGCCCACTCTTTCAGGAAAAGATCCAGTGTTTTGTAATCAACAACTGTTACCGGCATTTTCAGGTTGGGATCAAGCTGTTTCAGCAGACCTTTGATCTTGGGAAGATTCTGTTTGAATTGAATATTTTTGTCCAGCTGGTAAAGCTGACGGAGAATCTTGATTGCGCCCTCATTGGCATAACTCTTATTCGTTGTGATTTTTGTCATAAGCGGCAAAGAGAAAAACTCATCGGATGCTGTCGCCCAGGGAGTTTTGCGCAATTCATTGCTTTCATAAGAGAGGAGCGGTGCGAAAAATGCCCATTTGTACAGGTTCTTTGTTTTTTCATATCCGTTCAGAAGCAGGAAAGTCCCGGTGCTTCCGCCGCCTGCATATTTTTTATAATGAAAGAGAGGGAAGAATCCGAAGCTGTAGCCTTCTTTCTGCTGAAGAGTTTTGAAAATCTCACTGCGGAACTTCCAGAGTTCTTTACCGTTTTTCGGCACAGGTTTGCCGATTTTTGCGAAATGATATGCCAGAACAGAGTTCGGCACATCTCTGTAATAATGGTAAAGCCAATCCCATTTTCCGGTATCAAGAAGTGTATGCTTTGACTTGTAACCGAGCATGAATAAAGTAAAATAATCGTCCCGGTTCCTGAAATTGAACGCGCCGAACTGACGACTCCGTGTATAGTCATTCAGTTTGAACGGGCGTCTGTCGTAACTATGGATCAGCAGCGGGGTATAGTAGAACCAGCCGGTGTCTTTTTTGGTTGCATGCCAGGTGAGAGGAATGAAACCGAACTGTCCGTCACCCCAGACAAAGTTTGCCACCCAGCCGTCTTTGTTTTCAGCGTTCCATGCGGACAGGGGGAAGAGGAACGATTGCTCATCGCCATCTTTGACATAAAACGGACGGATGGCGAAACCGTAATCATCGCAGTCGATGAAGGGCCAGAGGATGGACCAGTAAGCGGCATTCCGGAAGTAGAAGGGCCAGACGTTGATGAGAGTATCATCCAATCCGGCAATCTCTGTTTTATTGGAACGCTTGGAAGAATCGGCATGATGGGGTGTCTTTTTCAGGAATTTTTCAGACCGCAGACGATATTTCGGCGGTGCAGAATATTCCCCGAAAACGCCGCCGGACATGCGGGACATACGGTCAGTAGAAACACAGCCGCTGAACAAAACGGCTCCAGTCACGAACAAAAACAACAAAACTTTTTTCATAAATACAAAACCTCCCGGTTGTTATTAACCGGGAATAAAATAGCATTTTTAAAAAAAAAGTCAAGTTTCAGGCATGAAATAAGAAGCAGAATTGTAAAGATTTTTCTTCTTCCTGACTTGATTATTCCGGATATTGAAATATATTTTAACGAAACTTTATTCCAAAAGGAGATTATCTATGAATTTGACCGTTCAAAAAGATTATATTGAAATTGACGGGAAACCCGTTTTTATTTATGGAGGCGATCTTTCTTACTGCCGCGTCCCGCGCAAATACTGGAAAGAACGCATGCTTCAGATGAAAGCTGCCGGACTGAATACCGTGACAGTTTATGCCGTCTGGGCTTATCATCAGGAGGCTCCGGGAGTCTTCAATTTTGAGGGTGACCGCGATCTGGCGGCGTTTATCGACACCATCGCAGAATGCGGAATGTACTGCATTTACCGCATGGGACCCTTTGTCCACGGGGAGTTCCGCAACGGCGGTCTGCCCCAGTGGGTCGTGGATGAACTCGGAACAAAAGCAAGAACCAATGATCCGCAGTATCTGAAATATGCGGAAGAATATTACAATAAACTGATCGAAATCGCAAAACCGCGCCAGATTTCCGACGGCGGTCCGATCATTATCATCCAGCTGGAAAATGAACTCGGTTCTGCCGGATGCAAAGGCGATGACCTGCCCCGCGGCTCCGCTTCCGTGGAAGAAAATGCAAAACATTTGCTGTTCTATTATGACCTTGTCAAGAAAAACGGCATCAATGTTCCGGTTCTTGATATCAACCACATTCCGGACAAAGAAAAATATTTTGACTCTCTCGTGGATGCAGGCGGGCTTTATCCGGTGAACTGCTTCTACTGCGACGGCGACCTCAGCGACTTCTCTATGGATTGGTGGAATCAGCACACCCGTCCGAAAATCACCATCGAAACCGGCGGAGGAATGTTCGTCCGCTATTATGATACTCCGGCATACCGGAACACCAACAGTTTTCAGGGACCGCTTGTGCCGCCGGAAATGATCGAAGGCGCACTCAATCTGCATCTCGCAGACGGCTGTTCCGGGATCAATCTTTATATTTTCTGCGACGGTCAGAACCCCGATGACTGCGGAGAAAGCATGCTCCCGGCAAAAAATATGAACTATCAGGCTCCGATTTCTGTCGTCGGACGATTCCGGAAATCCTACTATGCCGTCAAACGCACCGGCTGGTTCCTCCGTTCCTTCGGACAGGAACTTCTGAACAGTTCCCCCAGCGACAACTGGGCAAAAGTCCGTTACACCGGCATTGCACACCCTGGCGAACGCAACGGCGGAGACCTGTTTGAGTACTACGATACCGACCGCGGCGAAGCGCAGACTGAACCGAAAGATCAGATCAAATATCAGGCTCGCACGACAAAAGGTTTGAACCTCAGCGAAAGCAATTTTCTGTTCCTGCGGAATGCTTCCAATCTCGGCTCTTCCTGGAAACGTGATGTCAAAGTGCTGGTCACTCCCTCAAAACTCGCTTGCGAAGTGTTCCAGGAATACCCCAAGAAAACCCAGCTGGAAATGCCGCCGCAGACCTTGAAGACAATGCCCTTCTTTGTCCGTCTGGCAAAAGGGAACTTTCTGGAATACTCCACAGCGGAACTGCTGGACAAGCGGGACTTCAACGGAAAGACTCAGGTGGTTCTCTGCGATTCCAAAGAGATCATGACAGAGACCCGTCTGGTTCTGCCTTCCGTGGAAAACATCCGCACCGTCGGCAACGTTCTGGTCATGAAAGAATCTCCGAACACTGTCACGCTCATAGCCAAGATGGAACGTCTTCCCATTATCGTGGAAACGGATGATCTGCGGTTGGTTCTCATGGATAAGCATTACGCAGAAGAGCTTTGGGATGTGGGCAAAGACTTTGCATGGTCGGCAACTCCGCTTTCCGGTTCGGACAAAGAAATCACCTGCATAACCGAAAAGAATGAGTTCTGCATGGAGTGGATGACACCGGTCAAACCGCAGTTTGAAAGCGGATTGAACGATGCTGTTGAACAGTATGATGAAGCACGTTCCCTGTACCGTTTGAGCGGAAACTTCGGCTTGAAAGTTCCTGAAATCGCATGGAAGAAAAGCTATGATGGGGAAGATATCGTTCTGACGGCTCAAGTCGGACCGGAGCTTCTGTGCGGAGTCAAAGATGTTGTTCTTACGCTGCATCATGACGGTATGATCGGCAATGCTTACTTCAATGGAAAACTTGTCAGCGATCACGCTTACGGCAAATTCCTTCCGTGGGAAATCGGTCTGAATGGAATTGCTGAAATTTCCGGAGAATTGCAGATCGTCTGCACAAAAGCAACTGTCTGCGAAGTGGAAACTGCAGTTCAGGCAGAAAAAGTTTTGAATTTCCGTTAAAAAACAGGAAAGGCTTTCAGTTGTTGTTCATGAAAAATCTTATATTTTTGATTATCTTCAGTTTCGCCGCAATTTTTGCAACTGCACAGGCTGCTCCGGCAGAGACTTCCAACGTTGCAACAGGAGTAAAAGCAGAGACCGTTACGGACAAAAAAGCTCCGGGTAAAGTTGCCATGAACACGGCGCAAACTCCGGCTGTCAGCAAGAATGAAAAGGCTGCACAACAAACAACACAGAAAAAACTGGATTGGAGAAGTTTGCCTCAGAAATTAAACAACACGATGACGATTGTTGCTGTTGTGATTCTGCTTTGCGCCTGCGCCAGTAAACTTTCTGCATGGATCAACATGCCTTGTCTGCTGGTCTTTCTTGGTGTCGGGATCCTTTGCGGAGAACAGGGGATCGGTCATATAAAATTTGATAATCCGATAGACGCGAACATCATCGGATCAGTTGCCATGGCATTTATCCTGTTTTCGGGTGGTTTTGATACAAACTGGAAAAATATCAAAGGGGTCTGTTCAACCGGCGGACTTCTCTCCAGTGCTGGAGTTCTTCTGACAGCTCTCTCTGTTGCGTTTGTCTCGTTCTATTTCCTTAAATGGGCATCCCCGATGACGGAAGTCCGGTTCTCCTGGTGCCTTCTGCTTGGTTCCATTGTTTCTTCAACGGATGCGGCGGCGGTGTTTGCAATTCTCCGCTCCAAGAATGTGGGATTGCGCGGACAATTGCGCTCGCTGCTTGAGTTCGAATCCGGGAGCAACGACCCCATGGCGGCATTCCTTACGATCTTCATGATCGGTGTTGTTCTTGCAGAAGTTCAAAGCGGCGTTCCGGCTGACTTTTCCGCCTACCGGATGATCGTTCCCAGCTTTATCCAGAAAATGCTGCTGGGAGTCGTCCTCGGAATCACCTGGGGAAAAATAATGGTCTGGCTCTTCAACAAAATCGACTTTGAATATGACGGATTGTACTACGTTTTAGGGATCGCGGCAGTGATTCTCTCCTATGGCGGAACGGAACTGATGCAGGGGAACGGGTTCATGTCTGTTTATGTGACAGGACTTGTCATGGGGAACAGCAAATTTATCTACCGGAACGGAGTTGGACGTTTCAGTGACGGTATTGCGTGGCTGATGCAGGTGGTTCTGTTCGGTATGCTTGGGCTTCTTGTCAAGCCGAATCTTCTGCTGAAAATCTGGTGGCAGGGGCTGACGATCGCGATGATCCTGATGCTGCTTGCCCGTCCGATTTCCATATTTCTCTGTACGATCGGCAGCAAATTCAATCTCCGGGAACGTCTTCTGGTCTCCTGGGTAGGGCTGCGCGGCGGAGCTCCGATTATGCTTGCAACTTTCCCGCTGATGGCTGATATTCCCTACAATGAAATCATGTTCCACATTGTCTTCTTTATCGTTTTGACCTCTGTGATCCTGCAGGGTATGACACTCATGCCGGTTGCAAGACTTTTGAAACTGGATGAACCTCTGCGGGTCTGTCCGCGTGTTCCGTTGGAATTTGATAACACAGGAACGATGGATGGAGATACCCGGGAATTTGAAATTCTGCCGAACTCTCCGCTTGTCGGAGTTCCTCTTTCAGCTGCAGGGCTCCCCAAAGGAGCTTTGGTTCTGCTGATCCGCCGCGGGAAAAAACATGTTGTTCCGCATGGGGATACGATCATTGAAGCCAATGACGGTCTGCTGATTCTGGCAGAGAATGCCATTCTGGATGAAACAGAACAGAAACTCAAGTAACAGATAACATTCCGGATGTGGGAACATGTCCCCCGGAAAATATTACAGCACACGCCCAAAGAAAATCATCTTTCGCGGCGTATGCTGTTTCTATTACGTTTTTTTTTGACAGAAAAGCTTTAATACTCCAATACAGAAGGCTTGAATCCGGCTGCTTTGTGGGCACGTTCCATAACTTTGACCACTTCAAACCCTTCTTCAACCGTTACCGGATAGGGAATGCCGTTGACCAATGACTGGTAAATATGATACCACATGGCAGGAAAAGTAAAGCGCAAATCATCCCCGGGAGAACTACCTTCCGGCAATATATCGGAATAGTCTGTTATTACGGGGCGTTTTTCTTCAATAAAAGAAAGTTTTTCGTACGGATTGCCGAATTTGAGAACAAAATTCTCCCGGATGCCGTCAAGCCGCTCAAACCTGATTTCCGGATCAAGATATTTCAGATGCAAATACTCTTCACTTAACGGCAAGACCAACGTTCCTCTGTTTCCGCGAAGTTCATAAATCCTGTCCGGCAAAGTAAGCGATGTGGAAATTTCAATATCGGCAAGACATCCGTTTTCCCCGGTCAGAATCAGTTTTATTTCATCATCAGCATCACCGCCGCTGACACTGTGCCCCAAATTGCACCACACATCTTTTACAGGGCTTTGCAGCAGTTTTAACGCCTGGTCGACATAGTGCGGTCCCCAGTTATTAAACAACCCTCCATGAAACTCTGTCAGAGTCTGCCAATCAAACCGGCGGACAAATCCGGGATGCCGATGCAGCTTGATCATGGAAAGTTTTCCCAGAATTCCGGATTTTACGATTTCCATAATTTGTATAAATACCGGTTCAAAGCGGCGGTTACTGCGGAGAAATATCCTTCCCGGATATTTTTTTGAAGCTTCAAGCAGCTGTTTTCCCTGCTCTTCCGTCATTGCAAACGGTTTTTCGATGACAACAGCTTTTCCCGCCTCCAACGCCATCAGCGCATGGGGCGTATGATCAAAATTACGGGTTGCGATATTGATCAAATCCAGCTCCGGGTCTGCCAGCATATCTTCATATTTGCTGTAAAGTTTTGCGTTTTCGAATCCTTCCGGCAAATTCTCCAACCGGTCCGGAGCATGGTCACAGCCGGCTGTTATTTCATAAAAGTCGGGAAACAACCCCAACTCCGGAGCATGCATCGTCCGACCGGCACGTCCCAATCCCAATATTCCAACACGAATTTTTCTGCTCATAAGAGGCTCCCTGTTTTTCTTGAAAATATGTTTCTGCAAATTACGATAAGCCGGAAAAAAGATATTTACAGAATAATATATATCGCTATTAGTATTTTTCAAATAGGATCCTTCTTGAAAATATAAGAGTCTGTACATATCTCATCCTCAGTTTCCAGATATTTTTTGGGGGATTTTTAAATTTTTCTGTTGAAAAAATAATATTAGTGAATATATTAAAGAACACAATAACACTGAAACTCTGAAAGAAAATAAGGAATTGTATCATGTTGAAAGGTATTCCTCCTGTCATCTCTCCGGATCTTCTGAAAATCCTCGCCCAGATGGGACACGGCGATGAACTTGTGATTTCCGATGCCCACTTCCCGGCATACTCTATGAACTCAACAGTCGTCAGAGTCGATGCGGTGACTTCTTCAGAACTGCTTGAGGCGATTCTGAAACTTATGGAACTGGACCAGTATGTGGAAAAGCCGGTCGTCATGATGCAGCCTGTCCCCGGAGATGAAATAGATCCCGATCTCATGAAAGACTGCAGAGCCGTCCTCGGAAAAGATGCCGACAGAATTGATTATATCGAACGGTTCGCTTTCTATGAACGGGCAAAGAAAACCTTTGCTGTCGTTGTCACCGGAGAAGGCAGAAAATACGGTAATATTATCGTTAAAAAAGGCGTGACAATGCCCTGAAAAGGAGAATATTATGGAAGGCGGAAAAAAGACCTGGTATTTTCCTGACGGTTACCTGCCGGAAAAAAATCCGGAAAGCAAAATGATCGCCCACGAGGCACTCATGCTCTTCAATACTCACGAAAAACCGGTTCAGGTAAAGATCGACATCTATTACAGCGACCGGGATCCGGTAAAAGACATCCCCGTAACCGTCCCGCCGGAACGGATCATTTCGCTCCGGATGGATCTCGCTGAAGATCTCGGCGGACACCAGATCCCGCTTCTCACACAATACGCCCTGAGAATCAGAGCCGATGAACCTATCGTAGTTCAGTTCGGAAGGCTGGATACGACTCAGACAAATATGTCGTACTATCTGGGTGCCGGGTGGTGCGAATAAAAAATTTTGAGACAAAAAAAAACTGGAAGCGTGAAAACTTCCAGTTTTTTTGTTCCCTGAACAGATCTTATGCAAGATCTTCTTTGGAGAGTTCCTTATCAACGATGGAACAGACACAGGCATCTGACCAGACGTTGACTCCGGTTTCGATCATGTCGATAATGGTGTAGATCGGAAGAATAATACCGAGGATACCGATGGGGGCACCAACTCCAGCCATAAGAGAGAGAGACAGGAAATAGCAGCCCATGGGAACGCCGGCGTTTCCGATGGCAGAAATCACAGAAATCAGGATCCAGAGCAGAACCGTTGTGAATGTCAGCGGAGTTCCGCCGTTCTGCATCACAAAGAGTGATGTAACAAGAATAAAAGCGGCACAGCCGTTCATATTGATGGTGCAGCAGATCGGCAGGATGAAACGGGAAACTTCTTTCTTTGCCTTCAGGTTGTTTTCAGCAGAAGCAATGGTCACCGGCAACGTCGCAGTGGAACTCTTGGTAAAGAGAGCCATCATGACAGCAGGAAGCATTCCGCGGAAGACTTTCAGGGGGTTCAAGCCGCGTGCCAGCAGGAACAGCGGAAGAATGATAAAGAACTGAATAAGATTTCCGCCGAGCACGACAGCAACATATTTTCCCACAGATCCGGCAACAACGCCAGCAGAAAGCTGGGCGGAGAGCTGGGCAGAGAATGCCACAATACCGAGGGGAAGAGTCCAGACCAACGCTTTGATCAAAGCAAACAGAACTTCCTGCAGCCCAAGGATCCCTTTCAGAAGAACCTGAATATTTTCAGAGTCTTTCATGAATGCCAGAGCCAGACCGATTGCAGCGGAAACAAGGAGAATACTCAGCACGTTTCCGCTGGAGATCGGACCAAGGACATTGTCCGGAACAACAGAAAGAATATGATCATAATAGGTGACTTTGTCAAGGTTCGCCGGCACATCGGAAGCCCCCAGTTTGATCAGATCAGCCGGAAGATTGCCCGGTTTGATAACTTTGTAAAGCACAGCTCCGACAATGGAGGCGGCAAAAGTTGTAAGAAGAGTATAGAGGATCGTCCGCAGGAAGATCTTTCCGGTGTTCTTCTTTGCGCCCAGCAGAGCAAGAGTCGTCGTAATAGCAAGGGCAATCGTCGGCACTGCGACAAATTTGAACAGGCGGGTGTAGACCGTTGCGATAAAGTTGAAAAATTCATTGAGCCATTCCACTTTCAGCAATCCGAGAACTGCCCCGATGATCAGAGCTGCCATCCAGATAACAAATTGCTTCCCGTTGAATCCGGTTGTTTTTTTGGTTTCTTCCATGACAAAAATCCTTTTGTGTTTTGGTTTGTATGAAAAATGTATCGTATAATGTAGCACCATTCTGAAAAATTTCTGATAATTGAAAATTTAAACGCACAATTCATGGAAACAGGTTAAGATATTGTGCGTTTAGTGTTACAGTGGATTTTTTTAATCTCTTTCAGAGGTGAATTTGTGCGTTTAGTTCTGCAATTCGTGCATTAACTATTGCA
>JAFTJI010000092.1 GCA_017456495.1 Lentisphaeria bacterium | reverse complement strand
TGTCAGAAAATTCTTGTTGCGATCTGTAAAATGGGGCGTTTTCGGTGGTTACTCTGTGAGTAGCCACGCTCAACCTACCATTTTCAGCTCATCAACAATCCTTTTTCAGCCAAATTTTGCCGGACTTTTGAAATTACCTCTTATCTCTAATGTAAATCATATCAAACAAAAAGTCAAGCCGGGGGATTTTTCAGAACAACCGTTTTCGTCTCTTATAAGTGATTATTGAATGTAAAATTGATTCAAATGTTACAAAATATTTAATCCGATGCGATCGGGAAAGTCATTTTTCTCTGATACAAATGTTACATTTATTTTTGCTTGAATAATTTGATCAGATATGATATTTTAAATCCATAAGAAAACGATGGTGTTATCATAAAACCATCTGAAACAGAGAGTAAGCAAACCAGTATATTACAGAATGAAAATCTTGTTAGAATCTCACAAAACGAGGAGTCAAAAATGAGAAATCACAAAAAACTTCATTTCACCTTAATCGAACTGCTTGTTGTGATTGCAATTATTGCCATCCTGGCAGGGATGCTTCTGCCGGCACTGAATCAAGCCAGAGCCAGAGGACGGAGCGCATCCTGTATCAACCAACAAAAACAGATTCTTCTTTTCTCCGGTATGTACAGTTCGGAAAATGATGATTACATCTTACCCTTGCGGCTTCTCAAAGGAAGTCCGGAAGTCTCCTGGGCTCAATTATTGAATCAATACAGAGGACGCCCCATCAGACATTCATGGAGCACGGCTGAGGCACAGGCTGAAGGAATGGAATTTTATTATTGTTCCGGAAATGCAAAATTGAAACACCCCAATGCAGTTCCCGGTTCAACTTTCTACACAAATTATTCTGTAAATGCTTGCGTTATGACAGACTGTTATGGTTCCGGAGAAACTGCAACACCCAAAAAATTGGGAAGCATAAAAAGTGCATCACAAACAATTATGCTGGCAGATGGAAATGGTGTACAATTCAATTTCTCAACCAAAGATCATATTGATGCAAGCAAAACTGCGCCTTTTATCGGTTTTATTCATCCATCAAGATCAACAAATGCAGGATTCCTTGATGGTTCTGCAGGTTCATACAGCTATGACTTAATATTCAAAGTTTCCTATAATGATTCCGGTCTTCTTATAAAAAAGTAAGTTTTAGAGGCAATTTCAAAAGTTTGAAATTGCCTCATTGTGTATTTCCAATTCCTATATCACCACAGCAAACCATCTCAATCTGATAAAAATTTTTGTTGACAGAAAAACAGATACGCTCCTGTCTGCAAAAACAGGTGCATCTTTAATCTTTCACTTGCAAATAGAAAAAAACGGTGGTATAGTAACAAAAACATATTATACTTTGATATCCGGTCAAATATAACATGCAAAAAAAACAAAATTATAACAGACGGCATCTGTTATAAACACCATTACAAGGAGAAAAAAATGATCAGATCCATGCTTTGTGCAATGTTTGTCTTCTGTTGCTCAGTGCTTTCTGCCGGGTTGATAGAAATCGTGCCGACTGAATTTAAAAATTTCAAGGTCAATGAAGAAATTACGTTCAAAGTTACGGCTTATGAAAGCAAAGATAAACTCATGACGACAGGAACGGTTGAGCTTATTGTCAAAGATGGCAACCGGGTCCTGCTAAAAACTGTCAAGGCTGACCTCAGGAAAGGGAATCCGTTCACCATTCAAGTCAAAGCCACCCGCCCGGGCTTCATAATGGTCTCCCCTGCCCCTTATAAAAACAGCGAAGGCAAAAAACTCAGATGGAAAAGTATCAATAAACTTCCGGCAATGGGCGGTGCGCTCGTAGAACCGGAAAAGATTCGTCAGTCCGGAAAAGTTCCTGCAGATTTTGACCAATTCTGGCAGGAGGGTCTCAAAGCCTATGCCAATGCAGAAGTCATTGTAGAACCTGCTGCAGATATCAAACGCAAAGGCTATAAAGTTTTCCGGGTGACAGTCAAACATCCTGACGGAAGCGGTGCAATCACCGGATTTCTGACTATTCCGGAAAAAGCGGGAAAATATCCTGCTGCGGTAAGTATTCCCGGAGCAGGTCCTGGAGTTGTAACACCGTACAGTTTTCTTCCATACACAACACCCCATATCATGCTGACTATGAATGTTCATCCGTTCCCCACAGCAAAAACTGTTGATGAGCAGAAGACTCTTTATGCGAAACTTAATAAATCCTGCAAAACGAGAACATACAGTCGGGAAAATGCTGATGACCGGAATAAATATGTTTACCGTAAAGTATGGCTGGCTGTGAGTCGCGCAATTGATTATGTGGCAAAACTTCCGGAGTTTGACGGAAAACATTTTATTTCCGTCGGAAGCAGCCAGGGCGGTGGGTCTGCGCTTGCTCTGGGATATCTCAACCGGAATATCACATGCGTTGCAGCACATGTTCCGGCATTGTGCGATCATCTTGCACTGTTGGATAAACGCCAGCCCGGCTGGCCGCAGCTTTGCGTTTTCCTGCGCGATAAAAAAGTGCCGGAAGTTGTCCCATACTTCGATTGCGCCACATTTGCAAGCAGAATCAAAGTCCCCACGATGATCAGTGTTGGTTATGTTGATACAACCTGTTCCCCCAGTTCCGTTTATGCCGCATTCAATAACCTGAAAGGCGAGAAAGTTATCTTTCCGATGTACCGCAACGGACATGCCATCAGCAATGAAGCCAAAAAGGCTATGCAGACATTCCTGAATAAGCAATTATCCAGATAACTGAGCATAAAAAGCAGTTGTTTCTGCGGTAAAACACCGTGATATTTTTGAAAAAGGCGTTCCCCGCAGCGGAAAAATAAAACCGCTGCGGGTTTTATTTATGAAAAAAATCTTATTTCCCAGAAAACTGGAAAAAACAACAAAAACATCAAAAAAATCACAACTCATTCACACATAATAAGATATCAGTATTTCCGGAAAATAATCTTTGAAAAAAACAAAAAAAAACGAAAAAAAATATATTTTCCGCTTGACAATTCATAAAAATGGTGTATATTGCTTATATCCGAAAGAGATAATCTTTCAAGCCCGTGCTCGGGTGGCGGAATGGCAGACGCGCTAGCTTGAGGTGCTAGTGGAGCGATCCGTGGGAGTTCGAGTCTCCCCTCGAGCACCATTTTTGAACTCCGGTTCAGATGGTTTGAAAAAATCCTTTCGATGTTGTGCACCCGTAGCTCAATTGGATAGAGCGTCTGGCTACGGACCAGAAGGTTGCAGGTTCGAGTCCTACCGGGTGCACCATTTTTATTTTAAACAGATTCATCACTCTTTCTACTTCTCCTTTTTTACTCAACAATAATGACTTTGCTCTTTTTCTGTACAAAACACTCCTGAAAAAGGACAATAACTTTTCGTTATTTTTCAATTTTCCAGATAGACCACAGAATTTGCAGGGATCGCAAAGATGATCCGCCCCTGCCCCGCCTTGTATGGAATCTCTTCCATGTTGTTGAAAATAACTGAGTTTGAATTATTTGAAATATCAAGTTCATTTCAGTTAAAAAAATCTGAAGATGCTTGAAAACAAAAGAATCAATGCTACATTATTTGCAAAAATAAAAATCTTCATGAAGAAACCAGCTTTACCGTCTTCGGTTATCCCGGAGGAACGGAATTTTAACAGGGAGAGTAATACCATGAAAGTTTCAAAAAAACAGCAGAATATTCAGAAGAAAATCAATCAGCTTCTCCTTGCCGGGATTCCGTTGGCAACATTGATTCCGCTTCAGGCATCTGCACAAGCACCCGAAAACAAAGGCATACATATGATAGGCGAGCCGGTTCGCCCCATAAAAACAAATATTAAAGTCGAAACTCAAATTCATATTGTTCAGGCTGGCGAGACAATGACAAAAATCGCCAGAATGTACAACTCAAGCGTCAGCGAAATCTGCCGTCTGAACGGAATTGCAATCAAAGATGCCGGAAAGCTGAAATACAAACAGAAACTCCTTGTCCCGAAACGGAACCGTATTCAGGAAAAGAAACAACCAGCCGCCCTGCCCCTGGGGTATCAAATCAATTCTGTCAATGAAGACAAAAAACCGGCACTCCGTGGCAAACCGAGAAGAGATCCGGAAAAATAAGTTTTGATAAAAGACTATTGGAAATTGGGGAAGCGGGAAACAACTTTTCAGGAAAGTTTTTTCCCGCTTCCCCAAACCCCATCACCCTTTTTCAAACCTTTTTGCGGCATTCATGTTTTTGAAACTCAAAAACATAAATGCCATTGTTTTTTATAAGAAAGGGGTTGTTCCTGATAAGGGGTGTAAATTATTTTTAACTTTATGATGGCATTCTGATTTTTGCCTGCAAAAATCAGAATGCCGCAAAAAGGTTTGAAAAAAGAAAAGAGGGGCACGGGGAGAAAAGAGAAAAATTTTCCTCAAAATTTTTTCTTTTGTCTCCCCGATCACGAATCAACCATGATCGGGAATATTTTTTATAATTGCCTGCTCTCTTTTTATCACTTTTTCAGGTAGAACAGACGGATGTCGCTGCGGGGGACGTTGAATTTGAAATTTTGTCCGGCAGAGATCGTCTTGCCAGCCCGCAAGTCTTTTATGACAGAGGGCTTGAAGGGAAGTTTCACCAATGTTTCCGGTGCGGAATTATTGTAATTTCCAACCAGCAGGAGGGCTTCATCACCATTTACGAGCATGGAATAAAGCATATCCTTATTGGAACCGGAGATGTCTGTCACTTTACCATCCATGATCAGATCTTCATGATCTTTCACTGCAGCAAGAGCTTTGATGTGATAATAGAAGTCCAGCGGGGAATCTGTAAATTCTGTAAATCCGAAATAGGTCACACCGCAAGCACCGTTCATAAGAGCTTCCAGAACCATCTGTTCAACTTTGTAGGATTCAAATTCGCCATAACATCCTGTGGTCAGCCACGGAAGAAGTTTTTTGTTGCCGAGAAGTTTGTGGTTCGCGCGGATATTGTTGTGAACATCCACGGCACGTCCGGCAACGTACAAACTGGGCTGAGCCATATCCAGAGAAGCCGGATAAGTGTCTTTCCAAAGCTCAACGCCATAGACAGGATGCAGGGGCTGACGGTTGTAAGAACCGATGACCGGCATTTTGATTCCGGCATCTTTACTGCCCTGAGCAATCGCCTTTTTCAGGTCAGCCATCATTCCGCTGCCATGAGCAAACAGCATGTCATCCAGACTCTTTCCGCTCTTTGCAAGGACAGCTTTACAGCGGGTACAGACCGGTGCAGAACTGCGGACGAAATGATAGGTTTCAATATCATAGAAAACATAATCCGGTTTACTGTTTGCGACACAGCGGCGGACACGGTCCATTTCTTTTGCGTAATCAGCTCCGCGATATGTCGGACAGTGCATGGTATTGGGACGACCTGGGATCTGACAGTAGATTTCGTGTCCGGCTTTTTTGCCGCGCGCCATTTCATGGAAACTGGAATCATTCATGATGGTCTTATATCCGGCTTTCCGTGCGGCATCTGCAAAGAGCTGTCCGCGTTTCACATAATGGGCATTTGTCCAATACCGGGGGAAGAGAGAAACGGTGTTGAAACCGAATTTGCCCCATTCATTGAAGAAGTCGGGCCACTGTCTGCCGGAATCTTCATGCATCCAGGAAAGACTGATGTGCAGCCGCTTGAACGGTTTCAGCTGCGGCGGAACAACCTGTTTGACGGGCAGAACCGTTTTGAACTGATCCACTCCGCCGGAACGGGCATAGACAGTCGCGGTTCCGGAAACTTTGCCGGGAGCAGCAATGTAGAAAACAGGACAGGAATATTTCGCATTGACATTTGCGCGCTTGAGGGGGAAGATATAGCGGGTCACACCATTGGCAAGAGCCTCGCCTTTCTTGCCGATCACAGACATTCCTTTCGGGAGTTCCAGAACAATTTCCGCAACTTTCTTGCGGTCGTCCCCTGCCCTCATATCGGTGATCAGAAATGCCTGCGGTGCAGGTAAGCCCTGCATGACAGCAAGTTCATTCACACGGGGACGGACGACCAACCCTTCCATGGGAATTTCTCTGCCGTCGTTTTTGTATGCAGCATTGAAGTCTGAGCCCTTTTTGTCCGCCTTGATACAGGCAAGTTCATCAGAAAAGACAGAGCCGGTTTCCCCGATGATATTCAGGATGATATAACGGGCATCCGCCCGAACAGACAGAGCAAACGGATACATCCGGGTATTAGGCATCTTGGCATCTTCGGGCAGATAATAGTAATTTTTCCAGTTGCTCTGAGCGGCTTCGCAGGGAGCAAGTTTCTGCATGGATGCCGCAGGATAATAAGTCTTTCCGTCTTTGGAAACAAACACGTTGAACATGCGTGGGAATTTGAAGTTTCCGCTTGTTCCGCCCAGACAGCGGATCACAAGTTTTTCCACAGGCTGAACTTTTCCGAGGTCGATCCCGATATAGATCTGAGGATCGCCGAAATACCAGCCGCAGGCATCTTTTCCGAACCAGATACGGTCATCGCTGCGATGAGAAAGTCTGCCGTCGGTCAAATCGGTTGCATCCTTATCATCTTTGGTCAAACCGTAATCTGTTGCAGGAAGAAGACGGAGCTTTTTACCGCGGACAAGGTTCACTCCACGAATATGTTTCAGCCAGAGTTTCCGGTCATCGCGAACTTGAAGACTGCCGGAGTTTGCAAGAGTGACATCCACTTCTTTTCCGGTTTTAAGATCAAACTTGAAGGGAAGAGTGTAGTAACAATTGATGCCGTTGATGGTTGTGAGAGCCATAACAGAATATTTTTTCTGCGGGGTATTCGGGAGCATCAGGGCATTGTTATCAACGGTAAACTCTGCAGTATAAATACCGTCGCCGGACTTTTTCAGAACTATTTTGTCCTGATTATTGAATTTATAATCAGCGAACCCGGGGGAAAGACAGAACCGGACAGAGGGAAGAGCCGAAAGAGTTTCTTTGGTTCTGAACGTGATTTTCAATTTGCTGCCGACTTTGACGGTATCGCCTTTATCCAGAGTAACCACGGGAGCATTGAACGGCTGAAGAGTTGTCCGGACTTCCTGAAAATCAATCCAGGGTCCGACTTTTTCGCGGCGGTCACCGAGCATGGTCAAAGCAAGATAAAACGTCCGGGCTGCATGGGGCGGGATTTTGAATGTGTTCACACCGGTATAGATGTTTCCGATTTTACCGCCATTGGAACTGCTGTTTGCAACACCTGGCGCAACGATAGCGGATTCCATCTCGCCCAGTTTGATCTGCAGAAAATGATTGGTGGAATGACCTTTGATGTAGTTTCCGATGGACCCCCAAGCACCGCGCGGCTGAGTCTGAACGCGGGCGCGCAAAGCACCGTCGACAATTTCAGAGGTCGCACTGCTGTGTCTCCACTTCTGCAAGTCTGCTGCCGTAATGACGTCATCTGCCCACAGAGAGAATACTCCGGTAAGAGCAAAAACCACGGAAAAGATTTTCTTCATAAAAAGTCCTTTCAATTAGATATTTTTAACAGATTTTGATTCTTGAAGTTTCATTGCCTTGCTGACACAAAGGAAAGAGAACGGCATGGCAATCAGGAACAATGCTGCAGTGACATAAAAAACGCCGTCACAGCCGATCAGAATGAGTGTTGTACTGCTGGCACAGGTAGCAAGCAGAATACCGATTCCGTTAAATGTAGATGCCAAACCGAATGCACTGCCCCGTTTTTCCTGGGGTGTGATCGTTGCAAGAATTTTCTGAATCACTGACGGCAAACCACCGGCGGCAATGTAAAGCAGAACACGTCCGATCCCGAAAGTCCATAATCCATGAGCACCGCCCTGCATCACCAGACCGACCGCTGACAGAATGAAAATCGGAAACAGCAGCTTCTTCGCGGGGAAACGGTCTGAAAGATAACCGATCCCTGCCCCGGAAATCACCGCACCGAGACAGACAAATGCACTGATGATCCCGGTCCAGTAGTCGGCTGTCTTTGCACCGACAATATCCTTGATCTTCATTGCAATATACGGAATCTCAAAATAACGGATGAATCCGATCACAATGAACAGACCGAGAATGATCCAAATTTGTCTGGACAACTGCGGAAGGATCGCTTTCCAGTTGAAAGATTTTTTCTCCTTCGGCGGGGGCGGAACATATTTTACAGCATCGTCGCGGGTGAACAGAACTGCAAAACCGGCAAGAAAATACATGATCCCGCAAATCCAGAAACTTTCCCGGTAGCCAAGATAATGAATGATCAGACCGCAGCAGACATTCCCCAGCATGGAGCCGCCCCAGATGGCTGTTGCAAGTAATCCCAGCGCAAAGCCCTGCCGTTCATTAGGAGTGTTCCGCACGATCATCATATTGGAAATCGCTGTCGTTCCCGCACAGGCGGCTGTAAGGAAACGCAGAAAAATAAACATTTCAACGCTCTTCACATACCCCATCAGCGGAAAAAGAAATGCTGTTACAAAGGTCCCGCGCAACAGCATAAGTTTCGCTCCGAACCGGTCAGATAAACGCCCCCAGATCGGATTGAAAATACAGTAAGCAAGCGTTCCGAAAAAATGAAACTCCGCCACATTGACTGCAAGATCTTTTTTTGAAGTGATGCCCAGAACCTCCTCCATGTAGAGGGGAATAAATGGACCGAGAGCCTGAAAACCTGCCAGAATGATCAACTGCGAGATCCAAAGCATGGCAAGGTTCATTTTCCAGTACGGATAACCGTTCACTGTGTGGATTCCTTATTTTTTCATATTTTCATGAACCGGGAAATGCGACATGATCGCGTTCTGTTCCGGTGCGATTTTTTCATAGAAAATACCGACAGATGTCCCGCCGAGCAGCTGAGTGACCAATGGCATGTTCAGCTTGGAAATGTAAGTGATGCCATCCGATTTTCTGTAAATAGCAATAGAACAGGGCAGAATGCAGGAGATTTTCCGGTCATTTTCTTCTGACAGAAGATCCTGTGCATAGGGTGTTTTACACATGCGGTAAACTTCGACCGGCTGGTTATTTATGACCCGGGGCATACCGCATTGGTTGCATGATACCTGCCAGCCGTATTTCAAAGCGACCGGACCGATCATATCAGCGATTTGAACGAAATCCTTTTCCATGGGGATCTCCTGGATCAGGTTGTGCCGGAGATAAAGGACAATGCCGATAAACATCAAAGCTGCGCCCCAAAGCCCGCCGCAGAAAAACCAGAGAGCATATCTGATTTTCTGTTTCCGTGTACTGACTTCTTTTCCCGAAACAGCTTTTTTTCCGGAAACAAGTTCAGAATCCGGCGAGAAACTCTCCGGATTCTGAATGTTATCGGTGGATTTATTCTGAAGTTGTTGTTCTTCAGAAGTTTTCTGTGATGTATCTGACTGCATTTTCAAAAATGGCTTTTCCTTCCCCGAATTCAGGGAGTTTGCCTTCCATTTGCTGTTTCTGCCAATCGGGAGCATTGAACGGTGAAAGGAATGCTTCCGGGTGAGGCATCAAACCGAAAACGCGGCCGGTGGTATCACAGATACCGGCAATATCATTGATAGAACCGTTGGGGTTTTCCGGGAAACCGTTTGCCTTGGAGCCATCGGCTGCCGCATAACGGAGAACCACCTGATTGTTCTTTTCGATCTCTTCAATGATTTCGGGATCGGCAACGAATTTTCCTTCGCCGTGACGGATCGGCATGCGGATGGTCTTGATTCCCTTGGTGAACACGCACTTGGAAGCGGCGTTTGCAACCATGTTGATCCAGTCATCGCGGAACACACCGCTGTCATTGTGAGCAAGTGCGACCTGCTGTTCAAACTGTTTTCCGAAGAGAGCCGGTGCAAGACCGAGTCTGGTCAGAGTCTGAAAACCGTTGCAGATACCGATCACGAGTTTTCCGGAATCAATAAACTTTGCAAGATCTTCTTTGAGTTTGAACTTGACTTTATTGGCGAACACTGTTCCGGAACCGATATGGTCACCGAAAGAGAATCCTCCGATAAACGCAAGAATATGATAGTTGTTGATATTGTCTTTTCCGGCAAGCAGGTCATTCAAATGGACCTGATATGCCTTTGCTCCGCACATTTCGAAAGCTGCGGAAGTTTCTTTTTCACAGTTCAAACCGAACCCGGTAATCACCAATGCCTTTACATTATCGGCTGTCATGCTGTTTTGCTCCTGTTTTAAGTCGTTCGTAATTTCACAGGTAATTTATCACACAAAAGGCAGGAAATCAAGCGGAGAATGAAAGTTTTTCCCCGGATTCCCGCCTTTTCTATTCCAGAACTCAGAACAAACGGTGGACAAACTTTCCGCCAACCATGGTTCCGGCTACTCTTCCTTTGGCTTTATAACCGCCGTAAGGTGTGTTCCGGGACTTGGATTTGAAAGTGGACGGATCAACCGTAAATTCTGTCTCCGTATCAATGATCGTAATGTCTGCAGGTCTGCCGACTTCCAGGGTTCCGAGAGGAAGACCAAGCACATCGGCAGGTCCTTTTGTAAACTTGGAAATCAGCTGAGGCAGAGTCAGATAACCTTTATGGTAAAGCTCTGTCAGGGTCACAGGAATCGCTGTTTCAAGTCCGATGATCCCGAACGGGGCATAGTCGAACTCAACCAGTTTTTCCGTTTCTGTATGGGGAGCGTGATCTGTTGCGATCACGGAGATGGTGTTATCGCGCAACCCTTCGATGAGTGCCATCCGGTCAGCTTCGGAACGGAGCGGCGGATTCATCTTGTAGTTGGTATTGAACTTCTTGATCTCAACATCGGTCAGGGAGATATGGTGCGGAGTTGCTTCTCCGGTGATCTTGATTCCCTTGGACTGAGCGTGACGGATGATATCCACGGACCCTGCGGTACTGACATGCTGGATGTGGATCCGGCATCCGGTTTTTCCTGCAAGCAGAGCATCACGGCTGATCATCAGCTCTTCCGCTTCAGCGGGCATACCTTTCATACCGAGGAGGACTGACCAGTAACCTTCGTGCATCACACCGCCGGCAAGAAGCTGAAGATCTTCTGCATGGTCAAGAATCGGCAAGTCAAAGCTCTTGGAATATTCCATGATGTGCCGCATCAACTCATGATTCTGAACACACTTTCCGTCATCGGAAAATGCAACGACTCCGGCTTTTTTCAATCCGCCGAGGGGCGCCATCTCTTCTCCGGCGATCCCTTTGGTCATTGCGCCGCAGGGAAGAACATTCACAACACCCTCTTTTTCGGCATTGGTAAGAACATACTGGATCGTTCCGGGATTGTCAGCGCAAGGGCTGGTATTGGGCATGGCAACCACACTGGTGAAACCGCCCGCCGCAGCTGCCATGGTTCCGGTATGGATCGTTTCTGCAGCAGTCTTTCCGGGATGACGGAGGTGAACATGAATATCCACGAATCCGGGAGCGAGAACATAACCGCTGAGGTCAACGATTTCTGCATCCGCTGCCGGTTCTGCCGCAAATTTTCCGTCTGTTACATAAATATCTTTCACACCGTCAAAACCGGTGGAAGGATCGATCACTCTGGCATTTTTGAGAATATAGTTCATTTCAAGCACCCCGCCACAAGGAAAAGGACCGCCATACGGACGGCAAACCCGTTCGTTACCTGTTCAAGAATCACGGAACGTTCGCCGTCTGCAAGAGCTGAGGCAAGTTCCACACCGCGGTTGATGGGACCGGGATGCATGATCATTGCATCCGGCTTCATATATTTGAGAACGGATTCGTTCAAACCGAAGATCCCTGAGTATTCACCGATACTCGGGAAAAATCCGCTGCGCTGGCGTTCATGCTGAATGCGCAGAAGGTTCACCACATCGGCACCTTCCAGAGCTTCCGGCAGATTGTGGCAGACACGGACGCCCAGTTCACGGAACTCTTCCGGAACCAGAGTTGCAGGTCCGGCAAAGGTCACATTCGCCCCGAGCTTCAGCAAGCCCCACATGTCACTGCGGGCAACGCGGCTGTGACGGATATCTCCGATGATGGAAACGTTCAATCCTTTGAAAGAACCTTTCTTTTCCCGGATGGTAAAGAGGTCAAGCAGAGCCTGTGTCGGGTGACTGTGAGCACCGTCTCCGGCGTTGACGATCCCGCAATTCAGCCGTTCTGCCAAAAAGTTGGGTGCGCCGGTCGCGGAGTGACGCATCACGATCAGGTCAACCTGCAACGCTTGGATATTCTTCACTGTATCCAGCAGAGTTTCCCCTTTCTTCAAGCTGCTGCTTTCGGTGGCGATATTGATGATATCAGCAGACAAACGCTGCTCCGCCAACTCAAAGGAAATTCTGGTTCTTGTACTGGGTTCCACAAAAAAGTTTACCACGGTTTTTCCGCGCAGTGCAGGAACTTTTTTGACTCTGCGCTGAGACACCTTTTTGAACTCTTCTGCAGTATCGAGGATATGAATAATTTCCTCGGCAGAGAGATCATAGATACTCAGGAGGTCCTTTCTGGTCCACTTAAAGTCGCTCATTCTCGATCTCCGTATTATAAATATTCTCTGTATTTCTGGATTTCCACGCTGTCATAGGAATCAATTTCGTTCCAGCGGACTTTGATCTTGAAAGATTCGTCATAGTGGAACGCTTTTCCGGTGTAATCGGCGGCGATGGGGAACTCGTGCTTGCCGCGGTCAATGAGAATTGCCAGCCGTGTGATCGCAGGTCTGCCGAAATCTGTAATAGCATCAAGAGCTGCGCGGACGGACCGCCCTGCCTGCATCACGTCATCTGCCAGGATCACGACCCGTTTTTCAATATCGAAATTAATGGATGTCTCCCGGATCAGCGGAAGGGATTTTCTCATACCGATATCATCGCGGTACATGGAAATATCGAGTTTTCCGGTGGGGATTTTCTGTTGAAAGCGTTTTTCCAATGCGGCGGACAACCGTTCCGCCAAAGGAACCCCGCGTTTCTGCAGCCCGATGATCCGAAGATCTTCTACCCGGCTGCTGAACTCTTCCGCAATTCCGTCTGCCATACATTCGATCATGGCAGCCATCTCTGCGCCGTCTGCAATCATTTTTGCGTCATTCGTCATAATTTCTTCTCTCCGGGATTTTCCGTAATTTACATCGTACATGCCGAAATTTCCAGTAGAAAAACTAATATATTCCATTAATTTTGCAAAAAAAATGATTTTGCCGGATTTTTTTTCTTGAGAACCGTTCTCATCTGCTCTGCCGGATAGGCAATGCTTTCCCGGGTTCTGGGAGTACTGGGAATACTGGGAATACTGGGAGAAAACGGGCAAAGAAAAGGTTTTTCGCAAGGTCATTTCTTCGCGCACCCCGGCGCAAAAAACAGTACTCCCAGTACTCTTAGTACTCCCAGTTCCCCAGCCGATCTTTGGCGGGTGTGCCAGTCTCACCGGCTCTGCCGGATAGGCATAATAGGCCGTATAGGTTGTATAAGCCGTATAGGTTTTTGATGCGCACCCGGGCGTTAGTTCTCCGTTCTCTTCCGTTTGTATCCGTTATCGTCCGTTTTCCCAGCCGATCCTTTGCTAGTGCGCCAGTCTCATCGGCTCTGCCGAAAGCCCCGTTCTCAATCCACTGGGACGAGGGCGACGCGGAAGCCGACGTAGTCGTACCGGTACACCGGATCTTCGTTGCGCCGAGTCGCCAGGCGACAGCGTTGTGCTCTGCTAAAACAACTGCCCCCGCGCATTACGTGGCTCGAGCCGCCTGGATCATCATATGGACGGCTGAATTCGGCAACTGTTTGGCGGGAGTCTCCAGTGTAATTATCCAGACACCATTCCCACACATTTCCGCTCATATCATATAAACCAAGCTCATTTTCATCCAAGCTGCCAACGGTCTGAGTTGAACCACTGTTATATTTAGCCACATCTGAAATGTTATCACTGCCACTGTATTTATAACCACGGCTCTTATTTCCACCGCGTGCTGCAAATTCCCATTGAGTCTCTGTCGGCAGAATAAACTTCCACCCATTCGGAGCATATTGATTCAGTTTTTTACAAAACGCCATTGCCTCAAACCAAGTAATAGTCTCAAACGGATGTTTTGCTCCTTCATTACGACCAGATGGCAGAGTATCGACACTCATCACAGCACACCATTGTTCGTTCGTCACTTCGAACTTCCCTATATAAAAAGGTCTCAGCAGTTTTTT
>JAFTJI010000013.1 GCA_017456495.1 Lentisphaeria bacterium | reverse complement strand
GCAGATGGCGGGCAGTTTGCCATCCGCAACCGTTTGAACAGAAACGCTGATTCTTCCGTTTCCGAAGCCTTCGGCGGCGATGGAGCCTATACCTGGGGTCCTCCATACCACGCTCATACCTTTGCCCGCTATATCGGAGGAAGTTACCGGAAAACCAACCCGGAATTTTTCTCCATGGTCGACGGCGAACGGAAAGGGACCCAATATTCCGGTCAACTCTGTTTCACCAACAAAGAGTTGCGAAAACTGCTGATCAAAAAAGTGATTGCCAACATCAAACGGACAAAGGCAAGTGCCGCAGCAAACGGGACTGTCGAACCGCTGTTTTATGACCTCTCCATGAATGATGGGACCCGGTTCTGTGAGTGTCCCGCATGTAAGAAGATCGAAAATGCAAGCTCCATTACAGATCTGCTGATCGACTTCATCAATGAAATTGCGGAAGGAGTCGAAAAAGTTTATCCGGATGTTTATATCACAACGCTGGCATACGGAAGAACTGGAAGCATTCCTCCGAAGAAAGTTGTTCCCCGGAAAAATGTTATGATCCGTTACTGCAATACATTCGGTTCAACGGTCTACCCATCCGAACCGAAAAACCGGAAAAATCAGGGATATCTCCATGGCTGGGCAAAGATCTCAAAGAACTTCATCACCTGGGAACACTGTCTGGAAGTTTACCCTTATCCGCACGAAATGGGAATTGCGGAACTGCTCCGGAACTATGCAAAACTCGGTTCAAAAGGAACCTTTATCGAAGTCGGCGGTAAACATTATATCCTTGATTTTGCCGATATGAAAAACTGGCTCTACTGCAAGATGCTGGAAGATCCCTTTTCCGATTTTGAAGCGCACCGTCAGACATTCCTGAAATGTTATTTCGGAAAAGCTGCGCCCATGATGGATGCTTACCGGAAACTCCTGGACAAGACACAAAAGCGTTTTTCCGGAAAAGTTTTAAACCGTTATTTTGCGGAGTGTTATGCCTATATGAATGTGCAGGAACTGATCCGGGCGCATAAACTCTTTGATGAAGCGGAAAAAGCTATTGCCGGAGATGACGTTCTCATGCGCCGTGTGATCAACTGCCGAGCTCCGCTGAACATGCTTACGGCATTCATGATCGGCAAATATATGGATGAATGGAAAAAATCCGGCGGAACGCTTCAAAACTTCCCCATTGATCAGAAAAAGCTGGCTGCAAATATGCGGAAGTATTGGCTCCGTGAAGCTGATCGCTATTCCAAACCTGCGGAAGACCGTATGATTATGGAAGGACAGATTGCGTTTGTCGAACTCCTGACAGGTGAAGTAAATCCGATTCAGGAACCGGCAGCATTCAAAGGGAAAACTGTCCGCCACTTCACCCCGTCCAAACTGATTCTTTTCCGGAATGCCAATATGCGTCTGGTCAAAGATCCGGATGCCCGGGAAGGCTGCGCTTTTGAGATCGTTCATGTCACCGGAACAAACTATTATACGCTTCCCTTCCAGGCAGGAACCTATGATGTTCCCGGCGGAAAGTCTCTTTCCGAAAAACAGTGGAAAACGCTTCCTGACGGTGAAGGTTATCACTGGCTGCATGTCAGTACGACAAAACTCAATCAGGGATGCTATGCGTATGTCACCCGCAGTTGGTGTATTCAGGCTAAATTCAACCGGTATCTTGAACTCGGAGAGAAGAAACTCGATGTCTGGTGCCGGGTAAAATTTGAAGGTCCCGCATACAAGAAAAAAGGGACAAAAAACAGGATTCTCGTAGACAGTATCTCTGTCGTTGAGTTGGATTGAAACAGAGATTTTTTTTGAGATGAACACGAAACAGAAAAATCAGGAAATATTTCCCGGCGCAAGATGGTTGTGGAGTGCGCGCAACCGTTGCGATTCAAGAGATGAACGCGCACAATTCCGCAGAACATTTGAACTGAAAGAAGTCCCGGAACGGGTTGAGATCCATATCACAGCTGACAGCCGGTACAATCTCTGGATCAACGGCGAATTTGTCAATCATGGTCCCGCCAGAGGTTTTCAGACCCATTGGCCCTTTGACCGGATCGACATTGCACCGTATCTGAAAAAAGGAAAAAACGTGATTGCCGTTCTGGTTTATCAGTTCGGACTTTCCGTGTTCTGCTACCGTTATGAAAACGCATCCGGGCTGCTCCTTTCCGGTAAAATCGGAGAGCTGGATTTATCCACAGGAATCAACTGGAAACAGCGATTTGCCCCGGGGTATATTCCCGATGTTGCCCGGGGATCCAGCCAGTACGGATATCAGGAATATTTTGATTTCCGGGAAGACAGAGAAGATTGGCGCGCATTGGATTATGATGATACGAACTGGACCGGCAGCGGCGGAGCTTCTCTGGGTTGTATGCCCTGGCACTCCTTTGAAGAACGGAACATTCCGCTGCAAACAAAAGATATCGTTCAGGCAGCCGGAAGAGTTTCCGTATCCCGTCATACCCCCAAAGACGGCTGGGAAAAAATCGAAAATGTTGCAAAGATCCTTGATCGTGATGAACCGGAATGGGTGGCTGCTCCCGCAGCAGGCAGCAGTGTTCAGTTTGAACCGGGATTAACAGCACAGTTGATCGACTTCGGAAAAGAAGTCGTTGGACAGCCGATTTTTGACATTGAAAATGCGCAGGATGGTGATATGCTGGACTATCTGGTTTGCGAATCTCTGACCGGAGACAAACCTGATTTCGGAAGTTCATCCAATCCGTTCGCGACTCTTTTCGGCGGAAGATTGATCCTGAAAGATGGAAAAAATCATCACGAACTGACGCTTCCCTGGGGATTCCGCTATATCGCAGTGATCTATCGCGGCAGAAACCCGCTGAAAGTGAGTTTGAGTGCCAGACAAATCTGGTATCCGCTGGACGTGACAGGCAGTTTCCAAAGCTCCGATCAGGTTCTCAACGATATCTGGAAGATGTGCGTTCACACCCAGCGCAGCTGCATGGTGGATGCCTACACAGACTGCCCGTGGCGGGAATCTGCCCAGTGGTGGGGAGATGCTCTCGTTCAGGCTCAAAATACATTCCGTCTGGCAAACGATACCCGGTTGTTTGAACGCGGTCTCCGTCAGATCGCATCACAGGGAACACCGGAAGGCTTGCCCTATGCGATCGCCCCCAGCAACGGTCACAGCTGCATTCTGCCCGACTATACCGCGATGTGGATCGTTACCCTGCTGGCGCACTACAATCAAACAGGTTCTCTTGTCATGTACAAAGAACTGAAAAAGACAGTCGATGACATTCTGAATTACTTCCGTTCCCAGCTTGATGACAACGGGTTGCTTCAGTACGATAATCGTTACTGGCTCTTCCTTGACTGGTGCCCTGCCCTCTTCAAAGACGGGATACCGACGGTTTATAATCTGATTTATCTCTGGGCACTGAAATCTGCCTCAAAACTGGCGGAACTTTCCGGGGAAACGGAGCGAAAACCCGGCTTGGATCAGGAAATTGATTCTCTTTGCAAAACAATGAAAGAAAAACTGTTCGATGCAGAAACAGGTTTGCTTTATGACGGTTTGCATTGGGATGGGAAACCGGTCAAAACCATGTCTCCCCATGCGGCTGCAATGGCGATCCTTCAGGATTTCATGCCGGAACAGCACCAGGTCTGGATGGATGAAATTCTCATGCCGTTCGTCAAAGGACACCGTGAGATCGAATTAAAACCGACCTCCTACTTTATGTTCTATGTGTTCGAAGCATTGAAGAAAAAAGGAAAACGGGCTGAGATCGTGGATTGCATCCGCCGCTGGTGGAAAGATTTCCTTGATATCGGCTGTTCCACTACACCGGAAAGCTGGCCCGAACAGCTTGACCGCGGTTTCTGGAGCATGTGTCACGCATGGAGCGCACACCCGATTTATAACTTCTCGGACTTGATTCTCGGCGTCACGCCCGTGGAACCCGGCTGGAAGAAAATCGTGTTTGATCCGGTCATGACCAAAGGTGAAAAAGCTTGCGGAACGGTCCCCTCCCCGCTCGGTTTGATCCGTGCAGAATGGGATTGGACCGGAGAAGAGCCGGTCAAAAAAATCGAAGTTCCGGCAGGAATGGAAATTCTTTAAGCAAATATTTTAGGGAAGCGGGACACGACTTGAGAAGAAAGTTGTTTCAGCTTCCCAAATTTGATTTCATACGAATTTTATTTTCTATTTGCAGATTTTGACTGATATTTGAAAACCGTTTTTACACGCCAGTTTTTTATCAGGTGCGGATCTTCAACAGCATAAGCAAAGGGATAAATAATTTCCACTGTAGCCGCATTTGCGTAGCGCCAGCAGAAAAACATTTCCGGCATAATAGATGTTTTTATTTCAACATTTTCACCCGAAATCATTGATTCGGCTGTTATTGTATCTGAAAGCAGAGGATGATATTTCTTTATATATCTGTCAAACGGCGTTTTCTGCTTATCTGAAAAGATGATCGTATTTCCATTTTTATCGGTAATATTGCCATGACTGTAAGCGATACTCAGATGGTATGCAGCAGAATTTTTTTTGGATTTTCCGAGCGCGAATTCATTGTTCATGCGATAACTGAAATTCCTAAAACCTCTCTCCGGTATAATTTCAATGTCCACGGTGATAATTCCTGAATCCCGCTGAACCGTAAATTTCTTGAGAATCGTCAATTCTCTGTAACCTTCGTTTGCAACACGATATGAGAAAATACATTCCGCACGGTCAGAAAAGATCCGGCAGGAATTCAGTTTCACAGGAACTCCGGAAATCATAGTGGAAGATTTGTCTTTATTCACAAAAAAGTCACATCCCAAGGTATTCATGACTTTTTTGCCGCCGACATACCATGCAGCCTCGGCTCCACGATTCAAATTAAAGAGGATTTTCTGAGATGGAGTTACTACTTCATAACTTGTCCCGTTTAAGCGGCAATGGATATCATAGCGGGACATTCCTTTGTAAGCAGCTTGTTGTTCACGCTGAAGTTCTGATGCCAGCTTTTCAATCTTTTCAGTCGGCACTTTTCCATTTTGAGATAAAGCTTCTTTGTTTGTGCTGAACTTTACAACCCGATAAGAGAAAGGCGGAATTTCTATTGCCACGCCATTGTTATACGGTAAAAGTTCAGTCCCATTCAACAAATCGTAAACATTGCTGAACTTTGTGTTATCCAATGACAATTTCAAATAAATCGTTTCAAATTCATGGTTGTTCACTAAAAACAAAACTTTTCCTGTTGGATTTTTTCTGCCAAGCATATAAAAATTGCCATCTGCCATGTAGAGAGATTTCCAAGGTACTTTTTCAAAATCGAACTCGCTGCCATGCCAGAATTTTTCTGTAACAGCAACATCGTTTATCGTTTCTTTCAGTTTCGCAAGCAGTGTTCCGGGAGCAAGAAAAAGCCCCTGCCCCATGAACGGAGGATTACATCCCATGAACATTGCCGCAAACAAATGAGAGGCAACGCGCCCCGGACGCATACTGGAAATATCTTCCCAGGAATTGCTCAAAATCATCATACGGCAGCTCCTCAGTTCTTTCGCTTCCCGCTCAAGGCTCTTGTAATAATCCAACGTCGGAGTGTAATTCATTGATGCCTGAATATCGACGAACTCATCCACCAGACGAATATCCACACCATAAAATTTCAGATATTCCAGTTCCTCTTGAATTTCTGTTTTCGGCGGAAGCGGTGCTGAACAAAACAGGACTTTTACGTTCGGATTGATCAATCTCATCGCTTTTACAATCTT
>JAFTJI010000091.1 GCA_017456495.1 Lentisphaeria bacterium | reverse complement strand
GATCTGTAAAATGGGGCGTTTTCGGTGGTTACTCTGTGAGTAGCCACGCTCAACCTACCATTTTCAGCTCATCAACAATCCTTTTTCAGCCAAATTTTGCCGGACTTTTGAAATTACCTCAGTAAACAAAACGCACGTGGTTTTGATAATCGGTCAAAATAAAATGTGCGCAAAATTAAGGACACTACCAAATGATTTTTCAGTGTATAGTATGCATCAGATTGTGATGCCTGAATATAATATGAAAATCCTCTTTATCCAACTTGTTTCGTGGAACTTTGCAAATTGAAAAATATAAAATAATCAGAAAGTGGAATTAGAATGAATGCTGAACTGCTTTTACGCTGCTGTTATATTTTTATGGGACTGATTATTGTACTTGTCGGGATAGTTATGCCGAAATCGAAACCGAACCGATGGATCGGGTTCCGTTTGAAATGCACAATGGAAGATCCGGTTCTGTGGAGTCAGGTTCACCGGGTCTCCGGTCCGGTATGGGTAATCGGCGGTTGTCTGATTATCATTAACACTGCCTTTTTACCCATTGAACTAGTTATTCCAGCACTGCTCGGAATGATTTTTCTGCTCTGCATTATTTCTCTTGTGCATATAAGAATACTTCTGCGAAGAAAGCTCACGTTGAAAGAACGCTGAAACAATAAAGTTCATTTTTTCTTTCAAGGTTCTGTTACTTCAGCAGATCAGCGATATATTCCATGGCTTTTTGTTCAAATTCTATCGCTCGTTTACTGGCAGTTGCAGCCTGCTGCAATGCAGCGGGATAATCCTGCAGGATCATATCTACACGTTCAGCAATCAACGCTGCATCAGAAATATTCAGTTCAAGGATCCAATCCTGCAAACCGATATCACGCCACATCTGTCCTTTCCAGGTATCTTCTGCCTGACGCAGTAAAACCGCAGGTCGATGTTCATCAATGAAAATGATGGGAGAATGCATTTCCATACTCAAAAGAAGTTTTGCCTGAGAATAAACAGATTCCGCTTCATCTGTCAGCCAGAAATCCCGTTTTAAAACGACTTTTTCACGGATATCTTCCGGCAGCCGTTCATAGAGATAACGGCGTCCCATAGGGACCTGATAGTCAGTTTCCGGGCAAATCAGCACTTTCAAGTCATAATTTTTGACGATATGTGCGATCACTTCCCGCAATTTTTCCATGTCCAGTTCGATTTTTTCTTTTGAAGGGATTTCTCTGTTGGGATCTTTATAGTAAAAATCCTGTTCATCAAAACCGGATGGAGTAAACCGCAGGCGCGGTATCACACAGATAAATTTTTCCGGTTCCAGTCCATTTTCTTTCATATACAAATCAGCTGCCGGACTTTTCAGCAACTTCATACCGAACGTACTGTCTGGAGTAAAACCGATCATCGGACATTCCAGGTTCTGCTGTTTGAGGAAGTATTGAGATAATGAATCCCGACAGAAAACAAATGCAGCTCCGGATAAAATCGTTTTCCGTTTTTCTGTCCATAAACCATCTGCAGAAACGCCGAATAAACCGTATGGTTTTCCTGTTCTTTCTTTCCAATCCAGAATTCCGGCGGCTTCCATTCCTGCACTGGAACCGTTGATCAACAGATCACATTCGGCAAAGGCTTTCTGAAGAGCCTCTTCTGTTTCCACAAGATTCAGTCCCGGAAAGTTCCGGAGGATTATTTCCCGGACAGCCGGACTGATAATGCAGGGCCAAAGCCAGATCTCGCATTCCGGCAAAAACTGTTTTGCCAGATTCAAAAAACCTAGTGGATGGGCAATATCTCCAATATTATTGACTTGCCAACTGTTCCGTAAAAGGATTTTTTTCATGTTTATCTCCGGTAGAATCCTGAATTTTGCACACATTTTATTTTGACCGATTATCAAAACCATGTGCGTTAAGTTTAACTATATCACCAAGATTACATTTTACAAGCGAGATATTGACGGGTTCCCCATTTTGTCGTAGAAATATGCCGTAATCTGGCTCCGACTAACATCATAGCAGAATATCCATCAGGAAAACTGCCAACAACTCTTGTTCGTCGTCGAATCTCTTTCATGATACGCTCCAACCCGTTATTTGTACGGATCTTACGCCAATGTTCTGATGGGAAATCCATGTAAGATAACGTTTCTTCAAGACTTTCTTCTATAAATTTTGCAATCCCATCCAACTTCTTCTCCCGTAATTTTTCCATAACGGATTTTGCTTTTTCCCGAGCCGCTTTTTTGTCCTCCTGAGCGTGAATTGCCTTTAACATTGCAGCATCAAGTAACCTGTTGATCGTTTCAGCCACCGACTGCCGTACAAGCTGACTCAAATGGTCTACGATCTCATTTTCGTTGATTTTAATTGCTCCAGCGATTGACTTTTCTGATTTTTGCGCTACATTTCCCATAAGCATGTTTCCTTTCTTGATTGTTTATTGAGTGGTTTCTATAATCAATCATAGAAACAGGCTTTTTCAAGCCATGTCTTTTAAAATGTGCGCAATTTTGCGGATGTTATCAAATCGGTAGGCCTTATGTAGACCTTATCATGGATGTTTTCGAAGAAGTTCAGGTTCAAAACAAAAAGAAAAACACAAGGAAGTTGTTTTCTGTAAAAAGAGGCAATTGGAATAAGGCTTTCATAGAGTTTACACTCAAAATCATTGGATAAAACGGAAAAAAGGCAAAAAAAATGGTGGGACCTGCCGGGTTTGAACCAGCGACCAAGTGATTATGAGTCACCTGCTCTGACCACTGAGCTAAGGTCCCATGATTTCGTTAATATAACCTCTTTATCAGAGATTTCAAGAAGAAGAATAAAAAAAAAAGGACTTTCCATAAAGGAAAAGTCCTTTGAATCAAGAAATTCTCAGCTGAATCAGTAATTCAATGCTTCAATTTCAAAATATGCTCTGGGATGTTTGCAGACAGGACAGACTTCCGGAGCAGCTTCGCCGATGTAAATGTGTCCGCAGTTGCGGCATTCCCAGCGGTTTTCACCAACGCGAACCCAGACTTCCGCCTTTTCGACATTGGCAGCCAGTTTGTTGTAGCGTTCTTCATGGTGCTTTTCGATTTCTGCGACCTGTGCAAACTGACGAGCGAGGTCATCAAACCCTTCAGCAGCAGCTTCTTCTGCGAAACGTTTGTACATATCGGTCCATTCTTCATGTTCACCGGCAGCTGCAGCTTTCAGGTTTTCCAGAGTGGTTCCGATACCGTTCAGAGCCTTGAACCAGAGTTTTGCATGTTCTTTTTCATTGTTTGCAGTTTTTTCGAAGAGAGCGGCGATCTGTTCGTAACCGTCCTTTTTAGCCTTGCTTGCAAAGTAGGTGTATTTGTTGCGTGCCTGGGATTCGCCTGCAAATGCGTACCAGAGATTTGCTTCAGTTTTGCTTCCTTTCAGATCCATTTTCAAATCCTCCTTAGTTGGTGTATTCGTTTTTTTTCCAAAAAATCGTTAAAAAAACAGACAACTCAATGTTTGCAAAAGTTGTCTATTTTCCGGAAATATAATGATAAATATTGAAAAAATCAAGTCGAAAAGTAAATTTTTTTTATGATTTATTGAGGTGTTAATTGAAAAAGTAAATGCACAGGGAAAAAATTATTTAGTGCGTTAAGTCTTACAAAAAGAAAAAGTGCATTAAGTCCTGCAAACAAATCTTTGTGCATTAAGTATTGCAAAGGGTAGAAAAATCAGAAAGAAGATAGATAATCTTAACAGGTTTCCCTCCTGATGGTGCGGCAAGAGAACACCAGGTGTTTCCTGCCGACTGAATGGTGTTGAATATTTACGCTGCAAATTATTCCGCATTGCCGGCTTCTTCCGGAATGTCATAATTGAGCCACTCAAAAGAACCGAAGCGTTCTTCCACAGCCTCATCGACTTCGGTTGCCCCATCCACAGCCAGACATTTCAAAACAAAGACTTTGGTGGACGAAAACGTTTCTTCTTCAACCGTCATCCGTGCGGTATAGTCGATTTCGTGACAGCCAACGGCAATGCGTTTCTGCGTGGCAACTTTGAGTTTTTCCGCATCATGAAGATCAAGGAAATCCTGCAGATCCATATAGTCCGGTTCGCCCTCTTTATCCAAGGAGATAATATGCGTTCCGGTCAAAATCCCGTAATACTTTTTACCCTCACTTTTGCAGTATGCAATACCGCCGGGGCGCAGATATTTTACGGTAACAGTATCGTGCAGATCCTCTTTCAGTTCCTGCCAGGCTGTTTCGATGTCAGAAACCAGTTGTCTGGTGGCATCGCTCAAAGTATCGAGAAAATCATCAAATCCGTTCATTTTTAATTCCTTTCAATTATTTACAATATTCCTGAAGTTTCCAGAGTGCATCCATCAGGGAACTTTGAAAATCGCCGATTTTTTCACTGACATCGCAAATAAGACTTTGTCTGCCGGAATTTTCAACATCCCACAATTCATCGCAGATAACGAATTGCGGAAGTTCCGGAATAAGTTCGGCATGATCCAACTTTTCAGCGATTTTGAAGAGATCTTCACGGATCTTTTTTACAAAGCTCCATTGCAAGTGCATTTCTTCAACCACCTTGTGTTTGTCCGGCGTCATCTCATTGGCATCCTCTCTGGTGATACACTTGATCTGCCGGGTGGAAATCTCCAGCAGATGTTTGGTAGCATCGGCATCAATTGCAGCCAACGCCCAGAGTTCCTGTTGCAGTACATTTTTTTCTTTTTCAGTCATAAAACCCTCCTTGTTGGTTAGTCTGCAAATAATATAAAGCGAAAGGTATGACATTTTTCGACATCCTTGTTTGACATTGATTAAAACAATGATATATTTATAAAGAATGAAAGGAAAGATCTCAATGCCTACCAATAAAAAACAACTTTTGCGAATGATCAAGATGGTCGCTGATCTGCGGAAAAATTCTTATCCCAATGCCAATACCTGGGTGAAGAAGTTTGAAGCACTTGACCGTGATGAAAATTTGAATATTGCCTGCGGAAAACGCACGATCATGCGGGATATTGATGCCCTGCGGAAAGATTTTAATGCGCCCATTGAGTATTCCAGCGAAAACAATGGTTTTTATTTGACCAGTCCTTACTGGGAATTTCAAGTTCCATTCTTCGATGATGGGATGATCATGTCTGCCATGCTGGGAGCGCAGCTTGCCGGAGAAATCCTGCCAAGTCCCGTCAAAGAACAGATCCGTGATGCAGTTGATAATCAGATTGCAGACAACAATTCTGAACTTCTGGATCAGACATTTATCGAAACGTTACTTATTGCTTCAGGAGTAAAAACAACAACGGATCCGGAAGTGTTCGGTACTGTTTTTCAAGCGTGGCGGGAACGTCGGACACTTGCACTGACTTATCAGAAAGGCAGTACCGGAGAAATCACCGAACGGAAATTTGAGCCGCACATTGTAGCTTACCACAAAGGCAACTGGTACACCAAAGGCGTGAATTTGAATGACGGAAAAGTAATAACCCTTGCTATTTTCCGTATTCAGAAAGCGGAACTTCTGCGCGGGACTTTTGAAATCAGACGGGATATCTTGCAGGAAACCAAACGCAACGGACTGTTCAATTATCCGAAAATCGAAAACATCAAAGTAAAGTGTTCAGCCGACATTGCGTATTATCTATATGAACAACGCAAAGCCAAGAAATTGGTCATTGAGCCGCAGGACGACGGGACGCTTATCGTGATTTTGCCACCCTCTCCGGAACAGGAGGCGATCCGCTGGATCCTCGGAGAAGGCGGCAATGTAGAAGTTCTTGAGCCCATTTATTTGCGAAAAAAAATTCACGATCTGGCAATGAAAACCGCAAAGATGAATGGATAACAGAAGATTTTCAAGCAGCTATATTTGCAAAAAAATCTGTGTTGTTCTTATATATTTTCAAAAACAACCGCAAATTTGCGGATAAAACCGGGCAAATTTGCGGTTGTGAGAACATTTATTCCGTCAGTGCGGTCAAGGTGGCGATTCCTTCCGCAAGTTCTTTGATGAGGGATTCTGAGGCTAAACAAAGGTTGCAAGCCTGTTCTCCATCAATAAATATCTTCTTTCCGCCATACCTGATGTCGGAATCTTTATAAAAGAATCTGTGAACAGGCTCCATAAATATTTCATGAGAATAAACGCTGTCATAGGTAATCAACATACCATCTCTGGCACCGCCGAATGCAGTATCGTCAAAAAGAAGAAGTACATCATCCGGATCAAGGCATGGGGCATAAGCCTCGATTGCATTTTTCAACTTGTCGTATGGGATATTGGGAGC
Source organism: Lentisphaeria bacterium (assembly GCA_017456495.1). Taxonomy (GTDB): domain Bacteria; phylum Verrucomicrobiota; class Lentisphaeria; order Victivallales; family UBA1829; genus SIG79. Next base: position 11,582 of record JAFTJI010000091.1, on the reverse strand, counting down.
AACGTAGACATTGCTGTCATCAATTCTGCCAAAACATGCAAGACGGCTATTATATTTGCTTTCTTCCATTTTTTTTTCAAGATCTTTAATTTGCTCTTGAAGCCGTTGTCTGTTTAACTCCTCGAGTGCAGTTTTTACAGTCATCCCCATTTTAAAGAGCAGAATTTCATTGATATCAGCTATCTTTTTGCACTTATGCATGTCTTCCAGGGTAATACCATCACAAACCATCTCCTGCAGCATTTCATCCGGGATCTCAGATACATCTATCGGACTATCCAAAGGGGCGCCGCCGATAGAATGCCTTTGATATTCTGCTTCACAAAATAAATCATAATCTTCAAAAAGTTTCTGAAGCAAATTGTCATCGAACCCTTGTTCTTTGATAAAAGCTAAATTATGTTCATGTGCCTGCAAAAGCTCTGCAACTTCAAGCCACATTTCACGATTTTTTGCTGCAAGTTGAATAAAGAACGGATCCCGGTCAGAAACAATATTTTCTTCTTCAACAGCAATGTTCTCTTTTACTTCTTCTGTATTGTTGAAGAAACTGTCCGCATTTTCAAGTGTCAAGCCCTTTTCCCACAGCTTGAACATATCTTTTTCTTCACCGAAAAGGATTTCGGCAGATGTATTAATAAAATCTTTTTCATCATCTGTCAAACTGCCTTTTTTCAAACAGAGAGTATGAATATCTGTTAAAAGGGCATATTTGAGATAATCAGTATCCATGAGGGAGAAAATTTCCTGCAAAAACTCCATTTTATCATCATCACCGATCTCCCGGACAGTTTTTATGGAGTCTTCAACATCGGCAGACGTGAGTCGTAATGACTGCCCGAAAAACTGCAGATTTTTCTGTTCATCAGCATCCAAATTATCATCAAGAAAACACAGGGATGCGGCACAGCCGGAAAAATAAGCATTACGCACTTCTGCACTGTATTCACCGGTAAACAGCGGATGATCTTTGATCTTTGCCTGCTCCGCAGCAGATTTCATTTTTTTCATAAAGTTTGCCATATCACACCTCTCAAAGATTTTTCATTTCACTTTCGATTTCCGCAACAACCGGAAGCAGTTTTTTGAGATGTTTCAAATTTGCTTCCTTGTCATTGAGCTTTTCTGCCAACTTTTCATTTTCAGCTTTCAGATCACCGATCAGCTGATTGACAAATGATTCCATTGTATTTTTCAAACATGTTTCGATCGCAGCTGCTTTCTCTTTTGCCTTGGCTTCCAAATCAGAAATAACTGCGTTCAACGCGGAACGCTGAGCTGATTTCAATGTTTCAATATCCGCCCCTTCCACGCGGCTGCCGGAAAATTTTGAAGTAATGGTTTCTGTATAATCCATATTCCCAAAATCTGCATCCGGAATTGTGATGCGGCGGATGGCACTTTTGATCTGTTCTTTGATCATATCAATGTCAATATCTTCCGTTCCGTTCTCAAAAATATTTAAGATCGCATCGGAGATATTATTTCTCAAAGCTGTAACATTGACCGCATCACGAATGGCATTTTCCAACAGCGCACGTGATTCATTGGCGTAGGATTCCACCTGGTCAACAGCTTCATACGCATCGGCATAACGGGTTGTAACCGTGTAAGAACGGGTTCTTGTTTCGTAACGGTTTCCCGTCAAACTGCGCCAGAACAGAAAACCGCAGCCTTTATCGACAGTATAATCCTCATACTCTGTGCGGGATTCAGTTTGAACTGACAGATTGGTGAACTGTGCTTTCGCCAGACGGATCTGAGAAAGGATGTCTGCAAATTTTCCATGGGCATCATAGATCACATCTTCAAAACAGCCTTCCAGAGATGACCTTCCTTTTTCCAAACGCTGTGTTTGAATTTTAAGTTCCCTGGCAAGCGATGCGACATCTTTGTTTTCCAGAGTCTCTATATTGGAACTGATACTTTCAGCAATGCTGTGAGCCCGTTCTGCAAAGGCTTTTTTTCCGGCTTCAACCAATGAACGGAAGCCGTCTGCAAGGATCTGAGTTTTCTGCTCTTTGACGGAATCAATGATCTCATGGACTTTATCCATTCTGGAAAAATCATTCAGCATTTCCCGATCAAAAGTATAACCGGGGATGATGTCATTGAAAAGTGCCAGTTCTTCTTTTTCTTTTGCAGTAAGTTTGTTCCAATGTTTTGCCAAAGTAAATGCCATGGCTGAAACGCAAATCGGCTGGGTTTGCAGCAGAAGATCCCATTTTTTCGTATCCCCATTATTGAGATCGGCAGCCTGCTGTGCGATTTTTTCCACACGTTCGTGGAAAGTCCTCTGCAGTTCAGACTGAACAGATTTAAAACCGATCAGCAACCGTTTCAGGGGATCATATTCCCGGGGAATTTGATTTTCAAATTCTTTTACAGCAACATCGAATTGTGAAGCTATCAACTGAAAATGATTGACACCGCTCTTGGGAAGATTCTGACTGAGCAATTCCAGGTCAGCTTTGTCAAAAAATCTGCTGGTATGGCTCAATGCAAGAACCACATCTGTTTTAGCAAGACTCTGCTTGGTCTTCTGTCCGCGTGAAATGATTGGGTCATTGGTTCCGGGAGTATCAATGATTTCGTATCCTTCCAAACGGGGATCGTTGATATAGAGTGTTGTAGAACAGACAACCGGGGTGTATTTTCCGCCTGCGCCCACATAGGACTCCAATTTTCCTGCAAGATCTTCGGGAGAAGAGGCTTTGATAACAGCACTTCCCTGTGAAAGAAGTTTTTCAACATTGATCCCGGAGTTTTCTGCCATAGTGACAAGTTCATGAGCCGCCGTGAAATTTTCATTCAAATGTGCCTGTGCACGATTGATGATTCTTTCATGGGTGATTTCCCTGACGATTGCCGGTCTGCCGAACCGTTGAGAACGGCGTGCTTCTTCAGCATCTTCCGCAATCAATTCTGCTTTGGCATCTGCAATAATTTTATCATATTGTGCGGCTTGAACTTCAAATGTACTCCATTCATCCTGAGTGAAAAACTCAATTTCAGCGCGACATTCAGGGGCATACCGGATGAAGGTCAGAGCTGCTGTCATAGGTGTTGCCGCTTGAGGGAGAACCTGTTCTCCGTCAAAAAGAAGAGCATTGAGCAAACTTGATTTTCCGCTTTTGACCCTGCCGACAATGGAAATGGAAAGCTGTCTGCCTTCATTCATCTTCAATTCAGCGGCACTTTCAAAATTCCGGATCTCTGTTAAAGTTTCATCCACAAGTGCTGGATAATCTTTTTTCAGCTGCTCAAGTTTTGTTTTGATGGAGGACAGTTTTTTTTGAGTTGTTGAAAAATCAATGTTCATAATTTTGATTCCTTTATTTGATTCTGTGTTCAAGCTCTTTCAGATAAACAGCCAACTGTTGAATAACTTTTTTTTTGGCTTCTTTTTCCGGTATTTTAACTTCTGTCCAATAAAACTCTTCAGGCGGGGGAACAGCTTCTATCATGTAAAAATAAGGATTTTCAGTTATCGTACCATCCAGAAAGCAAACATAACATATATAGCTGTGCCACTCTTTCAGAGTCGTCAAATCTACAGTAAAACGGGAGGATTTATTCTTGCCTTTTGCGGAATTGATTGCTTCTTTCAATAACGCAAACTGTTTTTGCACAATGGGTAGAAACATCCGCCGGATACGGATCAGAGAAAAATCCGGATGCTGTTTCAGGAATGTTTCAAGGATTTTTGGAACCGAAAACATCAATTCGTAGCGGTTGCCATACTCATCTGCATATTTAGTAGAATCAATGAGGTTTTTCAATTCCTTGCAGGCAGATTTATCCGGAGAATTGTTTTCCGGAACGTTGTTGCCGAAAAAGTAATCTAAATGGGGCAATAAAACCGCTGGACAGGACTTCTTGTCAAAACCTTTTCCGCTGAATAACTCAAGAAAGAAATCTGCCGCATTTGCGATATCCAGATATTCTGCAAATGCTTTTGCCCATTCATATAATTTTTCTTTATTATGATCCGGCATCATGGATATAGAGATAAAATCCCCCAGAAAAAGAATACTGACAGCTTTCCCTGTCATCACTTCCGCAAGTTCCCGTAAAAAAAGTTCCTGATCCGTAACGGAACGGATTTCAGAAATCGTCTGAATACATTCTTCCACATCTTCGGAAGTCAAAGCAAGAGTAACGCCAAGACGTCTCAAATACTCCTTTTCCATATCTGCGATCTTGCCATCATCCACCATAGCGGCAAGCACAATTCCCTGAAAATAGGAAATTCTCAATGGCAGATCCGGTTTTAACGAAAGAAGCGGGTGTTTCCCTGCTATTTTTTTATCCGCATTAAGGCGATTTAAGGTATTAAGCATTTTCATTCTCCTTTGAACGCGTATATGCCTCAAGCCAGGTGGAATAATCTACGGGACTATTGCTGAAATTATCCCATGGTTTTCCCCCTGAACAATCCTTGAAACAGACAATCTCTTTTCTCCACTCCTTATCTCCATATCTTTCGCATATAGTGGAGGCTTGACATCTTTCAAAAAGGACAAGGTATAAAGGTCCGTTTTCAAATAATGCAATTTCATCTTCTGAACTGCAATCTGTGAATTTACATCTGGAAACCTTTCCTCCCGCAGAGATATGACACAATTTCCCAGTGCAGTGCATAAAATCACAATCAGAGAAAACACTGTCAATGCCACCATCGATGGCATAATAACTTCCGCCGTTAAGTCTTTCAAATGAACATTTGGAAAGGTTCAGTTTCCCTCGTTGACAGATTGCACATTTAATCATTTTCCCATCAAAATAGCATCCATTAATGTTGAGCAATGGAATATTTGACTGAATCATGAATGCTGCAAATTCTTCACCATCTTTCGGTTGAACCGGAGATGCCGAAAATGAGGAATCAGAAATGACAGCAGAAGCACTTTCCGCAATATTGATATAGCCGTTTAATCCGAATTCTATTTCAGCATTTTTTATGATCAATTCTGAACCGGGACCAACGATAAGCTCTTCTTCCAGAATAAATTTTCCATCACAAATTTGATTTTCACCCAAGGGCAATTTTCCGCCATGCAGTTTAACCGCATCCAGAACAGGGGTATAGTATTTGATTAACCCTTCCGGAAAATAAAATTTTTCTGTTCGATATTTTTGTACGATTTCTGCTGCCTTTGATTTTTTCTTCTCCGGCATAAAAGCGGAATATTCTTTGAGGAAACAGCAGTCACGCTCTTCCAATTCCAAAAATTTGGTCATCCCGTCAAGGAACTTTTCTGCATCGGAAGAGAGTTCGCCGTCTGCACCCATAACGCAAACCATATCACAATAAAGGAACATTGCAGTCTCCCGTTCCTGCAGAAGAGAGACAGCTTCTTTGACAAAAGCCATTTTTGAGGTATTGGTCAAAAGGCCCACCACTGTTTCTTTGGTTTCGTTGATATCACTTTCCTGAAGTTTCAAAGAAAAGCCGATTTCCCGGAACTTCTTTGTTTCTCCATCTGCAACCTTGCCGTCATTTATTGCCGCAGAAAAGAATAACATTCCAAGATAAGATATTTTTTTGTCCAATGACAATTTATCAGCCAAAGGATGAGGAATGATAGAAATTTTTTCTGCCTCTTGAGCAAATTCATCTAAATCAAAAAATCCCATGATAAAAATCCTTTATTTATCAGCCGTGTCAGGTAAAACCGTAAAAACGATCGTGTTCTCTGCACGGTCTATTTCGTAAACCGTAAGAGTAACTTTTTTCTTTTCGCCGAATGATTTTGCCGGATCTGTATAGTGTTTTTCTATGTCGCTGTAACGGATGCGGATCTGGTCATCGAGAGTTTCTGACGAAATGAAACACCCACGGAATTTTGATAGTGAATCCTCTGTTCCCTGCAAAACATCACACTTTTTGAACTTGGGAAGAACGCCTTCTGCGATAACATATCTGCCTTCTATGCCGACTGCGGATGCTGTTTCATCAGCTACCCCGATTTGTGCGAGAAGTTCTTCCAGAAGTTTTTCCACTTTTTCACTGAAGATGACAAACTGTTTTGCCGCTTCTGCATGAGTCTTGGAATCGCTGCTGATGATCTTCATCGTATCTTTCAGCTTTTCCACTTGAGCTTGAGAAAGGACTTCATCGCATTTCAGATAGATGGGATCCAGGCTGCTTTTCAGCACTCTGCAACGCTCTTCTTCTTCCGCATTGAAGGCAATGATTTTTTCAAAAACCGCCTGAAATCGTCCTCTCCAACGGGTGAATTTGCATTTTTGATTGATTTCATCAAACCAATCTTTCGGATCATCTCCGAAAAACACTTTTTTATTCCGGGAAGAATATGCCGAAATACCTGCCAGATTGAATCCGGCATTCAGGGCATCTTCTCTGATTCGTTCAAAAATATTTTTCACATCACTTTGAGTCTTTTCATCGGCTTTGTTGATGAGGATATACAAAGGACGTTCCCATTTGACTTTCTGCTGCAGAAACTCGATGTCCGGCAATTGGAACGTGCCGTCTGTTACCGAAATGACCCAGATGAGATGATCCGCCTGACTCAAATGTTCTCTTGCTTTTTCTTCATCGGTATTTCCCGCATCAGTTCCTCTGCGGTCACTGGAGTCATCTTCTGAATGCGGTTTTGAATATCCCGGCGTATCCAGCAATGCAATGTTATCCCATTTAAGATCCGGTGACTGGATTTGTATCAACTTCAAAATATGATAAAAAGAAATAGTAGACTTTTCTCCCATATTAAAGGCGTGTGAAATACTGTTCAGAGATTCCCTGTCAAGTTCCTGCGAACGGTTGAAGGTATTCAGTGCCACAATGGACTCCGTTTCTCCTGAAATGAGATAAGTCGGAATCGCTGTCGTCGGGAGCAATCCCTCGGGCAGAAGTTGATCTATGCCGAGTATGGAGTTGAGAAAACGGGATTTTCCTGCACTGAATCCGCCTCCGACAGCCAGAATATTCTTATTGGCAAGGTACGGAAATTCAATCAATTCCTGCAAATCGCCCAAAGTTACCAGAAGTTCCTGATAGAGTGAACTTTCGCCGGGGATTCCCACGCCTGCACAAAGTTTCAGAAAGTCTTTCCGGATCAGCGTTTCCAATTTTTTGAAAATCGTTGCTGAAGAAGAATGCTGTTCCGGAGTGGAAATCAATTTCGCCAGCAATTCAAAACGGTCATCTGCTGTGGCGGATTGCTTTTTATCCTTATTATTGACTACAGGTAATGAATTAAGTTTATCATCATCAAACAGGCTCATTGCATTGCTCCTCTATTCGGGTTAATGTGTTCAAATTATCCAGTACAGCTTCCCGTTCAGATTTGCAGGCATCAAATTCCGCCTGATCTTCTTCCAGTTTTTTCCGGAGAAGCTGATTTTGTTCTTCCAATCTGGAAAGTTTGTTTTCCATAGCAGTTTTCAGGTCTGCTTTGAATTTTTCCGAAGCATCATAAAATGCTTTTTCAACAGTGGGTCTTGCTCCTTCTGCAATTTCTTCCAGACGGCAGAGCAGCTGTGAATCAAGATTGCTGTCATCATCAATTTTTTTACCGATCCAACCGCCGATAAATCCTCCAACAGCAGCACCGAGAGGCCCGCCGATCAGACCGATGACGCCGCCGATCAACGCTCCTGTACCCATGTAATTATCTGATTTCATTCCGTCAATATTGCTTGCGGCGGCTTCTCCGGCTGTAATGTTGAAAGATAATTTCTCGCCGAATTGTTCTGCCGCCTGCCGGATTGCTTCGGAGAAAATATCATAAGCCTTGTTCTGGATCTCATAAAGCATTGTACTTTTCATATTTGCAGAAATTTCTCCGGAACAATTCTGTCCGGATTTGATTTGAGATTTCAAACCATTCTGCAAACTGAAAAGGCAGGTCTTTATTTTTTCTACAACGGAATTGACTGCCGCGGGGATCTGTCTGTCGATTCCGGCAGAGATCCGGGAAAGGATTTTTGGCAGATTTTCACGGGATGTTTTAAGTCTTTCGATTTCAGCTTCCAGAACTGACGAATCAAAATCTTTTGACAGCAACTTTTTCAACGGGATCATACATTCACAACAGAGAGACTGAAAATCCTCCTTGAAGAAAGAATGGAAAATAAAGTCTCTGTTCTCCATCAGAGAATCCAACAGTTTATTAAAATCATCTGTTCCGGATTCACTTTTAACGGAAACGATTCCGGAGTTGATATATTCAAGGGGGATTCCTAATGTATTGTTGATCGCATTTTTACATTCATTTATGATCGCCTGATGATCCGAGGCGACTTTTTCATCAGCTTTGGTCATCAGTAAATTGAAACCGCATGGAAAATGTGCCATACGCCGCAAAAAAGCCAAGCCGTCTTCCTGAATTGTTCCATCGTGCATGGGGACGCAGAATATGCCATAGCCTCCCTCCATAATGAACTGGTTCAAAGCATTTTCGTGAGCAGGCAGCGCAGAGCTTAATCCGGGCATATCAACTAGACAGAATCCCGGATAACGCTGCAATCGGGGATTATTCAAAAATATCTGAACTTTCTGCAGTTCTCCGGCATTGGCACGCTGCTTTACTCTGTTCAGATTTTCCTGTGAAACTCCGGGCAATGTTTCCGTGGGCATATTATCCTGCATGGGATAAAGTACGATTTTTTCGTCCCGTGAATAAATCAATTCTGATGCAACTGCCGTCTCCGGAGCAAGTCCGGTCAGGAGAAGATCCTGCCCGAGCCAGGCATTCAGCAGGGAACTTTTGCCGCAGGAAAAGGGTCCAAGCAAATAGATCTTGAAGTAATAATCCTTGATGCGGTCTTCCAACTTTACGATTTCCGGCAGAAGAGATTGACTCAATTCCTGAGGATGTTTATTGATCAGATTACGTAAGTTTTCACAACGGCTTAAATAATCTGCTTTGATTCCGCTTTCTTCAAATTTTCGTGGAGCATAGTTGTTTGCCTTGAAAAGGTACAGCAGTTCACTTGCCAGCAGGGGGGCAGGTATTGAGACATCTGCACCGGAGATATTAAGTTCCTTTCCGTCAAAAAGTGCCGGAAGATAGTTTTCCGGGTCGGAAGTGTCTTCAGACCCTATCCGGAAATCTTCTTTATATCGACAGGTGAAACCGGGCAATTTTTTGATTTCCTCTGCCATAGAGCGGATCGAAAACTGTTCTTTATCCAAATGGCAATCTTTTATTACGCTCCGCAGAAGCAATAAATCTCTGTCATCCGGTTCTCCATTGCATACAAAATAAAAGTCTGTCACAACAGACAGAAGTTTAAGCGGAGCAGGAAGAGAATCTAATGGGATTCCACAGATACTCTTAACTTTTATCGTCTGTGTCCAGAAATGAAGATCAACATTCCGTTCTAATTTGCTGATCCTTTTTTCATGCTCATGCAGTTTTTCCCTGAACTTGCAGTAAATAAGAGCCATACTGCCATAGATCTCACGGATCTGATGATTTACATTGCTTTGAATTCTGGCTGCATCTCCGGCAAGACGGTATAAACGGGCAGAAAGAGCCTCTGTCATTTCAAACTGCAGCAGATTTTCGTGCTGTAATTTCTGAATCAAACGAATAGAAGCGTATTGTGCCTTGGCAAGATCAAAAACACTGTTCGCAACCATTTTCGAGTTTTTTCCGGTAATCCCGTGCCAAAGTCTGCCGAAGAATCCCTGTTCAAGTAATTCAGAGGCTCTGCTTTCCACAGGAGCCAATGCCGCTGCAGCATCCATGACATAGCGGGTCAATTGCTGTGAATTATTTCTGTTTTCATCAACAAGAATATCAACCAGATGATTCAGCTCCTCCCTGTGTACAGAGTCGATCAATGCAAACTCACCCTTCAGCAGTCTATCTTCAAGAGCTGTTGCCGGAAGAAGTGCACTCAAATCTTCAGACCCGGTATCTGAAATAACGATTTTATTAAAAGCAACTATAGTCTTTTCAATGTCGGAGCTTTCAACATTTGTTGAAGTAATTGCTTTATTGCTTTTCAAATAGTCTTCTTCGCCATTTTCAATGCGTTCCCATACCTCATTGATCTGGTTTTCATCATCAAAAAATCCATTGACCACTTCCAGCCATTTCCGGGCATCCCGGTATCCCTGGTCGATTCTTGCTTTTGCATGTTCCGGATCAAAATCCAAGCATCCGTCAATAATCCCCCCCAGAGGCTGACTCGGCAGCAGTGGCAAAACCCGCCGGAAACCATAATGATGACGTTTGGTGAGTTCATCCCGGTTAAGAGCAAGCAGAATGATTGTGTCAAGACCTAACTTTTCAGCATTCTCTGCCAGCGGTTCGATGGGAGCATTGTTGTACTGTTCCGACTGGATCGTTTCATCTGAAAGAGAATAGATAACATCAAAACCGCCATCGCTGTAATATTTTCCATTGATCTGCACATTATCAAAAACGAGGGGAATCGCTGCTGATGCCAGAAGAATTTTTCTTATTGTCTCATCGTCATATTGACTTTCAGGGAAAATATTAAAGTATTCGACACAATGATCGGTTTTATTGTGACAAGTAATAAATGCAGGAAGAAAGGTTGCCCGGTTTTCCACTTTCAGGAACGTTTCCACGAAATATTTCAAACCTTCTTGAGAAAATATTCCAACTGTTTTTCCCAAGTTGACAGGCAAATATTTCTTAATGTTAGTTTTAACCAAAACTTCAACATAACCTTCTATATTAGGAGTAAGCAATTTTTCGTTGGAAATTGCCATCCACGCATCTACAGCCCGTTGATAATCACCTTGTGCATATAAAGCTGCATTCAACGCACCAACAGATGTTCCGGAAACCGCAGATGCGCGGATACCGGCCTCTTCCAATGCTTTCCATACACCAAGCTGCCAGGCTCCTTTTCCACCACCACCTGCAAAAACCAAACCAAAATTATTTTTCATTATTTTTTCTCCGGGTTATATAAAAAAAGGCGACATTCTGAAAGGGCCTAATCGAAGGTACGCCAATACCCGAAAGATGCACGCAAACAGAATGCGCCCGTATGAGCACATTTTGTCAACATGGCATTCTTTCATCTATTTTTGGCGTTTTTCGATCAGATGCCGGATTTTTTTACTCTATTTTATATTTACTTCATATCAAGCCCTTCTCTTGAAATCTCAGACATTGCGGTAAAATACCATACATTGCAGTAATTTTCAAGTGAAAGAGTCATTATTAAAGTAAAAAAATGTGCTTCAGGTATTGCTCTCCTTACGATTAGGTCCGGTATTCACTATAGCCTTAGCCATGTGACATTTTATGTCATTGGTATCAATAAATGAAAACTCAATATAAGAGGCGTTTCTGCTCTCGTCAAATAATGGTTGCTAAATCATTTTAACGTCATGATGGCATTCTGATTTTTGCATTACAAAAATCGGAAGACCGCAAAAAAGAGGTTCATCGACGGTTTGTGACAAAAATGAGTAGAAAATCAAATAAAACAGAAATTCCGGAATTAATGACTATTGCTCGGACAATCCGGGATAAATTGGAGGGAATTGTCACTTACTGGACATTTCGCCACATCAGCAATGCCAGGATGGAAGGGTTTAACAACAAGATCAGATGGCTGAT
>JAFTJI010000090.1 GCA_017456495.1 Lentisphaeria bacterium | reverse complement strand
TTAAATATTAGTCTGATTTTTCAGAGTTTCCATAAGAAACTTTTTTCAAGCCGTCACTATTTTAAACTCTGTTATTTCTCAAATAATTCAATAAAAACAAAAAAATATTTGCAAACAGCAGTAGATTCTGCTATATTATCATAATTTTGTTGTAGTGCAACTTATATCCTTTAACGTCATTCTGAGGAGTTTCTAATATGAGCAAAAACAAGTTTGGTACATCGGAAGATTCAGTGAATAATTTTTCATTAGATGATGCGGAGACTGTAATTACTTCTACGCTAAGAGATAGAAGCAATGAACTGGCAATCGGAGAAATCCTTTGCGGGGTCTATGAAGTCCGGGAAAAAATCGGGCAAGGCGGAATGGGAGTTGTTTACAAATGTTTCGATAAATCCGGGAAAATAGATGTTGCCCTGAAAATGCTTTCCCCGGAACTTGCTCTCGATGAATATATAATGAACACTACGATCAAAAACTTCCAGCTTGTTCATCAGCTTCATCATGAAAACATTGCGGCATATAATACGCTCGCCTACGATGAAAAAAGACAGCAGCGTTACCTTGTCATGGAATATGTTAATGGAAAGAATATCCGGACTTTTCTGGAGGAGAAAAAGAAGCAGGGGAGCTTCAATTACTTTCTTTTCCGTCTGATCCGCCAGGCTGCAGATGCTCTGGATTATGCTCATGGGAAGAAAATCGTTCATCGAGACATCAAACCAGCCAATATGATGGTTGATACCGACGGGAATCTCAAAATTCTTGATTTCGGACTTGCAACAAAAATCCACTCGATGCTTTCCATGTCAGCTATCGGGATGAACAAAAAAAGCGGTTCCAGCGGAGGAACAGTAATGTACATGTCCCCGGAGCAGCTTTCCGGAGAACAGGACACGCCGGAAATGGATCAATACTCTCTTGCTGCAACGATTTATGAATTGGTTTCAGGAAAACCTCTTTTCAATGTTTCAAATGAAAACCAACTGTATCGCTGCATTGAAGAAAAAAAGCCATCCCCGCTGAAGGGAGTCTCTCAGCCTTTTGCCGAGGCTATTGCAAAAGCTTTGAGCAAAAAACCGGAGGATCGTTTCAGAAGCTGTAAAGAATTTGCCGATGCATTGGAAAATGGAACCGCCCCGGGACCGCAACAAAGCGGGGAGTTGAAACAGGAACAAACCCAGGAAGCTGAACAACAGCCGATAAAGGAAAATGGTTCATCAACGCAATGGTTTAAGGTACTTCTTGCAGCCATCATTATCGGGGTGATATTGTATTGCTGCTTCAAAGGTCCGGAAGTCATAACAGTAAAACTTCCTGAGGGAGTCAAGATGGAATTGGTCAAAATAGAATCTCCAAAACTGGGGATTTTTTACGTTGGGCAATACGAGGTCACGCAGGGGCAATGGAATGCCATAATGAAAGATAAACAGTTCAGTTGGTGTTTCAAAAAATCTACAGCTGTAAATTCGGCTGGAGAGGGAGATGACTATCCGATGTGTTTTGTGACTTGGGAAGAAGCCAATGAATTTTGCAAAAAACTGAATGATGGAGGTTATTCCCCTGTTTCAGGATTTAAATTTGCCCTTCCGACGAGTTCTCAATGGGAATATGCTTGCCGCGCCGGATCAGAAAAAAGTTTTTCTTACGGAGAAAAAGCGAACAAAAACAAAATGAATTTTAACAATGAAGGAGGCTCTCTAAAAGTTGGAGCTATGGAGTATAAAAATGACTTTGGTCTGTATGACATGCCTGGTAATGTGGCAGAGTGGTGCTCGGATGCCGGAAAGAGCAAAAATATCCGTATAATCAAAGGCGGAGCCTGGTATAATCCAGAGGTTTACTGCAGATCGCAATTCAGAGGAGAACTCCATTCTGCTACCCGCGATAGCGGCACAGGCTTCCGCGTTGTGCTCGTTCGAGAGTAAAAATCAAGAACGTTTCTCCGGGGTTGCCCGGAGAAAAAAGCTCTTGTGCAAGCCTGATAGAGAAGAACAGTCTCTAACGGAAAAATGCCGATTAACAGAAAAACAGCATCCATTCCTGCCGTTCTTCACTTTTTTTCTGCACAAAAAAGAAAAAAAAGAATTTGCTTCTCAGGTTCAGATCGGCGGATTCCGTAAAGGAAAGCCCCCCGTTTCTCTGGTTCTTGCCAGATATGGCGCAAAAAACGATTCAGAATAACAGGGATTACTTTTTGTTTCTGGTGATGTTTTCCGGAATCGAACGGGCTGTTATTTTTGCAAATTTAAAATCAACAGCCCCTTCACGGAAGAAAGGTTTTAATTCTTCCGGTACAACATTAATTCCTTTGTTATGCATGATGTTGTTGGAAATCTGGAATCTGCAATTTTCCATTCCCCGCGGATTTTTCTTCATTTCAGCCGGGATATTCAAAGAAGGATCGCAAACGATCAGAGGGATCCCGCCGATTGCATAACAATCCCGGATTGTCAGCTGCATAGGTATTGCAAAAAGACGGACCAGTGCACCGTTTTCCCGGACAACCTGACCGCATGCTGTAAGACAATTCCGGAGGACCACTCTTCCTCCGTCCGAATGCGGATGGATCGCAGCTGCCTTTGCATAATTGTAAACTGCCGGGATCCCGCCGCCTTCACCGCCGAAACGGACACTATCCGCCTCAAAACGGTCGTAATTATCCACCCAGCGGGCATTGTGGTAATAATCCTGTCCCTTGGGCGGATTTGCACTGGGGGTCAGACAGCAGAATGAAAGCCGCATGGTTCCGTACCGGTTGATAAATGCAGCACCATCGGCCATGTTCGGCTGTATCTGATCAACCCAGCAGTTGCGGATCTCCATCAAATCTCCGAAATTTTGCACGCAACGGAAATTCTTGGAGAAGAGACATCCCTCGATCAAAGACTGACAGGACAGGTGAGAGATTCCTCTGGGCGGTTCCAGTTTGACTGCCATCTCTGAGGCATAAAGAAACTGACAATCCCGGATCGTGACCATAGTCTTATCCAGATTTCTGTTCGTTACCAGAACCTGAACTCCTCCACCGAGAAATACCAGCTTTTCAATCCGGTTTCTGTATGCATTGATCTGGAACATCAAGCCGTTTTCCGCACCTGCCCATTTGAGAACAGCGGTCGTGTTTGAGCCGGACATATTCACGAAACCGGAGACATTGATCGTGGACGTGATTTTATAAACACCGTGAGGGAATACCACGGTTGGCCCGGAGCCGAAATAACTGGATGCCGGATATTTTCCGTAAGACCTGAATCCTCTCACAGATTTTGCCGCCGCATCAAATGCCTTCTGGATTGCTTTCGTATCATCAACCTGTCCGTTTCCGACAGCTCCATATTTTTTTACGTTGAATCCTTCGCCAAAGGAACAGAGTGTGCAAATACACAGCAGGGTTATAAAAATTCTTTTCATATTCTATTATACCTTTATTTGGTAAAAAGCGGTTTTTTGTTCAAACCGAATTCATGGATTTCCAGGACACTTCCGGGCGCAGCAAGTTCATATCTGTGCGGAATCTTGCCCTTACGGGGATGGTATTTCTGTCCAATGTAATAAATCCGGAATGTCAAAGTCCGTTTTCCTTTCAGAGCAGGAACCGCTTTAGCGACATTTACTTCCCGTTTTCCGATGGGAAGCTGGCGCACGAAAAATGTGTACAGCTTTCCGGTTGCTTCATCAACCATTTTAACTGCAAATTCAGCCGGCTGACTGGAACGTACATCCATTGTCAGATAAGGGGTTTTACTGAAATCAACTTCCACATGTTTGACTTCAACAAAGGGGGCATCTCCATTTTTTCCGGAAAGACGGCGCATCAAACAGACCGGATAACTGTCTTTATGGAAGACTGCAAGGAGGTCTCTGTTGTAAATCGCAGAACCGTCCATGTAGTTATCAAAGGAAAGTTTTACACCTTTCATGGTCAGAATATTGATTTCACTTTTCGGTTTGATGGAGGTGACTTTGTATTCTTTGATCTTCTTTTCCAGTTCTTTGCCTGCCAGATGACCTGCCGGCATGGGGAGAGGATTTACCTTTGCTGTCTGCAGGTCTTCCGGAATGACGAAACCTTTGAATCCCACATTTCCGTGAGCATGGAAGTTAAAGACATTTTTTTCGCCGAAGAAATAGTTGTCCAGCTTGATTGCAGGATTCACAACCACGCCCTTGCTGAATGTGGAATGGCAGTTTTCGATTGCCACAAGGTTCGGAACTTCCACGCAGTAAACTGCACAGTTCTGCAATCCGCTTGTGTGGGCATCCACTTCACATTCCCGAAGTACGACCGTATTGGGCAGCGTGGGCAGTTTGGAATATTTTGCGAAATTATAAACAGCAGTAAAACCGCCGCCTTCACCGCCGAAACGGCAGTTCGTTGCTGTGAGCCGTCCGTAGTTGTCGATCCAGCGTTGGCTCTGTCCGTTGCAGAGGGGAACACCGAGAAGATTGTCAACGGTCATATAACCGTGACGGTTCACGATGACAGCGCTGTTTTTCATATCCTTATTATTCATGATCCATACATCCCGGATCACGGTCCAGTCGGAATCGCTGTCAATGGAACCGATACAATGAATGAATTCACTCTTTTCAATGGTAAAAAGTGTGCTTTGCGCGCCCTTGCGTGTCATGAGAGCGGTTCCGGTACACCAGAAAAATTTACAGTTTTCCACAAAGAAAAGAGATTTATCCAGGTTGTCATTGACTGCGGCAATATGACCTTTCCCGCCTTTGAAGACCAAACCTTTCACGGAAGCGTGCCAGAAGTTGATATAATCAAAGGTCGTTGCCTCCGGGTCCTGCTGAACAATGACTGCATTGTTGCCCCGCAGAGAAACCCGGTCAACTTTCAAAGTTCCTTTCACCAGATAAACTCCAGAGGGGAAATAAACGGTTTGGGGATTGTATGGATCACGGATCTTTTTTGCCGCGGCTTTCAGCGCGGCAGTGATCGCTGCAGTATCATCTTTTTTACCGTCTCCGGCTGCCCCGAAATCTTTCACATTGATTTCTCCGGCAAACAGTATTGCAGCACATGCTGCAGCCAATACGGTTAACAACTTTTTCATTCAAGATATCCTTTCAAATTGCTTTTGTATTTCAATATGGGCTGTCATAGGTTCCATCGGGCTGGGGGGCGGATTGCATTCCGTAGGTTCCGGAGCTTTTCAGGGGAATCTGGGAATATCTCAAAGATGCAACATGTCCATCATGGAATGCAAAATTTGCACTTCTGTTGTGACGGAATTTCAAGTTCTGGTATTGTGCCTGACTGGGCGGTTCATGAACTCTGCCGATTCCGAATCCGGGGCCGAACTGCGGTTCAATGTCAGCAAGCTGTGCACGGGTGGATGTCGCCCTGATTTTTGTGATTTTTGCAAAAGTGACATGTTCCCAATATGTTGTTGATGAATTTGGCCAGCCGCCATTGGTATTTGAGTTGATCCCGTAATCTGCAAAACAGCCGCTGACACCATTATTCCCACGGTATTTTTCAACCGGACAGCGCCATACAGCTTTCACATTCCAGGCATCTCCGGCAAATAAGTCATATTTTTCCGTATGAAAAAAGGCTGTCCAATAGGAACCGCTCCCGGTTTTCCGGATGTGAGATGGCAACAGCATATCATCATTTTCCTGTGTATAACGCATCAAAATATCGTTCACCTGACGGATATTGTTTTTACATTGAACCTCCTGAGCTCTTCCTCTGGCATTATTCAATGCCGGCAGCAGCATCCCGGCAAGAATTGCGATGATTGCGATCACAACCAGCAACTCTATCAGCGTGAAACTTTTTTGACTGAAACGATTTTTTTTCATTTTTCTCTCCTGTTATTGTTATTATTCTGATGACATTTTTGGGTCTGTTGACGGGTTATGGTCTTTTTGAGCAGTCTCATGAGAATATCCTTTCTATGACCTGCGGCAAAAACACGATGATTTCTGATGACGGTTTGCTGAACCTGTCATCATTGGCATTTTCAAGCTGCGGCGTATTTTCTTCATTTTTATTGACTTTTCAAATATGGTTTGATATAGACATTTTTACGAAGTTCAACAGGGGTGCGGACTTGTTCCAGTAATGCCCTGGCACATTCCTCCGGTGAAACAATGATGCTCGGGAATGTAAAACCACCCAATCCCCGGCACCAATCTGTGTTCAAACAGCCAATATAGTGTTTCGGGATATATCCACATTCCTTTGCGATTGTCAGAACCAGATTCAGAGAACTGTCATTTCCTGTATAAATTCCATCCGGCTGACTTTTCGGATGGGAGAATATTTCGTATATTGCATCATCCAGTTTTTTCTTTTTTGAATAGGAAATGTAAATATGCAAAGCGGGATCGAATCCATTTTCTTTCAAGACATCTGCGAATCCATCCATAATGAGTTTGCTCCGGTGATGGGAAAAATCCTCCGGATCAAAACGCCGGAACATAGCCGGTCCGTCACAATCAATCAGTAACGGACGCTTGCACCCCTTTTCAATCAAATAAGACGCTCCGATTCTGCCGATTTCATAATAATCAATAAGAACCCCCGTTGCATTTTCCGGGATATCGTAATCAATGTAATCAAAGAAAACCGGATTCTTTTTCAGGATCTTGTCGATCATTGGATAAGTTTTATAGATATATCCGTCAAGGATCATGTAATTTGTTTCCAGGGAAGAAAGAGTCCTGAGTCCGCGCCGGACATGTTTTCTCAGTTTCGGCTGTTCAAATCCCCAAACATCGACCGCTTGAATAGACAATCCTGCCTCTGCAGTCATTCTTTGCAGATGAGCATAGACATCTTCGTGAAAATGCCCGCCGTAACGCAGGACGGCACCGATCAGTTTTGCGGGATTGTAGCTTCTGCTTATCATTGTGCCGAGCCGTTTTTTCCGCTCAATAACGCCTTCTGAAACCAAATGTTCCAATGCGTGACGGACTGTTCCGCGGGCAACACCGAACTGGATGGCAAGTTCAGTCTCTTTGGGTAATAATGAGTTATCCCACGTTCCGGACCGAATCCCATCCCGCAGGTATTCCAGTATTTTTTCTGATTTTTCGCCGCGTTCCATACTGAAAAACTCCTGAAAATATTTCGTACAGCAGAATTATAGCATACAGTTCAAAAAAAATCAACAGGACATATTTTTATATATTCGTAAAAAACGATGTTTTGAAATGGACATATTTTTTCAGCCAATATGTATTGTCTCTGTTATTTTGTTGAAAATGAAAATGTTCAGCATTTTTTCTGTTTTTTTTATGAGAAAATCAGGAAAAATACAGGAAAAATACAGGAAAAATCAAAAAAAATCATTTATGCACTGGAAAAAATCGCAAACAGGAGTTATATTTTCGGATTATCACTGTATTTTAAAAAATAACGGGCTTTTTTCTAAAAAAAGTCCAAACAAAATGATTTAGAAAGGTAACGGCTCATGTCAAAGAAAGAAAATGCACTGATGACAGCCATGACAATGGAACTGAAAGAAGTTTCCGCATGCACCAAGACCGCAGAGTTCTGCGTGCCTGCAGAAGCTGTCAAGGCAGAATTTGCCGCTGTCGCAAAAGAATTCGCTTCCCAGGTTCAGATCGGTGGATTCCGGAAAGGAAAAACCCCTGTTTCTCTGGTTCTTGCCAGATACGGCGCAAAACTTGCAGAAGATGTCGAACGCTCCATCCAGCGCGCAGCTGCTGAAAAAGTTCAGGATGCCTGCAAGGTTGTTGCTATTCCTGATTACAAAGCAAAAGATGATGCAAAACCGGCAGCAGACAAAGCATTCGAATTCACTTTCACCGTGGATATCGCACCTGCTTTCGATCTGCCCGCATACGCTGATTTTGAAATCGAAGTCCCCGCTCAGCCCTCCCTCGATGAAGAAGCTGCAAAGGAACTTGAATACCTCAAAGAACTCTACTCCGACTATGCAACTGTCGAAGATCCTGCTGTCAGCGGCGACATGCTGAAAGTCACCTATACCAGCGACTTCACCCCTGCGGAAGATGCTTCTGCCTCCCTCAAACGCATGGCTGGCGCAGAAGATTCCTGGATCTGGCTGAGCGAAAATGATTTCGTTCCCGGAGCGACTGCAGCTCTTACCGGAGCCAAGACCGGCGATGTGAAAGAGTTCACCGCTGAGTTCCCCGCAGACTGGCGCGAAAGCGGACTTGCAGGCAAGAAAGTTGCTTACAAGTTCACCGTCAAAGAAGTTCAGCACAAGACACCCATCACCGATGACAAAGTTCTTGCTGAAAAGCTCCGCATGGATGACGTCGAAAAGATGAAAGAAATGCTTAAGAAACAGGCAGAAAACAAGCTGGTTTCCGAACGCAAGTCTGTCATTCAGGAAAAGCTGGTTGAAAAGCTCGTGGAAGCTGTCGGAGCATTCGAACTGCCCGCATCTGCAGTTGAAACCGAAAAGAGAAGAATCTTCTCCTCCATCGCAAACAACACCGTCAAATCCGAAGCTGATGCTGAAAAGTTCAAAGCTGACATGGACAAACATCTTGCTGATGCAGAAGTTGAAGCGCGCAAGAAACTTTCCCGCAACTTCATCCTGACCGCGATCGCAGAACAGGAAAAGGTGGAAGTCTCCCCCGCAGAATTCGATCAGCATCTGGAAGAGCTTGCCGGCTACTACCGCTGCAAGAAGCAGGATATTATCAAACGTCTTCAGGAAAATGATGCGTTCGGCGATTTCCATGCTGACCTTGTCATTGGAAAGACCCTTGACGTTCTTTGCGATAAAGTAAAGATCAAAGAAGTGAAATAATTCCGTTCCCGGAACGTAATATTCTTTGGTAAGAGCCAATTCTGCAGGACAGAGCCCCTGACCCTGAGGAATTGGCTCCTTTGTAAAAATGAATTACTCAAAGGAGAATCAGTTATGACAAAAGCTATGTATGTTCCCATGGTTGTTGAACAGACCGGACAGGGAGAACGCGGATACGATATCTATTCCCGTCTTCTGAAAGACAGAATTATTTTACTCGGAACCCCCATTGATGATACCGTTGCCAACTTGATCGTTGCAGAGCTTCTCTTCCTGCAGTCAGAAGATCCCAAGAAGGACATTGACCTTTACATCAACAGTCCCGGCGGATCTGTGACAGCAGGTCTTGCGATCCTCGACTGTATGAAAGTGATCTCCTGCGATGTAAAAACCTATTGTGTGGGTCAGGCTGCCAGTATGGGTGCAGTTCTTCTCAGTGCCGGCACCAAGGGAAAACGTTATGCGCTGCCCAACGCACGGGTCATGATCCATCAGCCCAGCGGCGGAAGCGAAGGAACCGCAGCCGATATTGATATCCAGGCACGGGAAATCCTCAAGATCCGCAAAACCTTGAACACCATCCTTGCTGAAAATACCGGCAATACCGTGGATAAGATCGCCCATGACACCGAACGAGACTATTTCATGTCCGCTCAGGAAGCATTGGATTACGGTATTGTTGACAGCATCATTCCCCACAAGAAAGCGTAAGAGGACTTATGGCAAAACATACAAACGACGGTGAGATCCCGCGCTGTTCTTTCTGCGGACGTCCTGCCGGATCCACCGGATTGGGAAAAATGCTCAGCAGTCCCTCCGGAGCTTCCATCTGCGAAAGCTGTGTGGAGCTGTGCCGTCAGTACATGCATGAAAAAGATGATGCCGCAGCCAAAAAGAAGAACTCTGAGATTCTCCCTCTGGAAATTCCGAAACCGGCTGAGATCAAAGCAGAACTGGATAAGTATGTTATCGGTCAGGATGAAGCAAAAAAATTCCTGTCTGTCGCTGTGCACAACCACTACAAGCGGTTGGTTTCCCACGATCAGAATACCGATGATGACGTCCTGATCGAAAAAAGCAACGTTCTGCTGCTCGGTCCTACCGGATCCGGTAAAACATTGCTTGCCCGCACTCTCGCAAAAATGCTGAACGTTCCGTTCTGTATTGCCGATGCCACAACACTGACCGAAGCCGGGTATGTGGGGGAAGACGTGGAAAATATTCTTCTGCGGCTGCTCCAGGCGGCGGATTTCGATGTCCAGAAAGCTCAGGTCGGTATCATCTATGTGGATGAGATCGACAAAATTGCCAGAAAGACAGAAAACGTCTCCATTACCCGCGACGTTTCCGGTGAAGGTGTCCAGCAGGCATTGCTGAAAATCCTGGAAGGAACCGTTGCCAACGTTCCCCCGAAAGGCGGACGGAAACATCCGGATCAGGAATATATCAAGGTGGATACCACTAATATTCTGTTCATCTGCGGAGGAGCTTTTGTCGGGCTGGATAAAATCATCCAGCGAAGAGTCGGCAAACATGTTCTCGGATTCAACAAGGAGAGCGAAAACGAAGCGGTCATTGACCCGAACTCCCCTGAGATCCTGCGTTTGACAGAACCGGAAGATCTGGTTCATTTCGGGATCATTCCGGAGTTTATCGGACGTCTCCCGGTCGTCACCTCTCTGATGCCGCTGAAAGAAGAAGATCTGGTGAAGATCCTCACTGAGCCGAAAAACGCTTTGACCCGCCAGTACCAGAAACTGTTGGGAATGGAAAATGTCAAACTGGAGTTCGAACCGGATGCCCTGAAAGCATTGGCAGAAAAATCTGTCAAGCGCGGAACCGGTGCCCGTGGACTCCGTTCCATTCTGGAATATATGATGATGGACATCATGTACGATATTCCGTCCCGCAGCGATGTGGAAAAGTGTGTGATCACGCGCAAAACGGTTGAAGGCGGAAAGCCTGAACTGGTTTTGAAGAAAAAGAAAAAGAAAAAGCAGAAAGCCTGATCTTTTTTGCAGATGCTTATGACAGCCGGATTTTCTGAAGATCCGGCTATTTTTTTTTGCATCCGTTCCCTGATACCGCCTCTTATCGGGAACGACCTTTTTTCTCAAGGTTTCTTATTGCTTTTTCCACTCTCAAGCGGTATCGAGCTTGTTCAGGACTCACGGCTGAATGATTCCGCAGAAAAACAGTGATATCTTTCACATTTTCCGTTTCCACCCGGTAATCATATTTTATATTTTGTCTTACCAGCAGACTTGTCAGTTCAGCAATGATTTTTTCAGAAATGTCCAGATCATGACTGAGTAAGATGAATTGACCCGGACGGTCACAGGCGATCTGTCCAAGGCTGTATGTATGTCTGTGGCCGCGATCCCAATATATAACTTTTTTATTCTCAAAACGGCGGTCACGGTATAAAATGATCTTATCTTCTCTGTGCTGATACGGTCCGCCGAAACCATTTTTCCGGAAAACGGGAGAAAGGGTTTCCTGAGAGAAAACAGCGGCATGCTCCGGGGAAACAGTCAATGTCGTCACAACCAGCGGAACCGTTCCGCAGCCTGTAAGCAGAAGTGTAAAAACAGAGAAAAGGATGAGATAAAGTTTTGTCATTTGACTTTTTTTCCGGGAGAAGAAAAGTTAAAAAGCGGCATCCACGGAACCAACGCATCGGGATCATGATTGAGCAATCCGAACTGAATCGAAAAACCATGATTTTTCCGGCTGTGGATCGTCTTATCCATCACATTGAGCAGACCGATCTGCACGCCTTCTTTTGCAATATTGCAGAGTCCCAGCTGAACTCCATTCGGATTATGCGGCTCTAATACGATCCGATTTCCCTGCCGGTCTCCTGTGATCGTGGAAGTTCCGCCATGTGCGACATTGAACCCGCCAATGCAGACGCCGTAATTCTGCTCGTAGGAATTGATCAACCCAACTGACAAGCCGCCGTTTCTCCAAACGCCGTTGTAAAGGGCAACGGAAAGCCCGTAATGCCGTTCTGAGATTTGTGTTAATCCACAGCTCAAACCATAAACGGCTTCCTGTCCGTGAAACAATGTTGTCAAGTTCAAATTCAAGCCGTAAATTGTGGCGGAATTTGTATCAGAAGGGACCAGAGACAGGGGCCAGAACGAGATTTGCAGAGGGCTTGCCGCAACATCACCGAATATGGGATAAGCCATACGTTTGTCGCTCCACTTTCTTCCGGCATCTGCGGAACCGATGATAAAGAAGAGCAGGAACATCAAAAAGATTTTTTTCATCCGGGATACTCCATTTTTTACAGGACACTCAGCCCCAGACCGACCATGATCAGAATCAACGCAATCCAGCGGATCGCAGTAATTTTTTCTTTCAGGATCAGGAATCCGAGGAATGCGCTCAAGGGCAGACTCAACTGACGGAACGCCTGAACAAAGCTTACGTTGGTGACTTCATTCATTGCCACAAGGATCAGCACATAAGCAAGAGCTGCAAAAACACCGGCAAGATACGGATGGTATTTCTTTGCGAGGTCCCGGAGGAGCCCTTTATCCTCGCCCTGCACTTTCCGGACAAGAACCAGCAGCCACATGCCGGTCATAGCAGCAAGTTCACGGATACAGGAGTAGGTTCCGGCAGCCTGCAGTTTACTGGTTTCCGGGGCGAACTTCACCATGGCATCCACGCCGAACTTATCAACGATCGTGTAGGAAGTCGTCCCAAGAGCAGCGATCAGGATCCCGATCAAACCTCTTTTCAGAATTTTGAGTTTATCTTTCATGGCAGTATCTTTGGGACCGTTGGAGAATGCCATAACAAGGCAGCCGGAAAAAATGACGATCATACCGATGATCGCCAGAATGGTCAGAGATTTTCCCCATCCGAACAAAGTCGTTGCCAACATTGTGAAAAAGACCGGCAGGGCGCGTGCCATCGGGTACGCCAGAGAGATATCGCAATTTCTGTAAGCCAGGATCAGACCGATATCGCAGATCACACCGCTGACGCCGCCGATGATTGCAAATTTAACGATGCTGAACGGAACTGTTCCAAGGAGACCGGAACTCAAAGCCAGCGGCAGGATCGTCAGAAAAAGCGAGGTGGAAAACAGTGCAAAGAAAGCCATGGAAGCCTTTCCGCTGCTCTTACAGAGAAAGTGCCACAAGCTGTGCATGAGAATGGAAAGAACGATCAGATTGAATGCGGTCATTGACATAAAAAAGCTCCGGTGTTGGGTGTTGGTATTATCAGGTTAATATATCATGCAGGACATAAAAAATCAAGTTGTTTTTGATTTGCGACGGAGGTATAGTAAACAATTTCAGCAACTGAAAAAAAGAATGATCAGAAGAACGATTCCGAAGAACCAGAAGGCTCCTGTATAATTCCGATACCAGTATTTCCCGGTGTAAACAACTTTGGTTTGTACATGAAAAACCGTTTCACCAATTTGGTTTACAGTATCAGGAATCTCAATTCTGAGAATTTTGCAACACCCTTCGAAGGCGGATTTCCCTAATGTTTTCAAACCATACGGGAGTGTAATCTCTGACAAATCAGAACAATTTGTAAACGCTGAATCACCGATTTTCTTCAAATTTGCCGGAAGAATGACATTTTTCAATCTGGTACAACCGGAGAATGTATTGCTTTGTATTATTGTTGTGCCTATACCGATCGCCAGCCGTTTCAAATTACTGCACTTGGAAAAAGCAGCCTCTCCGATCTCGGTCACACTGTCCGGCAACGCCACGTTTGATAACTTTTTGCAACCGTAAAACGCATAACTGCCAATGCTTTTTAATTTTTCCGGGAACTGCAAATCGGACAAATTTATACATTCATAAAAAGCGTACACGCCAATACTTTTCAAATTTTCCGGAAATTCCACAGCGGATAGTTTTCTGCAACCGAAAAACGCATTGTTTCCAATATATATCAAACTATCCGGGAATGTAACGGAAGTCAATTGTTTACAAAACAAAAAGGCTTTTTCTTTGATTTTCTGTACACCTGCAGGGATTTTAAGAGACCGGACATGTTCCGGGCAGGATATCAAAACCGTTCCTTTCTCATTAAACACAACACCCAGGGAACGTGCTTTTATCAGGTCGGGATCTTCCGAACCGGCGGGAACTTCCTGAGAAGAACCGTTTGAGACAGGTTCAAGCTCTTCCGGTTCAAGCTCTTCCGGATCTTCTGCCGATGGACTGCTCAATGCGGTCATCCATAGATAACTTGGTTCAACAACAGGATTTTTATAATGGATATGCGGCGGAAAAGCATTGGATGTTACAGTTGTCCGCGGAGGCAGTTTCAGATTCTGCATCTTCAGTTTATTACAGAGCTCAAAAGCTTCAGGTCCGATCAAATCAACGCTTTCCGGAATCGTAACGCTCTGCAATTTCCGGCAGCGGGCAAACGCTTTTTCTCCGATACTGGTCACACCTTCCGGGATCTCAATTTCAATAAGACCGCTTTCCTTGAAGGTCCAGTCACTGATTTTTGTTATTCCTTTTGGCAGTTTGATACCGGTCAATTTTGGACAATGAGAAAATGCGAAAGGTCCAATACTGGTCACGCTGTCCGGGAGTGAAACAGATGTTAGCGCGAGGCAGTCTTTGAATGCACTTTCTTCAATGCTTACGACGCTTGAAGGAATCGCGATCTCTTTCAGCTGAATACAGTCTTTGAACACATATTTATCAATAGAAGTTAAACTCTCCGGGATCGTAACAGATGTCAAACTTGAACAGCCGTTGAATGCACGCTTCCCGATTGTTTTTACGTTTTTCGGGATCTCTAATTTCTGCAGATTGCTGCAGCCGTTGAATGCACTGAAACCAATTGAACTCAAGCTTTCCGGCAGAATTAAATCTGTTAATCCGCTGCAGCCGTTGAATGCACTGTTTCCGATATCCGTCACACCTTCCGGGATAACAATACTTTTCAATTTTGCGCAATTTTCACATGCCTGTTTTTCGATAGAGGTGACACCGTCAGGGATAATAAAAGTATCAACTGTTTTCCGCAATTTGAGCAAAGATTTCTTATCTTTGCTGAACGTTGCCACGTTTGCCGCCTTTGCCCAAGCCTCTTTTTGTTTCTTTTCATATTCAGCTTTCTGTTTCGCGATTTCTTCAGACTTTTTGCGTGCTTCATATTCGGCTTTTACCTGAGCATCTTTCACAGCTTTCAGATCATTCTGAATGTGTTCTTTCAATTTTCCCAGAAAATGAGCAGCAACGCTGTAGTCATGCTTATCCGAAGCATTTTTTGCCTGGCGTTCCAGCTTCAGCTGAGTATTTCCGGGAACAATATTCCATGCGGCAGCCTCCTCTTTCAGTTTTTGAATTTCTGCAAAGAGCTGATCCGTTTCTGCGGCTTCTTTCATGGATTGTTTCAAAGCCCCCAAAGATTCCCGGATATGCTTCATCATTTGAAGCAGAGCGGTGTCCGGTTTTGCATCCTGATACTTTTCAAAATCCTGTTTCAGAGAATTGTAAGTTTTCTGAAACGCCTTTGTTTCAGGAGGCTTTGCAGAAAAATCCGGAGTGAGTTCTTCCAGCAGTTCATACCACTGGATGCGTTCTTCTGTTGATAAAGGTTTGCCTTGGGGAAGTTCCGTAGAAAGTGTTCCGGAATTATTCAGGGCTTCTGCAAATGCTCTGCAATTTTTGAACCGGTCTGCCGGATTTTTGCTCAAGGCTTTAGCGAAAGCATCTGCGACACATGCGGGGACTCCTTCCAGACGTTCGGGAACTTCATTTTTGATACAATGGAACAGAGCCTCCTCCCCTTTTACGTTGAAGAGATGTCTGCCGGAGATCAACTCATAAAAAGTTGCAGCAAGAGAATATTGATCCATCCCGGGCTTTTCTTTATTACCCGCCAGCTGTTCCGGCGACATATACATCAACGTACCGCAAGGTTCCGTATTTTTTGTTCTGTTGTTCACTGTTGTCTTCGTCAAATGGATTTCAGCGGCGAGCCCAAAATCAAGCAGTTTCAAATTGCCCTCTGTATCGACCATAAGATTAGACGGTTTGATATCCCGATGGATCAAAAATTTATGAGCATAATCCAAGGCATCGGCAGCCTGAAGGATCAAATGCTGAACACATTTCAGAAGAGAACCATCTTCGCGTTTCGGTTCCAGAAACTTGCGGATATCCTGTCCATGGACGAACTCCATAATTAGATAATAAGCATTTCTTCCGGCATCAAATGCCAGTGCATTATAGTTTGCGATGTGAGGGTGATGGAGTTTGCTGACGAGCTTAAAGTTTCTCTTTGTCAGCCCCATTTCATAATCATTCTGAGCCAGTTCCGGAAGAATTGTTTTCAGGGCGATCTTTTTTTCGGCGATTTTGTCGAGGCACTCATAAACGATCCCCATTCCGCCGATACCGATTTCGGAAAGGACTTCATACTGTTGACAAATCAAGTCACCGGGCTGCAGTCTGTCAGCATGGATTCCCTTTTCCATGCGGGGCGGAATCGTCTGAGCATCCTCATCAAAAAAAGGATTTGAATGTTCTTCCGGAGAAGCCATTGTAAAACCTTTTCCGGGAATGGTTTCCTGATCGTCCAAGTTATCCATATATCAAACAGTTAGTTAAAAAATTTCTGACACCTCATTTCCATAATATAGCTTTGATTTCTGCATTTTCAAATCAGAATCATATGAATGACTCTATAAAGCGGGTTTTCTCTGCAATAAAATACCGGGTGGAACAGTTCCCGGGATAAAAATTTTATCAAAAAAGCATTTTTTCACAAAAAAATATAGTGGAAATTCAATATCCCATTTGCGAAATCAGGAAAAGAGTGTAAATTACCCGAAGGAAAAATGCCAATTAAACGGAGAAACTGTCAGTGAGTATCAGAAAACGCAAGATCAAAGTATATTTTCTCGGTTCGGGGGAATTTGCTGTTCCCTATCTTGACGTGCTTACGAATTGCAGCTCTGTTGAACTTGTGGGAGTCGGCACGCAGCCGGACCGTCCATTCGGACGCCGCAGGCAGCTGCGCCCTACCCCGGTGGGGATTTATTGCGGCAGCCGCAACATAAACTGCGAACGCATTGAATCTGTCAGCTCCGATGAGTTTTATGCCCGTATGCTGGGAGTTCAGCCGGATCTTCTCGTAGTAGTCTCTTTCGGACAGATCCTGAGAGAACGGATCCTGGAATTTCCATGGCTGGGCTGTTTGAATGTCCACTCCTCTCTTCTGCCGAAGTACCGCGGAGCCTCTCCGATCACGTCCATGATCCTGGGCGGAGATAAAATCGGCGGGGTGACATTCATGCGGATGGACAAAGGACTTGATACCGGACCGGTCTATGATGTTTTTGAAACCGAACTCGGAGATCATTTTACGACTCAGTCTCTGGAAAAATATCTTTCAGAAGAATCTGCGCTGATGCTTCCGGAATTGATTACCCGGATCGCCGACGGTCTGGAGCCGACACCTCAGGATCATTCGAAAGCATGTGTGACCCGAAAAATCAAGAAGACAGACGGCTCGATCATCTGGGGGGAAGATTCGGCGACGGTGCTCCGCAAGATCCGCGCATACTACCCCTGGCCCGGTTCAGCGTTCCGGGTCCCCGGCAAAGGAGGATTCGTTCTGATCAAGATCACCGAAGCAAAATTGGCAGAAGGTTCCGGAGAACCGGGACATTCCCTAGAACTCGGCAAACGCTGGATCGTAGCCTGCGGTTCAGGCGCAATTGAAATTTTGAAAGTGATCCCTGAAGGTTCCCGGGAAATGAATGCAGCGGATTATCTTCGCGGCTTTGGAGGAAAGACCGAACATCTGGAAAACGTACTTGACGGTCCCCCCGCTGCCGGAACAGTTTAACTTAAACAAAAACACATGAAACTGAAATCAAAAACCCAAATTATCATCAACTGCGAAGAGCTGGAAACAAGATTTGCAATGCTGCAGGATGGTGTTCTGGAAGAGTATGAAATCCAGAGACTTGATGATGACGAACTGGTTCCCGGATCGATTTATCTGGGAAAAATCACCCATCTCGAACCAAAACTTGAAGCAGCTTTCGTTGATATCGGCGCGAAGAAAAATGCCTTTCTTCATTACAAAGACATGCTCCCGGCATCCTATGACATGCTGGATGATATCCGGAATATGGAAGACAGTGCAAAAGCCGAAAAAGGAAAGAAAAAAGGACGGATCCTTGACAAACTGGCAGATAAGATCCGCGGTTTGATCGGAGCCGGAAGCAAATCCAGACGGCTCAAGGAGTTTGAAACAAAGCTCCACAGCGGAAAAATCACGGTTGCTGACATTCCGAAAATGTTCCCCGAAGGCAGCGAACTGCTCGTCCAGATCCAGAAGGGTCCCATCGGGACAAAAGGCGCACGCGTTACAACTAATATTTCCATTCCGGGAAGATATCTCGTCCTGCTGCCCTACTCCAACCATATCGGGCTTTCTTCCAAAATCGACGAAAAGAAGGAACGGGCAAGACTCCGGAACATTCTGATGGAGCTTGATATTCCGGATGGCATGGGATTGATCTGCCGAACCATCGGAGAAGGGAAAAAAGCAGCTGCATTTGACCGTGATCTTGCCATGCTTCTGAATATCTGGCATCAGGCGGACAGCTCTCTTGACACCTGCAGCGCACCGGCTCTGGTCTATAAGGAATTTAATCTTCTGGAACGGACAGTACGCGATTTTCTTTCCGATGATATTGATGAGATCGTTGTTGATACACAGGAGGCGGCAGATACACTCCGGCAGATGTTTGAAAAATTCACCGGGCAGGATTATGCGGTCAAAATCAAAGTGCATAACCGTTCTGTTCCCATTTTTGAACACTACAAAATAGCGGATCAGGTGGCAAATATCTTTCATCGGATCGCCCCGCTCCCCAGCGGAGGATATCTTTGTATTGATGAAACCGAAGCACTGGTCGCAATCGACGTGAACTCCGGCAAGATCAAAAAGGGAAAAGACCAGCCGGAAGTGATCCTGCGAACAAACCTGGAAGCCGCGAAAGAGATCGCCAGACAGGCAAGGCTCAGAGATATCGGCGGTTTGATCGTGATCGACTTTATCGACATGAGGACGCAGACCGACAGGGATGCGGTTTATCATGCCATGAAAACTTATGTTGAGAATGACCGGGCGAAGACCAAACTTCTGCCTATCAGCCGGTTCGGTCTTATGGAAGTCACCCGTCAGCGCGAACATGAAAGCATTCAGGATGTCATCTACGATCCCTGTCCCTACTGCTCCGGCTCCGGAAGAGTCAAATCACCTGTCAGCATGAGCGTGGAGATCCAGCGGAAACTGAAAGAGATCCTGAAACGGAAACGCAAAACCAAAAATCTGTCTCTGCGGGTCATTATGCACCCGACTGTTCTGGCGCGGCTGAAAAATGAAGATGCCGACCTGCTTCTGGATCTTGAAGAAAGCTACGGTAAAGATCTCTCATTCCGAGCAGATCCGACTCTTCATATTGAACAGTTCAAGCTGCTTGATCCGGAAACGGGTGTGGAATATTGACGGGCGCGGAAGACCATGGAACTCTGCAAAAGATTCATTCATTATTACCGTCCCTACCGCTGGCTTTTTCTGGCGGACATCGTCTGCGTGGTCATTGCTTCTGCCATTGATCTTCTTTTTCCGCAGCTGCTGAATCTGCTCACAAAAGATGTTTTCCAGCGGGGGTCCGCAGAGATCATGAGAGTGATCGTCTGGATCGGGATCGGTCTTCTGGGATTGTATCTGCTCCGTTACTTCTGCATGTACTTCATCACCAGCTGGGGACACGTTATGGGGGCGCGGATGGAGACGGATATGCGGCGAGATCTTTTCACTCATTATCAGCGGCTCTCTTTTTCCTATTACGACAAAAACAACACCGGAGAGATGATGTCAAGGATCGTTTCAGACCTTTTTGACATTACGGAGCTGTGCCACCACGGACCGGAAACGCTTCTGATCTCCTCCATCAAGATCATCGGCTCCTTTGCGATCCTTCTCACGATCAACTGGAAAATGACATTGATTCTGCTGGCAGTTACGCTCTGCATGATCGTTTTTACAGCAGTCCAGAACAAAAGGATGCGGCACACTTTTGCCGACAACCGGAAGAAAATTGCTGTTGTAAATGCGCGTATTCAGGATTCTCTCAGCGGGATCCGTGTGGTGAAATCTTTTGCAAACGAAGCAATGGAAGTCAAAAAATTTGAGGGTACGAATCAGGCTTTTCTGGAATCCAAGAAGAACAGTTATAAAGTCATGGGATTGTTCCACGCAACCAATAATTTCATGCAGGGGATCCTTTACATTGCCATTCTTGTCAGCGGAGGATATTTTATTGCACAGGGGACACTTGACCCGACGGAGCTGGCAGTTTACGCGCTCTATATCGGTCTGTTCCTCGGTCCGGTGGATATGCTTCTGCACTTTACCGAACAGTTCCAGCGCGGCTTTTCCGGATTCCGCCGTTTTTGCGAAATTCTCAGTCAAATCCCGGATATCCGCGATAATCCGGATGCAGAAGAGCTGCCCGAAACCAAAGGGCACGTTATCTACAAGAATGTCTGCTTCTCTTATGACAAAGGAAAAGAAGTTCTTCATGATATCTCGTTTGAGATCAAGCCGGGAACGACGGTCGCGCTTGCCGGAGCATCCGGGGGCGGGAAAAGCACGATCTGCAGTCTGCTTTCCCGGTTCTACGACGTCGGCAGCGGTTCTGTCACCATTGACGGCTATGATATCCGGGATCTGAAATTGCAAAGCCTCCGGAAACAGATCGGGATCGTCCAGCAGGATGTCTATATTTTCAACGGAACGGTACGGGAAAATATTCTTTACGGGAAACCGGATGCCACGGAAGAAGAGCTGATCCTTGCAGCGCAGCGGGCAAATATCCATGAGTTTATTTTATCGCTTCCGGATGGTTATGATTCCGAACTTGGAGAGCGCGGAGTGCGTCTTTCCGGCGGACAGAAACAGCGGTTATCCATTGCCCGGGTGTTCCTGAAAAACCCGCCGATCCTGATCCTCGATGAAGCAACAAGTGCGCTCGATAATGAAAGCGAACGGAAGATACAGGCTGCGATCACGGAACTTTCCAAAGGAAGAACGGTTCTCGTTATCGCACACCGTCTTTCCACGATCCGGAACGCTGATGAAATCATTGTAATTGAAGATGGAAAAACCGCAGAACGCGGAACTCACGACTCCCTTTTGAAACAAAACGGTGTCTATGCAAAATATCACGCATTGACAGAATAAAGGAACGCTGAAATGAATGAAGACGTAAAAAAAGAGATTGCTGAAAAACCCGTTTCCGATATGTATCATTTCTCAAGGAAAAAGAAAATCTGTTTTGTGATCGCCACGCTTCTTCTGCTGTTCCTTGCAGCGATCTTCAGTTTCAATATGAGAAGCCTTATCGTTCTTCCACAATCCTCCAGTGTGCTGGGAAAACAGACTCAGGATTTTTACTGGGCAAGGAAATTTTACTGGGATGAAGTATATGCCAAAGCTCAGGGTGCGGACCGTTTTTTCCTTCAACTCAACACCGGAGATGCCTACCCCTCCAATATTCTGCAATGCTACAAAATGCTTCATGAAGCAGAGCCGAAAAATCCGATTTATCTTGCATATTACGCGATTTATCTTGCAGCTTCCGATGCGAAAGAGACCCGGGAAACCTTTGAGAGGATCATAAAAGATTGGAAAACGATTGATCCGAATAACGGAATGCCTTATTTTCTCAGGGCTTATGTTCTCGCCAAAGACGGAATGGCTGCGAAAAAGCCGAAAGCCGCAAAGCCGGAAAAGAAGGGAACAGCTCCGGCAAATCCTGTTGTCAAAATTGAGTATGACATCAAAAATCCGTCAGCAGTCGCAATGGCTCTTTCTGAATACAAAGAAGGACTGAAAAAAAGATATGCCTCATTTTATACGGCTATGGCGGTGAAAAAGAAATTGGAGAGTGCGAACCTGAGCCGGGATCCGCTGGGCGAACTTCACCGGATCTCTATCGCGGCAAGCTGTATTCCGGTTCATGCACTGGCAATGGAACAGGATTTGACCTACCTCTTATCTGTTCTGGCAGAGATGAAAGCCCGGGAAGGCGATTTGAAAACAGCATCGGATTTGGTAAACTCCGGGAAAAGATATCTTCAGCTCCGTCTTGAAAATGAATCCCCTGCCCTCATCAATGTTCTTGTTTTCCACTCTCTTTGCAACCGCTGGCTGGATGCGGCAAAGGAACTCAAGCTCAAAGATACAGCAGAAGTTTATGAAAAAATCGCAAAAGATTTCGATGCGTGGCGGAACGGAAACCGTCCGGAACAGGCAGCATTGAAAAAACATGGCGGCGTATTTATCCAGACTCTTGTGCCGTCTATCAAAGTGGATATCGCAACAGAAGATTACAAACCGGAACGGATGATCAACTATCTGATTCTTGACCAATACGGATTGACAGCACTCTACACGCAGCTGGGAGTTATCATTGTCCTGCTGGCGTTGATTTCCGGGGTCTTTTTCTGCTGCAAACGGAAAGCGCGCTGGATTCAGCTGCCCGCGAAATCTTATTGGGTCATCGGTCTCGCAGGCGTTCTTCTTCCTCTCATCATTCAGTTGGTCTGGGTTCATATTCCGGCATTGAGCGGAAGAGATCTGAATATTGCCAACAACCAGACGATCATCAATCTTCTGGCAAAATATCAGGTATTTCTCAGTCCGGTCTACTTCGGCATTCTCAGCTGTCTTATACTTGTGAAAAAAGGAAATGCAAAGCCGCTGGATTGCATCTGGAACCTCGTTTTTCTGTTCTCAGCCTACCTTTTCCTGACTACTGCAACCTTACGCATCGTTCAGGATATTGAGATCTATCATTACACGAAACAGGATAAGCTGATCCATTCTGAAAGCGGTTTTACAGCTTTGGAAGAAAAAGCAGCAAAGGAACTGACCGCCAAACTGAAAGCAAACTTGAATAAATAACAGGATTTTTATCTCTTATGATTTTTTCCATCCGATTCAAAATTGCTGTTTTGCTCTTGCTGCTCTGCGCCGGAGTCTCTGCACAAATCAGAAAAGATCTGATCGTTACGCTTCAGCCGATCCAGGGAGAAAAAAATGCGTTTCTGCTCCACTGTTCCAGCGAGGAACACTCTGCAGCCAAAAGCACAAGTTCTGTCTTAACAACACGGCTGCCGGTATTTCCCCTGAGAGTCGGAAAATGGGAAGAGTCCATCTATATTCTTCCGGGACCGCCACCGCCGATGAAAAAAGTTCATCTGATCGACCGGGTGACTTTCACTTTTCCTGCGTTCGGGATCTGCCGCAAGGCTTTCCTGGAACGGGATCCTGCTGAACCGGGCGAATACCGTCTTTATCTCTTCTGGTACGAAGGAAAGATGTACCGTTTCGGTGAGATCAAATCGTTCCGGATATGGAGCATTGTTTCGTTGAAACCGGGCAAGCCGGAACGGATCGGGTCTCTGGAGATGGATAAATGAGTTTTTCAGCCCCTCAGATGCAAACATTTCTGATTTATCTTTTTGACATTGTCGGAACAGTGATTTTTGCAATTACCGGCGGGGTGCGCGGAGTCCGGCTGAAACTGGATTTTCTCGGAGTAATCGTGTTCGCCTGTACCGTTGGAGTCGGCGGGGGAATGATCCGGGATTGTCTGATCGGTTCTGTTCCGGTTGCGGCATTGAAGAGTGAAAGTTATCTTCTCTCCTGTATTCTCACGGGACTGATCGTATTTTTCTCGGCTCCGCTGATCCGGAAAGCGGGAAATATCATCCGGATATGCGATGCCTTCGGGCTGGGTGTTTTTACAGCCATCGGAGCCGCCAAAGGAGCTGAGCTTGGACTCTCTTTTATCGGGATCATCCTGAGCGGAGTGATCACCGCAGTCGGAGGGGGAGTGATCCGTGACGTCATGTCCGGACGGATTCCCGTCATTCTGACCACTGACTTTTATGCAACGGCATCACTTCTTGGAGCGATCCTGTACTGCATTCTCATAAAGCTTTGCCCGGTGCATTTTTTCTGGATGTTTCTGATCATTATGATATTTGTCACCGGGATCCGTCTGCTGGCAATCCGGTATAAATTACATCTTCCTGTTTCCGGCGGCAAAACCTCATCCTATCTCCGGAAAAAGATCCGGAAAGGATTCCGGCATAAAAGAAAATAAGCCCGCAAGTGCAAAAAAAACTGCCGCATGACCTTTTCCGGTTTGCGGCAGTTTCTGTTCCTTGCTCTGACTTATCCGATCTGCTTGATCAGATAATTGCTTGCAATGATCTTTTCCATCAGCTCGTTGATGGTATAGAAATAATGGTTCGTTGCTTCAAAACCGATTCTGGAATCAGCAAGATAATTCCGGATCAGCATTTTCGCGAGTTCAATGTCTTCTCTGATCAGCGGAATCGTTTCTGAAATCTTTCCGGCATTGCGCAGACGGATGAAATGTGTCTGCAAGTAGGTACTCCGCAGACAGGTCCATGTGGTTTCTGCAAGGATCTTCTGCTCTTTGAGCGCAGGAGTATCATCCAGTTTTTCCAGTTTGTCAAGACCGGTTTTCCATTCGTCGGCAACAATACGGAAGGCTTCTTCAAAAATCTCTTCCGGATAACTTCCGCACCAACCTTTGAGATCATCGTAGGGGAACCCGCGAACCATACTTGCCTGATATCCGGTGGGATCCTTGAACAGCAGATTTGCAGCGCCGATATTCTGAGGTGATTTGTAAATCTGATCCGTGACATCAAAGGGGATCTTGGCGAAAGCATCGGAGAAGATCTTCCAGATCTCAAGCATTGCTGCAGCATCTTTTCCAAACTTCCGTTCCGCAAGCTCTTCCACAGACATGTTCATCAGCGGCATGTTTCCGCCGGGACATCCTCCAAGGGTCCAGCTCATCATGAAATCTTTGATTCCCTCCGCCTTCAGTGCATCGAGGTGCTGTTTGACAAGGAACGGAACCTGCACTGTCGGAACAGCAGACATTTCCCAGCTTGTGTTGACCTGGATTTTTGCCACACAGGGGTGTCCGGTATCTCTGCCGAGTTTCCAGAGAACTTTGGCATCGGGTCCGGGACCGGGTTTGGAGAGGGAGTAATCGAGGATCGTTCCCTTATGACCGAGCACGTTGGTTTCCACATTGGTTTCACTGACGCACATGACCATGATGTCTTTGGGGAGCTGCTTGAGGACATCCACAGCCCAGTCAGCTTTCCATGCCCAGGTCCAGGCAACGACTTTGGCATCAGATCCGGCAGCCTTGATCCCTTTGTAGATCGCTTCCAGAACTTTTGCTACGTTATCGGCTTTCGTATGTTCCGCGCAGCGGGGGCAGACATAGCTCATCTCTTCGTTGCTTCTGGCAAGACAATGAGTCAGGTTTTCGCTCATGGTGATGGTGAAGAAACCGCCGAGGGTGGGGACTTCGCGGCAGAGCCGTTCGATCCCGGCAGAGAATGCTTCCAGCAGACCGGGAGCCCAGGGACAGAGCGCAGTGCTGCCGTCAGATTCCGTCACAGAACCGCCCCAGGGAGTCTGGTCGGCAATATGCTTGGGCAGAGAACGGGGTTCGTTCAGATAGAGATAAAGACGGATCCCGTACTTTGCGCAGCGGTCAGCGATCCGGCGGACACCGGCAAGGCGTTTTTCCCAGTCTTTGGAGATTTCCAGATTTTCACCGACCCACGGAATCAGAGTATAAAGCAAACCGGGCAGCCAGACAGCGTTGATCCCGGCGGCGGCATAATCCTTCAGCAGACCATCCGGATAGGGATCGACTTTTTCATCCATGAAAGGATCGCCGTAGACAGCGGAATAGGAGTAAATCAGGCGCAAGCCGTCAGCTTTACCGCCGCCGAGACTTTCCATTTTTCCATAATTGTCAAGAAATGCAAAATGGGGCTCGATTTCAGCGGGGAACGCCTTGCGGATCTCTGCAGTTTCCTGCGCGATCTCTGCAACGCGGGCTTTTTCTTCCGCAGTAAGTTCACGGTAAACGACTTTTCCGCAACTGGGTTTCATGCAGCCGAGTTTCACCCACAGGAAGTCATCTTCTTTCAGCGTGAATGCCAGCTTGTCGGCGGTCCAGCTGAGAAGTTTCAGCATTTGTTCATAATCCAGCAAATGCCAGTTTGTGCGGATGACAGTCTGATATCCGCGGCTTGCGAACTGTTCCAGCTTGGAATCATCGCGGATCAAGCCCATAGCTTCAGCATCTGCGATCACGTTTGCTTCGGATGTTTCGAGGACTTCAGCGATCCGCGCCGGAGCGACAAGGTTCCAGTTATGCCAGATCACGGCAAGGTGTTTTGCCGGAAAAAAGGGAAAATCCAGTGCTTTCTGCACACTGCCGACAGGGATATCACAGATTTCCATAATATAAGCCTTTCTTGTTAATATAAGCCTTTCTTGTTGTTAATTTAACATAAGGGAAATATACCACATTGATTCTTTTTTTCAAGTTACAGACTGCAATATCTCTTTATATTTCATGAAAACCGCAAAAATTATCTGAAAAAAGTATTTTCTGCCGATAGAAACAACTTGAAAATGCCAACGTTGGCAAGTATAGTACCTCAAATGTTCTACTGATACTGAAATAATAAGAAAGGATTTCCAAAATGAGCCTGCTCAAAAGAACAGAACCCGTCAACATGCCCGTAAAAGTCATTCAGTTCGGCGAAGGTAACTTCCTCCGCGCTTTCATTGACTGGATGATCAACACCATAAACAAACAGGGAAAATTCAACGGAATGGTCCAGATCGTTCAGCCCCTCGAACAGGGAATGAGCGATATGATCAACGCCCAGGAAGGTCTTTACACCCTTGTCCTCCGGGGCGTCGAAAACGGAAAAATCGTGGAAAACAAAGAAGTCATCGAATGTGTCAAAGGCTGCTTAAACCCCTATCATCAGTGGCTCGAAACCGTCCGCGCTTTCTGCGGTAAAGATGTCCGTTTCGTTTTCTCCAACACCACCGAAGCCGGAATCGAATTCAAAGAAGAACCTTACACCCCCGGTCAGTGCCAGAACACCTATCCGGCAAAAATCACAAGTCTTCTTTACGAACGCTTTGCTGCCGGTGAAAAAGGTTTGAACTTCCTTCCCTGCGAACTCATCGACAAAAACGGAACCAATCTCAAGAACTGCATCCTCAAGTATGCCGATCTCTGGAACCTCTCCGAAGAGTTCAAAAACTGGGTCAAAACGGAAAATACCTTCTTCAATACACTGGTCGACCGCATCGTTGCCGGTTATCCCCGCAATGAAGCCGCTGAAATGGAAAAACAGTTCGGCTACGAAGATAAACTTATCGACTGCGGCGAAATCTTCCATTTCTTCGTCATCGAAGGTCCCAAATCCATCGAAGAGGAACTCCCCCTTCAGGCTGCCGGGCTCAACGTTGTCATTACCGATAATCAGACCCCTTACCGTACAAGAAAAGTCCGTTTTCTCAACGGCGCACACACCGGGAACGTTCTCGCTGCAAGTCTCGGCGGCTTGACTTATGTTGACGAAATGATGAAAGATCCTGTCTTCGGAAAACTCGTCCGCAAGTCCGTCAAAGATGAAATCTACTGTACCGTTGACCTGCCCGATCAGGAAAAAACATTCTTCGCTGATTCCGTCATGGAACGCTTTGAAAATCCCTTTGCCATGCACCGTCTGCTTTCCATCTCTCTGAACTCCGTTTCCAAGTGGAAAGTCCGCGTGCTGCCCAGCTTGCTGGATTATGTCAAACTCAATGCAAAACTTCCCCAGTGTCTGGCATTCTCTCTGGCTGCATTGATCCGCTTCTACATGCAGAACGACAAAGCGGAAGGCACTAGCGAACATGGAACCTATCCTGTTTC
>JAFTJI010000089.1 GCA_017456495.1 Lentisphaeria bacterium | reverse complement strand
TTGGCTGAAAAAAGATTGTTGATGAGTTGGAAATGGTAGTTTGAGCGTGGCTACCCACAGGGTAACCACCGAAAACGCTCCATTTGCAGATCGCAACAAGAATTTTCTGCCATTTTTGAAGACTTTTGAAATTGCCTCATAATGTATTGTGGAATTTTTCAGCTTCTTCTTTCAGTATGGAAAAAATCAACGGGCCCAGATCGTCCATCCGTTCAGGATGGAACTGAACGCCGAGAACCATTCTTGAGCCTTCCTGTTCGATCACTTCGATGCTGCCGTCAAACGCTTTTGCTGTGACCTTGAACCCTTTCCCGACTGCAGCCGGAGAAACTGCCTGGTGATGAAAACTGTTCACCGTTACATTGTCGCCTGCACGAAGTTTCAACGCTTTGGAAAAGAAACCGTCGCTCAGGATCTCTGCAGAATGAAAAACTCCATTGCGGTGTTCCGTTGCGTTTTCCAGATGTTGGTTGAGTTTTCCGCCGG
The DNA here is from genome assembly GCA_017456495.1 of Lentisphaeria bacterium. Classification (GTDB taxonomy): domain Bacteria; phylum Verrucomicrobiota; class Lentisphaeria; order Victivallales; family UBA1829; genus SIG79. The sequence continues at coordinate 18,689 of JAFTJI010000089.1, read as the reverse complement.
AAACGATATTGAGCAGCTGGCAACCGGCACAGATCCCCAGAACCGGCATCCGGCGTTTGAGCACCGCTTTTCCGAAGATAATATCAAAGTGCGGACGCATCCGGTTCATCATTGTTTCCGGATGGGCTGGCTCACCGTAATCTGCAGGATCATAATCACGCCCGCCGATCAGCAGGACTCCGTCAGCCAGGTCAAGAAGCGTTTCAATGTTTTCCTCTTTTTCAATGGATGGAATCAGCATCGGAACAGCTCCGGAATCGCTGACCCGCTGAACATATTGGCTGATGACAACATCGTTTTCCCTGCCGTTGATCACGTCAACAGCCATATTGACCAGAATGACAGGTTTTTTACCCATTCGCGCGCTCCAATGCACAGCGGACGATCGTGCCGATCAGTGCTGTATAAGTATCGCCCTCCGGATGATAGAGGGAATAAATCTGGGGACTCCAGCTCTTGACAGGTTTCAAACCGGGGATCCCGTTGACTTCCATGATCCGGAGTTTGCCGTCTTTGCCTTCCCGCATGTCGATGCGGACGTGATCATCGCACTTCAGCGCATCGCAGGCGGCGTTTGCAAGCGCAACAGCTTCTTCCTGATGTTCTTCCGGAATGGAAACATGGGTCAGACCGACTCCGCGCAAATCGCTGCGCAGTACGGGGAATTTGCCATAATGCTTCGGATCGACAGTTACTCTGCCGGGGAGGATTTCCCGTTTGCTGCCGTTTCCGATCACCATGACAGTATATTCGTTCCCGGGAAGATATTCTTCCACAAGAGCTGACTGCTGCAGCTCTTCCTGTATGAAACGGATCTGTTTTTCCAGAGCCTCTCTGTTTTCAACGACACTGTTTTCATTGATCCCCACAGAGCGGGATTCGCCGTTGGGTTTGACAAATGCGGGGAAATAGTCGATGTCATCAGCCGTTGCAGGCGGACAGAGAACGTGCCGCGGAACGCTGACATTCGCTTTTGCAAGGATCTCGTGAGTGTCGAACTTCCCGATCAGATTTTTCATGGTCTGTGCAGAAGGTCCGATATAGGGGATCTTCAATTCGTCAAGCACATCGGCGACCCAAACGGCATCCGGCGGGATCCCGATGATATCTTCCCTGTCAGAGAAGAAGTAGAGGCAGCTCCAGACGATGGAGCAGGGACCGCTTTTCACTCCTTTTTCCATCTCCTCCCGGTTTTCGGCGAGGACGATACGGCAGTCATAGCCGTTTGCGATGATTGCCTCCCGGACAGATTCAGTTACCTGCATATTCCCCCAGCCCTGGGCATCCCCACCGGCTCCGGTAACAAGAACAACACATTGTTTTTCCATTTCAAATATCTCCTTTTGTAAATTTGAACAGCTCAGGTTCGGATCCCGCAGTTTTCAAAGCGTTGGAAATCTGCGGAGATCGTTCTTCAAAATAAGCACTCATACTTTCCCGTGCGCCAGGGAAAAAATCAATTTTGGAATGGTAACTGAATACTGCTGCTGAAAAATCTGTTCCAAGCAGATCATTCGGGTTGACCAATCCGGAAAAATTGGAAAAATGTTCAGAAAACTCTTTCTGCCATATTTCCGATGCAAAACCGAAATGGGTACAGCAAAGCGCGCAGAAGAGCTGTGTCGGTTCCGATTCAAAAAGCCCTGCTGCAAGTTCTGCATACCGGGCAATACTTGTCTGAACTTCTTCCGCCGCGGGATCAGATTCCAGCAGAGTAGCCAAGCCCGGACAGCCAAGCCCTTTGATCCGTTCCGGTGCAATTCCTTTTGCAGTAAGTTTTTTCGCATAAACACCGGACTCGACCGTGGATTTTGTGCCGAGGATCAGCATGGATGCAGAAGGATTCGCCTGCAATGTTTCAAACATCCCGTTCACTGCCGCATCAACGATTCCGGTAACTTCAAAATCCGGACGATACCATTTTTTCAACCGGTCGTAGACAATGGAAAGAGTATTACAGGCAATCAGACAAAGATCGGGCGAAAATTTTTTCATTCCTTCAAAGACATCCCGGAAGACCTCTTCCTGTTCCCGTTCCGACGACAGTTTATTGAATCCGCACTGTTGAGACGGATAGGCATTGAAATAGATCAATTCACACGGTTCCAGCTCTTTCTTCCCTGCGGTGAAAAAGCGGGAGGCAATGTTCAATCCGCCTAAGCCGGAATCACAGACTATTACTCTTTTCATCTTTTACAACTCTCTTGTCATAAACTCTTTGACCATTTTGATCATCTCTTCCGGTGCATCCTGAATGTTCCCCGCTATGATCCTGGTCATACCGTCGATCCATTGGGAACTGTGCTGGATGCAAGTGACCCGGTTCCGGAGCATTGCAGCACCTTTCGCAGGGTTTTCCCGTATCGTTGCAAGAATCTTTTCCAGCTCATTCTGAAAACCCTGCAAGCCGTTGTAAGCAAGAACAGCGTTCCATGCTTCCCGGGCAGATCCCGGCGAGGAAAGAGGAGCGGAGAGCTTGGAAAAAAGCGTTTCAAAGTCAGCTTTTTCTTCCGGTGTGAGCAGTCGGAGATTTCTCTCTTCTATGCGGTACGGCACTGCTCTGTGTGTGGTGATTCCGTTTGCATCTGCCTCAATCTCAAGGAAATACCCTGTTTTCCGGTGCAGAAATTTCACCGGCTGGTAGAACGCAAAATTTCCCAGACTGAAATATGCCGGAGTTTTTCCGAAACAGGTCATTCCCTGAGGAACGTGAGGATGATGTCCGATGATCATATCTGCTCCGGCATCAGCCCAGAGCTTGAAGGCTTCGTAAACATAAAAAGAGGGATACGGCTGATATTCCAATCCGCAGTGGGCTGAGACCAGAATGATATCGTATTTTTCACGGGCATTCCGGATCTCTTCTGCCAGTTTTTCCACTTCCCAGGGGCGGACACCGTAAGAGTTTTCTCTCGCGCCCAGCATATCTTCCCCCTCGGAAATTGCAAAAAGAGCAAATGTTATGCCGTTTACTTCAAAGGAGAGTTCTTTCCGGGCTTCAAAGATATTTTCGCCCGCGCCGACCGTTGAAATTCGATTCCGTTCAAGAAGAGCCCGGGTGTTGCGGAACCCTTCCAAACCGCTGTCAAAGGTGTGATTATTCGCACAGACTGCGGCTTTGAAGTTTCCGGCTTTGAGGGCAGAAATATGTTCCTCTTCCCCGGAAAAAGCTGCTCCGCTTTTGGTGATCAACCCGTTCGGACAGCTCAGCGGTGATTCCAGATTGACAATGCTGTAGTCTGCCTGCTGCAGATGCGGAAGCAGATCTCCGTAAACAGCATGAGGTTCCTCTTTCATGATCTGAGCGAATCCCCGTATCGGGGCTGTATCTGAGGCGAAAAGTATTTTTGCTTTCTTCATGATTCTTCTCAATTTACTGCAATGAAACGCCCATGCCGTCCAATCTGATGCGGCGCGGCAGAGTTCCATGCGATTTGACCGTTTACAAATACTTTATCAATCCCTTCCGGGCGTAAATTATTCCGGCTGAAACCGGCAAATGAATCCAGCTTTTCCGGATCAAATATCACAAGATCCGCAATCTTTCCCTTGCGGATAAAACCGCGGTCGGGAATCCGGAAAATTGTTGCGGGCAAACCGGTCATTTTACAGACGGCTTCTCCGACTGAACTCATTTGTGATACCAGACGGTAGAATTTCGGGAAAGAACCCACTGCTCTGGGATGACCTTCCTGCGCCGGATCGTCCAGCTGACAGGATATCCCATCCGAACCGGCACAGACATACGGCTGCGCCAGAATCCGGTTCAAATTAGCTTCTGACATACATAAATAAGCTGCTGTCTGTCCGGGATCCTGCATCAGCATTTCCATGCCGATCTCTTCAACAGTACGGCCTCTTTCCTCTGCAATTTCTGCAAGGGTCCTGTTTTCAGAAATCAAAATGGTCGTCTTCAAATCTCTGGGACTGTTCTTCAGCGCAGCGGCAAGCTCTTTCCGGAACTCTTTTGAAGTGCGCAGCCGCTCCTGAATATCCACGATTTTATCATAAGGGGCGGGAAGGATCTGCCCGATCCGTGTCGAAGAATAAATATAAGGATAGCGGTCGCAGTGGAGATCCATGTTCTGCCGTTCCATCCCGATCATTTCCAGAAGACGGTCTATTTTATGAAAATTGCGCGGAAAAATTGTTTTGAGATGGCTGATCTGTAAGCGGTTTGAACCTGCTTTTGCCACATTTACGGCTTCTTGAAGTGCGTTGAAAAGATCATCGCCTTCGCTTCTCATATGGGTGGCATAGATCTTTTCTGTTCCGGCTGTTACCCGGGAAAGAGCTTTGAGCTCTTCTTCATCGGAAAACTTGCCGGGGAAATAGGTCAATCCGCTCGACCATCCTGCAGCACCCGATTCCAATGCTTTTTCAAGAAGATGCTGCATTGCTTTGATTTCCTCTGCCGAAGCATGGTCAGAACTGTCTCCCATGACCTGTTGCCGGATCGTGTTGTGTCCTGCCAGAACAACTGTGTTGACAGAACATTTCAACTCATTAATGATCTCAGCATACTCTTCAAGATTATTCCATCGAAAGCCGTTTGATTCTCCCGGCGCGCAGGAATCACTGTCCCCGCAGTTCCCGTCGATTTCTGTAGTAATTCCCTGCAAAAGAACGGATTTTCGTTCCGGATAGTGCAATTTCCGGGTATCTCCGTGTGCATGAACATCAATGAATCCGGGTGCAACAACTTTCCCTTTTGCATCAATTTTTTCAGCATCGGTTTTGTTCAAATTCCCCGGTGGGACGATATCGGCGATTCTGCCATCTTTCAGGAGAAGATCTTTTGGCTCCGGTTCATTGCCGGAACCGTCACAAATCATGCCGTTGAAGATAACTGTATTCATCATAAAACCTGTTCAGAAATTTTGTTTGGACTTACTATATCACAAATATTATATTTTGCAAGCCGCAATTAGATGCTTCAATGGACAGATTTTCAGAAATAAACGTGATAGAGCTCCGTAAGTTTTCAAGCAACGGTTTTATCTGAAAATCATTGTTTCAGTAAGATAAAAACAAAAACTGCTGCAAAATTTTTGAGGTTTTGCAGCAGTTTTTTTAATCAAGTTAACTCGGAATCTCAGGCGGGAGTTACCTTATTCTGATCTTCCGGATCTTTAACTTTCTTCTTTGAGAACTTCTTCATGGTCCAGTCACAAATCCGCTGGAAGACAGCGTAGAGAGCCGGAGTGAAGATGATACCGATCAAAGTCGCAACAAGCATACCGGAGAAGGTGGTGATACCGATAGCGCGGCGGCTTCCGGAACCTGCACCGGTAGCGATCACCAGCGGGAACACACCGAACAGGAAGCTCCATGCGGTCATCAACACTGCACGGTAACGCATGTTTGCTCCGGCGAGAGCTGCTTCTTCAATACTCTTTCCGGATTCATGTTCTGTCTTGGCGAATTCCACCATAAGAATGGCGTTTTTCGCAGCAAGACCGATGAGCATAACCAGACCGAGCTGAGCGTAAATACTCAGAGATTCCTTCATAACGAACAATCCGATCAATGCCCCGAGGATCGCAAATGTCACGGACAGCATAACAGAGATCGGAAGGATCCAGCTTTCATACTGGGCGACCAGGAACAGGTATGCAAAGATCAGTGCCAATGCCATAAGGAAGAGGATCTGACCTTCGTTTTCACGTTCCTGATAACTCAAACCGGTCCATTCCACATGGTAGTTTTCCGGCATGGGCGTATCTTCTGCCAACTTCATCAGCTGGTTGGAGCTGACACCGGGCGCAGTCTGAGAGTTGACTCCGGCACTGATCATCTTGTTGAAACGGGTGATCTGACGCGGTCCGGTTGTGAACTTCAGCGTTGCAATGGAGCTCAGCGGAACCATTTCGCCGGAACTGTTGGGAACCTGGATGTCACGGATATCGTCCAGAGAAACACGGTGTCCGGGCGCAGCCTGCATTTTCACCTTGAAGTTTCTGTTCATCAAGGTAAAGTCATTGATGTAGAGAGAGGCAAGTTTACTCTGCAGGGTCATGAAGACGGTTGCGGGGTCGACTCCCATGTTTTCTGCTTTTTCACGGTTCAGGTCAAGGAAGATCTGCGGAGTATCAGCATTATAGCTGGACATGGCGTATGCAGTCAGCGGAGACTGATTCATAGCATAGAGATACTTCTTTGTTTCCAAGGAGAGATCCTGCGCGCTGACATCACCGATTGCACAGAGGTTATATGTGACACCGCCTGTTGCACCGAGACCCATGATTGCAGGAGGCGTGAAGCACATGATATTTGCATCGGCAATCTGGCTCAGCTGTCCCTGCACAATATTCTTGATATGTCCCAGCTGAAGTTCGGGTGTCGTACGGACACTCCAGTCATCAAGCTGAAGAATACACAGACCGACATTTTCCCCCCGGCCGGAGAGCAAACTGAATCCGGAAACCATCATACAGGTGTTGATCCCGGGAACTTTCAGCGCAATATCCTGAACCTGTCTCAAAACTGCCCCCGTACGATCCAGAGATGCTCCGGAGGGAAGTTCGATATTACAGAAAATAACCCCTTTGTCTTCTTCCGGAAGGAAGCTGTTTTCCATCCTTGTAGAGAGGAAGTAAACAAGTCCGACAGCGATACCGAAGAGGATGATTGTTACAAGAGACTTGCGGACAAGGAATTTCACAAAGAAACTGTAAACTTTTCTGGAACCGTCAAGTGCTTTGTTGAAGCCGCGGAAGTAGAACGGGACATTCGGATCCGGTTTCCGCAGGATCGTTGCACAGAGCGCAGGACTCAGTGTCATAGCCACAACTGTGGAAAGACAGAGAGAGATACACATTGTCATAGCGAACTGGACGTAGATGTTACCCACCATACCGCCGTAGAATGCCAGCGGCATGTAACAGGCAACGGTCACAAGGGTCGTTGCAATAATAGCCCCGGTGATCTGCTGCATACATTTGATCGCAGCTTCTTTCGGCGACAGACCGTCCCGTTCCATCAGAGCCTGAGTATTTTCCACCACAACGATAGCATCGTCGCACAACGATCCGATCACCAGGATCAAACCGAACATGGTCAGCACGTTGATACTGTAATCGAAAGCGAGCATGAAGGGGAATGTTCCCAGCAATGCCACAGGAATTGCGATTGACGGAATCAATGTAGCGCGCCAATCCTGCAGGAACAGCCAGGTGATCAACACAACCAGAAGAAGAGCAATCACAATGGTTACGAAGATTTCTTCCAGCGTAACTTCAATAAAGCGGGTCGGGTCATAAGCAATTTCGTAGGAAACGCCTTTCGGGAAACGTTTCTGCCACTTTTTGATCTCTTCTTTGACCTTTTTAACGGTATCCATAGCGTTTGCTTCAGGGGAACGGTAAACCCCGAGACCCACAACCTGTTTCCCGTTGTAGATGGTTTCTCCGGAGTAGCTGCTGGCACCCAGTTCCACTTTGGCAACATCTTTCAGATAGATGACAGAACCGTCATTGTCGCGGCGGATGATGATGTTTTCAAATTCAGATTTTTCAACAAGACGTCCTACAACGTTCAGTTTGTAACTGATATATTTGTTACTCTTTTCTGTACCGATAGAGCCGGCGGCAGCCTGGATGTTCTGGGTCGCAACTGCAGACTGGATATCAGCAACAGTGACGTTGAGACCGGACATGCGCAGCGGGTCGAGCCAGATACGCATGGAGTATTCCTGCAGAGACATAACTTCGCAGGAGGCAACACCGTCGATACGGGTGATTGCATCTTTGATATTTGTTTCGATATAGTTGTTCAGAGCCATCATATCGGTGGTGGAACCATCGGTAAGGAAGGCAAACATGGCAAGGATATCGCCGCCGCGTTTGGTCACGTTCACACCGAGTTTTGTAACTTCAGAGGGAAGTTTCGGTTCTGCGCGCTTCACGGCGTTCTGCAGGTTCACCAATGCCATGTCGGTATCGGTTCCGCTCTTGAAGGTGACGTTACAGCTGTAAGAACCGGTATCGCTGGAGTTGGAAGAGAAATAGAGCAGGTCTTCCACCCCGTTGATCTGGTCTTCGATAGGCATAGCAACAGTCTGCGCCACCACTTCCGCACTGGCTCCGGTATATTCCGCAGACACATAGAGTGACGGCGGTGCGATTTCCGGATATTCTGCAACCGGTAATTTGTAGAGTGAGATGATCCCGGAGAGCACCAGCACGATACTGATGACGATCGCAAATCTGGGACGTTCAATAAAGATCTTTGAAAACATGGGTTATTTCCTCGCAGGGGTAAGAATTTGGACCGGCATGCCGTCGATCATGACTTTGTGAGTTCCGGCAGAGATGACTTTCTGTCCTTTGCTGACACCGGAGACAACGTACTGAAATTCACTGTCAGAGCCGCAGGAAACAACGTAATGCTTTTTCGCTTTGCCGTCATCACCTACAACATAGACACATGCACCTTTCACGTCGTAAACAACCGCACTCAGGGGGATTGCAAGGACTTTCTTCTTATCTTTCTTATTGAGTGTGACTGTAACGGTACTTCCGTTGATCAGGATATTTTTTGCATTTTTGAACTCAGCATAGACCAGAATAGCGTCTGTACGGGAGTTTGCTTCGTTGTTCAGGAACGCGACCTGACCGTCCAGCGGATATTCTTTCCCATTGGAGAGACGGACTCTGACGGTTGCGCTTTCCTGCATTCTCTTCAAGGTTCCGTAACCGTTCAGGAAGTCGCTGGTACTGATTGCGAATTTGACACGGATGGGATTGACCTTAACGATGGTAACAAGTACACCGGAGCCGGGGGTGATGTAGTTACCGAGTGTGGTTTTGTTAACACCTGCGATACCGTCGATCGGCGCAATGATTTTTGTGTTTTTCAAATCATCCATAGCTGTGATGAGTTCAGCATTTGCCGCAGCAAGATCAGCTTTTGCCGCCAGCAAATCTGCTTCAGCAGATGCAAGATCTGCATTCGCTGCATCAATAGCGGATTTCGCACTTTCCAAGCTGTCCAGACTGGTTGCTTTGTTATTAAAAAGCTGGCTGATACGGTTATAGTTCTTCTGTGCATATACCTGCTTTGCTTTGCAGCTGGCGATCTTCGCTTCAAATCCTTTGATCTTGGCATTGATCCCGGAAATCTTGGCTTTCAATCCTTCCACAACTGCTTTGTAACGGATATCATCCAGCTGATAAAGAAGCTGTCCTTTCTTAACAACATCGCCGTCTTTGAAACCGACTTTGATGATTTCCCCGGAAACGCGGGGAACGACCTGAACGACTTCAGGAGCAACAACGATACCCGTGTATTTTCTGCTTTCGAGCTGCTCCATTTCCACTACTTCCGTAACGGAAACAACCGGAGCTCTCCGTGCACCCTGAGCGCAGACAAGTGCCGCGCACATCATTCCTGTAAGAATCAGACTTTTCTTTACCATTTTTCTTTTCCTTGCTTTCAAGACTCATCAGTTTTTCCGGGAGTCTTTTTTGTTTCTGAGAAAATTTCAAAAAATTTCAAAAATGCTTGAAAATTCTTGTTGCGATCAGCTGCTGGAGCATCTTCAGCGAACCCTGCGGGGCATCACCCTCAACCTGCCATTTCCTGCTCACCAACAATCCCTTTTCAGTCATGTTTTGCGGAATTTTTGAAATCACCTCTTTATATTTTCTTTTTTTACGTTACTGAGAATTTTGCCGAGAACATTTGCGAAGCTTTCTTTTTCTTCTTCCGTGACCCCATCCAGGAAGGGCATAAACATCTGTTCAAACTCTTCATAAACTTCTGCACGGACTTTCAGACCATACTCTGAAAGAGCAACTGCAACGGCGCGCCGGTCATGTTCATCCTTACATCTGGTCAGCAGACCGGCATTGACCAATACGTCCACAGACTGGGAGATCCCACCGGCTGTGATCCCGAGTTCTTCTGAGATATCTTTGATCCGCATGACACCTGAATCATTGAAAAAGATACAGGACATGACCCGGAGCTGCGAAATCGTAAGCTCTCTTTTCGGTTTCCGGGAAATATTCCTTTCATAGAAATTCCGGACCGATTCAGAGGTTTCAAAAAGCTGTTTCCAAATTTCGTTCATTTCTTTCTCTTTCTTTCGAGATTACCTCTTGCCAAAAAAAATATCCCATGCTGTCTATATAATATAGCACAGGATATTAGTTTTTCAATTAAAAAGTTAAGAAATTCTAAAAAAAAGGAAAACAAATCTATTTTTAAGCGGAAAACACCAGCCTATCAAAGCATCATGCCGGCAATCCAGCCCGCAATCAGAAGCGGAATGTTGAAATGTATAAAGGTCGGAATGGTGGAATCATAAATGTGATCATGCTGTCCATCCGCATTTAACCCTGCTGTGGGACCAAGCACAGATTCTGAAGCAGGGGAGCCCGCATCGCCCAAAGCTCCGGCAACACCGACAATCGCAATGGTCGCTATGGGAGAAATCCCCAGTTTAATGCAGAGCGGAACGTAGATCGCTGCAATCAGAGGAACCGTGGAGAAGGATGATCCGATTCCCATGGTGATGATCAAACCGATCAGAAGCATCAGGAAAACTGCAAGCCCGCGCTGGTCTCCGACTCCTGTGGAAATCAGTTCAACCAGAGAATCAACCTGTCCGGTTGCTTTCATTACTTTTGCAAAACCGCTGGCTGCGATCATAATGATCCCGATCCCGCCCATCATGTGGATCCCTTTGGTATAGACATCATGGGTGTCTTTCATGGAGATAACTCCGGAGATCAGGAATACAACGATTCCAGCCAAAGCCGCGATTGCAAGAGAGTTCAGCCAGAGCTGTCCGGTAAGCGCAACTGCAATCGCAATGATCCCGACAATAACTTTCCAGGGCTTGATCTCAACATTTGCAGTCTCTTCGATCCCTTCGGTCTTAACCGTATCATAAATGCGCGGTTTTCTGTAAGAGATAAAGACGGCGATCAAGAGCCCCGCGATCATGCCGAGTGCGGGGATAAACATCGCTTTCGGAGCCATATCTGCGGTGACCTGCAAGCCGGAATCAACAATGTTTTTGATGAGAATATCGTTCAGATAGATCCGTCCGAATCCAAAAGGAAGAACCATGTAAGGAGTAATCAGACCGAAAGTGAGAATACATGCCACCATGCGGCGGTCAAGCTGCAGTCTTTCAAAAACTTTCAGCAGGGGAGGGATCACAATGGGAATAAATGCGATATGGATCGGCACAAGGTTCTGGGAGGAGATGGAGATCAGAGTCAGAACAACGATCAGAAAATATTTCAGGAGCCATATCTTTTTGGGGGATGCTTCGCCTGTTCCTGCGATCCGGAACAGCTGTTTTGCAAGAAGTTCCGTTATTCCGGACTTGGAAATTGCAATGGAGAATGCACCGAGAATCGCATAGTTGAAGGCAATATTCACACCGCCTGCCAAACCGTCAGAAAATGCGGAGACCGTTGCTGTTACTCCGATTTTTGCCAGAAGTCCGCCGGACATTGCCGCGATGATCAGGGCAAACGCCACGTTCATTTTGATCATTGAGAGGATCAGCAGTACGAGGACTGATAATAAGACCGGGTTCTTGATGATTTCCAAAAACATATTCAGTTCACTTTCTTTCCGTTCCGGAACGTTTCCCCGGTTCTGAATTATTTTCGGGAACTGGGGGGTATGGTTGATTTTTTTACTCTTCTTCTTTTTCTTCTTCTTTTTCGTTTTCTTTTTCGGGGATATTAGGCAGCACAACACCGCCGCTGACAATCAGTTTCATCGCTTCTCCTGCCGGCATATCAAGCAGGATACAGTCTTCTTTCGGAATATAGAACAGAAAACCGCTTGTCGGGTTGGGGGTCGTGGGCATGAACACACTGTACACCCCATTTTTGAAATATTTTGTTACTTCGAAATCCTGTTCGTTGAAACTGGTAATGAAACCGATTGCCCAGCTTCCTTTTCTGGGATACTCAAAGAGTACAACCTGTTTGAAGAGTCCGCCCTTCTGATTTTTGACGGTCTCACCGATCTGCTGGCAGGTGGAGTACACGATACTCAGAATCGGAAGTTTCAGAAAAATCTTCTGAGTCAGACGGATCAGATGTTTTCCAACCGTTACTTTGGCAAGAAGCCCAATGAGGAAGACAATCAGTGCCAGGAATGCTATTGTGATCAAGCGGAAAAGAAGAGTGATGCTTGTCCACTTGGCAAGATCGGGTCTGTGTTTTTGCAGAAGAAGGATCGCCCAGTCGGTCATAACAGAGATACTCCACCAGCCGACCCAGAGCGTTACCAGGATCGGAATAACGATCAGAAGCCCTGTGACCATGTTGTTTTTTAAGAGCTTTCCTACAAATGAACCGTTTTTTTGATTTGGATCTGACATGATAACTCCTTATTCAGTTTCCGCATCAAGGACATATATTCTGACTTTCTGAATTTTTCTCCGGTCTGCGCTGATAATCTCTGCCCGGAACAGGTTCGGCTCAATAAAGGTTTCGCCACGTTCCGGGATCCGTCCCATCGCTGAACAGATATAACCTCCGATGGTGTCAGAATCCTCATCCTCAGAGATTTCGATATCCAGAATCTCATTGACATCGGAAATAGAGGTTCTGGCTTCGAAGATCACAGAACCATCAGGCATCAGCTGGGATTTTTCTTCTGCCTCTTCCTGCTGGTCGAACTCATCCCGGACATCACCGACGATCTCTTCGATGATATCTTCAAAGGTGACGATCCCGCTGGTTCCGCCATATTCGTCAATGATGACAGCAAAGTGGTTGTGTGTCCGCTTGATCTCATCCAGAAGTTCATCCACAGCTTTAGTCTCCGGCACAAAGATCGGGGTTCTGATCAAACGCTGGAGCTTCTGTTTTTCATCTGTTACGCGGATAAAGTCTTTTGCATAAATGACTCCGCGGATCTCATCAATGGATCTGCCATAGACAGGAATCCGGCTGTGTCCGCTTTCGATAATCAGTTTTTTCGCATCTGCGACGGTGGCAGTCATGGGAAGTGCCGCGATATCCACGCGGGGAGTCATGATCTCTTTTACAGAGGTGTTCGGCAGGTCAAAAATTCCTTTGATCATTCGCTTTTCTCCTTCTTCCAGATCACTGTCCGGCTGATCTTCCATCATGTCAAGAATTTCATCTTCCAGACTTGCCTTATCTTCCGGATCTGCTTCATCCAGAAGCTTTTCCACCCTCCTGTCAATCAGCTTGTAAAGGGGGATCAGCGGGAGAAGGATCGTTTTCGCTAAAATCGCTGTCGGCGGCATGAAGAAACGGAGGATCGCAATATCTGCACGGACAAGAATCAGTTTTTGCAGGATCTCCGTAACACCGCAGAGCAGAAGCACAAGCCCGATATACAGACAAAGCTGCACATACCGGAGTTCCCAGCCGAATTTGGCGGCAACTTCGTTCGCAACCGGAAGGATCATGCCTCCGCAAACAAGGGCAAGAACAAACGATGCCAGTTTGAACCAGGTGCGGAACAGGTGATCCTGTTCCAGCCAGGCATCCAGTTTTTCCGCAAGAACGGGCTCTGTCTCTTCCAGTTTACGGACACGTCCGCCGGAAAGATTTTCATAGGCATCATAGACGCAGGAGACGCAGACATACGCGATGGCAGCTGCCAGAAGACTGATATCGTAAATACTCATAGATTACCGGACAGGAACCAGCCCTTGTCCAAAAACCCTTTCAAAGTTGATTTTTTGTTCCAATGCTTTTAAAACACGTTTTTCCGCACGCCGCATTTTCCGTTTCGCTTCCGGGCAGAGATCATCTTCGCCCGCCATGTGAAGAAATCCATGTACAATATATAACGTAACTTCCCGGGAATAGGGGAGCCCCCGCTTCAACGCCTCTTTTTCTGCCACTTCCGGACAAATATAAAGCTCGATTCCGGGCGCAGCCTCTTCCTCTTCTGCCGGAAGATCAGGATCTCGGAGATCAAAACTGATCACATCCGTGGGGCCAACATGCCCCAGCATTTCCATATTGGCTTCCGCCATCTGTTCCGATGACAGAAACACAACAGAGACAACCGGACAATCACCGACCCCGGCTTCTTCTGCGGCAAGTACGATCAGTTTTTCAAGATTTTTTTTCTGTGGACGCTTTGCGTTCAGCATCCAGGAACAAATCGTTTTCATTTTCCTCTTCCTCATCTTTGGGGTATGCGATCCTCGCATGAAGCATGGAGGTCAGCGTTTTTACAAAACTGTCACGGATGTCAGTGAGATCCCGGAAAGTCAGGGGACATTCACTGAGCTGTCCTTCTTTCAGACGTTTCTGTATGATTGCACTCACCATTTCAGAAATCTGTTCCTGAGAAGGTCTTTCCAGTGATCTTGAGGCTGCTTCACAGGCATCGGCAAGAGAGATGATCGCTATTTCTTTCGTCTGCGGCTTTGGTCCGGGGTATCTGAATTCCTGCTCGTTGATGCACTCTCCGCTGTCCTTCGCCTGCTTGTAAAAATAGTACACCAGGTCAGTACCGTGATGCTGTTCGATCGCATCCCTGATCGGACGTTTCAGCTTATACTCTTTGGCAAGTTTCATCCCCTGGTGGACATGTCGGGTGATAACTGCAGCACTGTCCCGGGGGGGTAAGCCCCTGTGCAAATTTTCGCCATTATTGTTGTTTTCCGTAAAATATTCCGGATTGGCTGTTTTCCCGATATCATGGAATAATGCTCCGACCCGTGCTTTGACCGGATCTGCTCCAATTGATTCCGCTGCATATTCTGCAAGCATTGAAACAACTAGACTGTGATGGTAGGTCCCGGGGGATTTGATCTGCATCTCCTTCAAAAGCGGATGGTTGTAATCACAGAAAAGACTCAGAGATATTTTAGATGTCAGATCAAAGATCGCTTCCAGTATAACGAGCGAGAATTGAACAATAACAATTGTCGCAATACTTACCGCCACCGGAATGATGAACGGCCACGGAAGCATCTCCCGCAGCTGATTGTCACGCCAGCAGAAAATTGTGGCAAGAATGATAGAGACAAATGAAAGAGTAAAGAATCCTCGCAAAAACAAACTGCGGAAATTCCAGCAGGTGCGTATTGTGTACGATGACAATGCGCTGACAACCATTCCGAATATAACCATGCTGAACTGGTTCATGCCTGAAAAGGATGCAACCAGGGAAATAAAAAGCCCGGAGAACAACGCGACTCTGACCCCGATCAGCAATGCAATGACAATCGGCGCAAAACCAATGGGAAGAGCCAAATACCATAAGCCGGGCGGAATCGAAAACAGCTCACTGGCATAGGCAAACATCTTTACAAAAAGAATATTCAGAAGAAGTGCCGTAAGAATAATCAGCCCCAGAGCTGTCATCTTGCTGCCGCTTTGTACCACTTCCGGATGAACATGCGTAACATAAATTGCAGTAAACAGAATCAGGAGAAAGGCAATACAGATGCTCTGGAGCAGTTGGACCCAATCCGCTTTGATCACTCTGGTCAGCTTGACCTTTTCCAACGCGGCTTTATACAACTTCAGTCTTTTGATATCCTGAGGCGTAACGATTGCCCCTTTTCTCAAAAGAAGATTGCCGCGGAAATATTCATATTGAACAACTCCAACTTCTTTCAAAGCCTGTTTGTGTGCCTTGTCTGTGTATATACGATCATACTCCATCGCAGCCAGACTTAAAATGCGTTCAGCATGCTTTCTGAAAAATTCCCCCTCTTTCAGCTTGAAACTCGCAGATTCCTCCCGGAAAAAATCAAATATGATATTCTTTGCTATCTCTTTCGCTTTATCCTGAGGACAGTTGGCATCTATGATATCTTTCCGTTCAATCGGACAACGTCCCAAATGATCTATCAGACGATAAGTGTATCGGCGGTATTCCAACTGATCTGCAGGCAAAATCAAACCTTGTTCCGCTGCAGTAATTACCCGTTTTGAAAAGCTGTCATAGAGCTTCCCGTTATCAAATTTCACACCCCGTTCTTCCAGATGTTTTTTGAATTTTCCCAACTCCGCCTTCAGAAGGTTGATTTTGTCCTGCCTGACACGGAAAAATAGCGGTTGTTTGGATAATATCTCTTTATGAAGAGATTTCGTTTCTGCTTCATCTATGTATGAAAACGGTACTGCTGCATAAATCGTAGCACTGGCAGTCTGCCCCGGGACAAGATGCGGCACATCCTGAACATCCATACGGGTCATCATAGACAAGACTGCGGCAATCATCAGAATCAAAAGTACAACAATGCCGAAATAATGCTGTTTTTTCAACTTCTTGAACACAGAAATCCGAACAGCATTGCTGGAATGGATTTCTCTGTTTCTGTCCGGGGACGGATTCTTCTGAAATAAACTCATTCTCCAGCCTCCTCTGTTCCTTTGCGGATCTTATCTTCTTCATAAGCCCGGACGATCCGCTCTACCAGTGAGTGCCGGAGAACATCGCCTTTCCCGAAACGGCAAACTCTGATCCCGTCAATGTTTTCCAGCAGACGGCAGGCATGCAGAAGTCCGCTCTGAACTTTGTGGGGCAAATCTGTCTGGGTCGGGTCCCCGGAAATGACACAGCTGGAGTGAAAACCAAGCCGGGTCAGGAACATCAGCATTTGATCGTTCGTTGCATTCTGGGCTTCATCCAGAATGATAAATGAGTTGTTCAGCGTTCTGCCGCGCATGAACGCGAGCGGCGCAAGCTCGATCATGCCGCGTTCCCGGAACGCTTCCAGTTCCGCAGGATCAAGCATCTCACGCAGCGCATCATTCAAAGGCCTCAGGTACGGATTGATTTTTTCTTCCAGATCTCCGGGGAGAAATCCGAGATTTTCACCGGCTTCCACTGCAGGACGGGCAAGGACGATCCTTTCGCATTTTCCTGCGAGCAGACGGCTCACAGCCATAGCAACCGCCAGATAGGTTTTTCCGGTCCCAGCCGGTCCCAGCGCAAATACAATATCCGATTTGTTCATCGCATCCACATACGCCAGCTGATTGGCTGTCCGGGGCGTGATCTCATGTTTTTTCTTCGAAACCTTGATCCGCGCAGTGTGAAAATCTTTTAACGTGTCGATCTTTCCGGAGGCACAAGTCTTTATCGCTGCATCAATATCAGCCTGGCGGACAACTCCGCAGTCTCCGTAGATCTTGAAAATATGGTCGAGCAGGGATTTTGCTTTTTGATAGGACTCCGGATTTTTTCCGCTGATCCGGATCCAGGCATCTCTGGAAACAAGAGAAATATCACCTATGGCAGATTCGATTGCCGCAAGGTTTCCTGCCGTATTGCCGGCAAATATTGCATTGAGTTCCGAGGCAGTCTTCGCTTCGGCATAGCCGCTGCAGATCGCCCCGTTTCCTATTCGTTCTGGTTCTTGTTCGTTTTCCATGCTCTGATTCTGTAAAATGACAATTGCCCCGGCAATTTTCCCGGGGCTTTTTTTACGACATAAGGCATGCAGGAAAAATCCGCATGCCCTGTGCCGTTGTACAAGTCCGTCTGAAGATCAGACTTTCTTGACGATGATAACACCGTTGTGACCGCCGAAACCGAGGTTTGTATTGACCGCGATATTGATCTGACGTTCACGGGGGGTGTTGGGGGTGTAATCCAAATCACAATCCGGATCAGGTGTGGTGTAGTTCAGGGTCTGGGGAACGATACCTGTTTCCATTGCCTTGAGACAGACGATCGTTTCCAGTCCGCCCGCTGCACCGAGAGAGTGACCCATACCGCCTTTTGTACTGCTGATGGCAACTTTTCTTGCTGCATCGCCGAACGCGGTCTTGATCGCTGCTGTTTCGTACATATCGTTCAGATGGGTACTGGTTCCGTGTGCGTTGATGTAGTCAACGTCTTCAGGATTGATACCGGCATTCTTCATAGCCATCTTCATTGCACGGGCACCGCCTTCTCCGCCGGGAGCAGGACTGGTGATGTGGAACGCATCGCCGGTTGCACCGTATCCGATGATTTCACCGTAGATCCTGGCTCCGCGCTTCTTGGCGTGTTCCATCTCTTCAAGGATCAGGACGCCTGCACCTTCAGACATAACGAAACCGTCACGGTCCTTATCAAAAGGACGGCTTGCGTGCAGAGGATCGTCATTTCTTGTACTCAGGGCTTTCATTGCACAGAAACCGCCGATTCCAAGACGGGAGACGGATGCTTCAGCACCGCCGGTAATCATAATATCAGCATCGCCGCGGCTAACGGCGCAATATGCTTCTCCAATAGAATGGCTTGCAGTTGCACAAGCTGTAACTGCTGCAAAGTTGGGACCCTTTGCGCCGACTCTCATAGACACAGAGCCGGATGCCATATCAATGATCATCATGGGAATAAGGAAGGGGGAAACTCTGCTCGGTCCGGACTGGATCAGTTTCATGCACTGTTCTTCCATGGTTCTCATACCGCCGATACCGCTTCCGACACAAACACCGACACGTTCCGGATCCACAGGTGATCCTTCCAGACGGAAATCCAACGGAAGTCCTGCATCTGCAAGAGCTTCATCTGTCGCTGCAATCGCATAATGACAGAAATCATCAAGACGGCGGGCTTCCTTGTCTGACATGTATTTGGTAATGTCGAAATTTTTGACTTCCCCGGCGATATGTGTACGATATGCGCTCATATCAAAACGCTTGATCGTATCAATCCCGCATTTGCCGGCAAGAAGAGCGTCCCATGTCTCTTTTACACTGTTACCAAGACAAGAA
>JAFTJI010000002.1 GCA_017456495.1 Lentisphaeria bacterium | reverse complement strand
GGAAAGTTGTGATTTGATGTTCCTTGAAAGTGTGCTATATTGGTCGGAAATATCGTTGCATGTGAAAGGTTGTTGTGATTTGATGTTCCTTGAAAGTGTGCTATATTAAAGTTTCTTCGCTGACTGCCTGAAGTCCTGTTGTGATTTGATGTTCCTTGAAAGTGTGCTATATTAGGGCGTGAAGTTGTTCGGCGGCAAAGCAGTTGTGATTTGATGTTCCTTGAAAGTGTGCTATATTCAGGGCGGCGGCTTCCACGCCTGCGGCTTGTTGTGATTTGATGTTCCTTGAAAGTGTGCTATATTGGTATAAAAAAAATCCCGGGATGACCGCCCGTTGTGATTTGATGTTCCTTGAAAGTGTGCTATATTTCTCTCGCTTCTATGTTAGTTAATATAGTTGTGATTTGATGTTCCTTGAAAGTGTGCTATATTTACTGGGAAAGTAATTCTCATTCTTCGGAAAGTTGTGATTTGATGTTCCTTGAAAGTGTGCTATATTTCCAGTTCGGCAAAGATGATTCATATACGAGTTGTGATTTGATGTTCCTTGAAAGTGTGCTATATTTAAAAAATCTCCGTCATGCCTACGCTCTCAGTTGTGATTTGATGTTCCTTGAAAGTGTGCTATATTCATCCGGCAATCAATAAAGAAGGTGGAACAGTTGTGATTTGATGTTCCTTGAAAGTGTGCTATATTCGAACTGGAGAAGGCAAAAGAGGAAATAAAGTTGTGATTTGATGTTCCTTGAAAGTGTGCTATATTTAAGAAGATGAGAGACCTTGCCGCCCGATGGTTGTGATTTGATGTTCCTTGAAAGTGTGCTATATTACACGAAAAACGGCGTAATATCAAGGATTAGTTGTGATTTGATGTTCCTTGAAAGTGTGCTATATTATTGATGTTGTAACATCTTTAATATCAGATACTTTTATTTGCTTTGATTTGTTGCAAAATCAGAAAAATTCCAATTGGAGGGGCGTTTCCGGAGGCGGAGTCGCCCGTTTTCCGATAAAATTTACGGTTGCTCCGAATTGTTTATCTGTCACTTGCAGAGCAGAAACAATCCCTTCCGGCGGAACCATTGATTTGACCCGTTTGAGATGTACTTCAAAAGATTCCTTGCTGGCGCAATGTCTGATATATACAGAATATTGCATCATGGTAAACCCATCCTGCAATAATCCTTTTCTGAATCTTGCAGCTTCATGCCGTTGGGCTTTTGTGTTTGTCGGAAGATCAAAAAAGACGTAGAGCCACATAATTTGGTAGGCATTCAATGCCGTGTATTGGTTTGACATGGGGGAAACTCCGGATAATCAATAACAGATTGTTCTTTACAGAGACACCGGACAAGGGATGCGGAGGTATAAGACATAGCATTCATTAAAGGCCGTTTCATTCCCTTGATCATCACATCAGCAGCAAGTAACTGCAGCAGCTTTCTTTTCATTTCCTGATTAAGTTCCGGTTCATTCAAATAAAATTCTGAAGAAAAGACTTCCTCATCGACAAAAGGTCTGTAAGGTTCCATAATGTCATCGGCAAGACAAAACGGATTGTATTGATTGTGATGATGAATTCCGGCAATACACAATAACCCGGAACCTGTTAAAGCTCTGGCCATAGCGGCGCGTAGAATAGCATATCCATAATTCAGAGCCGGGTTCGGGGCAGAACCCTCCGGATCTCTGGAAAATTTTTCTGTTCCGGAAACGGCAGAAAAATAAAATCGGGCGGCGACACCCTCCATATTTTCAGGGTCGCCGTTTTTTACGTTGTCAGCGAATCGTAATAACCGTTCAGCATGAGGTCTGTTGTTATTGAAGAGTACCTGTGCTTGATTTCTGATTTTTGCGGAAACAGTTTGTTTCCACAATCTGTTTTTTACGGCTTCCGTTGTTTCCAACTGAGCTTGGACAACTTTTTGAGCGGTCGAATTTATTGAAAAAGCCGAGAAAAAAGATGCAGGCATGTGTTTTTCATCACAGAATACCGCAATGATATTTTCATTGGCCAATGCCTGCATCAGTGCAGCCGTAATGGTGATTTGCAGATTCTCCAGAATAATCATTCCGATATCTTCAAGAGGAACCGTTTTTTTACAATCCCCATTACAGCTTTTTACGTTGAAACATAATTGTTTGTTTTCCAGTTTGAGAAATCCCGGAGATTGAAAAAACAATGTACGTTTCAACATTTTTAGAACTCCTTTCAGTTAAAGAAATCTTAAACTTCCATCAAGAGAAATTTCAAAGTGAATTCCTTCAAACAACAGATGTTCTTGTAATTTACTTGGGCTGACATACAATAATTCCTGTTGAGAATCGAATTGGAATGAAGATTCACCAGTTCCGCTTTTTCCGGTTGAAACAAGATAATCAGACAGCATTTTCGGGTCTCTTGCTTCACGATGATATCTCAAGGTCATACGTCCACTTTTTTCAAATTTTACAAGAGTATAAAGTCGTTTCTGCAGGTCTTCTTTTGAGAGAGTTTTGAGTTCATCCGGAGAGTGTTCATATTTCAACGCTGCACATCCTTGATAGATATACCCCAAAAATCCTGAATTTTCCTGGTTTTCCGGAGGAATGTAATCAGGATTCTTCAATTGTTTTGCATAAGTGAGAATATTCTGGACCTCCAGCTCCCAATAATCAACAATTTTTCCTTTTGATTTTTTCTGCTTTTGGAACAGCGCGACCCGGAAATTTGCACCGGAAGAGGAGTTGACATAATAAAAGTTTTTGTATTCTTTTTCAGACGGAGTTTTTTGAGCTCTCAGACGATGCGGCTCTGTAACGCTGTCCGCAAAGATACGTACCTTGATAACAGGAATTCCATGTTCACCATTTTCATCCGGCATTTTCATCCACAAAGGGGAATTGATAGCGTTTTTAAAGGCGATTCCGTTATCGGTATATTTTTTAACTTGAGACCGGACAGCAGCTCTTACACCTGGATCGACAATTTTATCGAAATCTTTATCTGTTTTAAATGTCCCGTTGTCATTAATGAACTTTCTCACGACAAACTTCTGTTTCTGATCAGCCGGATTTGTGATTAATCCGTAGAAAGTTTCGCCGTGAAGCTGACCGCGAACAGTATCTCCACCTGCAAACACTTTGCGCAGTAAAGTTCCATCTTCCAATTTATGCGGATGACTCAAGTGCAAAGCATTTTTCCAAGTCTGCTTGAATTCATTATGTCTGACATCCCGTTTAACCAATACTTTATCTGCAGCGATTCTGGCACAATCTGCGAAATTCTTGAACGGAGCCGTTTTAGCAAGGAGATTATTGTTTTTGTTATATTCGTATACAGAATCCCAATCATCACGGAACAGAGTACAAATTTCCTGAAATCTCTTTCTGTCCAGAGCAGCAATAACGATGGCATCAAGGACATGATGAGTGTGATCAATCCGTTCTTTCTTTTCATGCAGAGCCTGTATCTTCCAGCATTTCCGTGCCCATGCAACAGCTGTTCCATTGACAGGATAAGTTTGAGGATAAACTGAGCGGAGGAATTCCACTGCATGACGGGTCATAACTCCTGTATCGACCAGCTGGCGATTCATAAAGTCCTCTCCGATATGTTCTGCATCTGTTTCAAAATACCGGACTTTTTTATCCCAGTATCTATATTCAAATTCAGTAACAAGAGCTTTTTGTCTCAGTGTAGCTTTTCTTTCAGGCACACTGGGATCAGCATGCTTTGCAGCTTTCATTTGGGAGAAAAACAATTCTTTCAACTGATTGCGCTTTTCAATCCATGGAGCCAACCGGATTTTGATTTCATCTTCATAATTACAACATTCAGCAGGCAGACAGCCTTTTTTCACATTTCTGTTGAAATTCATATCTGATAATGTTTTGTTAGCCATACTGTTGTCACCGGAACGGGAACGGGGAACAGTGTGTTCGATATCAAAAGAAGAATTCTCAGAGATGAGATCAGAAAGTTCAATGATGCGGCCTGTATAGAGACATTTGTTATTTTGTTCTTTCCGCAGGATAAATTTATCAATCAGGTCATCGTTTGGTTCTTTCCCGCCGAGCAGGGGCCGTAATTCATCAGCAGCACTTTTCCGTTCAGCGGCTTTTTGGAGCTGCCAGGTTTCCCATGCCATCCGGTGATTTCTGTCATTGACACTTCTGGAAAGTTCGATGTTTATTTTTGTGAACTCATCAATTTTTCCGGATTTTCTGAGATCATTTACTAAATGTCTGAGAACCGTCAAAGAACGTTGTGCCATCGGATTTTTTATCATTCCAAGTTCAACTTTTCCAAGCAAAACATTATTCATTCCGCATGAGTTGACCTGTGAATAGGTTCCTGTATTCCAATACAGCATGTCAATTTGAGAAGGCAACAGCTTCCATTCATCTTCCAGATATCCCCTTAATCTGATATTCAGGGGAATTGTTCTGACAATTTTTTCCTGATTCTTAAGGTCTGTTCTGTAATCTGCAATGATCTGCTGAATATCATCAATTATTTTTTCCTGATTTTTTTCAAAGATATCTTTGCCAAGAATATCCGGAATTTTTGCCAGGAATATAGCTTTTGAGAGTTCCAATCCTTTTTCCAGAAAATAATTTATCTTTCTGATGGCGTGGAGACTGTAATTTGCATATCCTTCAGGAATTCTGATTTTTGTCAGCTGCTCTGCTTTTTTCTCATCAAATCCCAAAACTCTGCATCCAAAATCTTTGAGCATGGAATCATCATCATAAAAAATCAGTGCATCAAAAACAGTTTGGTAATCGTAAATTACTTTCTTTTCAGAATTCTTTTCGAGTTTCCACTCAAAACAATTTTCATCCAACAGCAGATTCAACTGGTGTGTAACAGGACAGGAAGAAATATCTTTATCTGCACGATAATTGAAGTGTATCGGGAAATCATTTTTATTTTTTTTAGGATTGTACTGAGGATAGAGTGCTTTTATGATTTTTGAAAAATCAAAATATTTTTCTTTACGGAAAAAGAGGGGGATTACTTTATCACGTTCTTCTTTAACGAGGAATCGGAATCCATCACCTTCATCAACTTTTATTGTGTTGATAAAAGAGTTCATTCTGAACATTTCAAAAAGAGGATGACCAATCAAACAACGGTTCCGATTTTTTTCCAACTGACATTTTCCGACCAGATGCTTTTGAGAACGCAGAGGCCTTTGGGAAAAGAGCGCATTAAAAAGCTGAGTTTTTAATTCCGGAGTAAATTCTTGAACTTCAGAGATTTTTTCAAACTCTTTCTGGTAGTGTTCAACTCTTCCTATGTGCCGTTTCCGGATTTTTTTGCTCTCCATGTTGAGCCGATAGAAATACTGTCCGAGGGTACAGTTTTGTTTTTGCAGTTCTTCTGTCAGTTCCGCAATTTCTTTTTTCACCTGTCCCAGTTCTTTTGCGTTCTGATTCTCAGAATTTTCACTTTCAGCAGTATCTTTCCGGGAACTTTTAAAGCCTCTTCGTTGAGCCAAATGATATAATGCTCTGCCCAGAAGCATTTTATCAATTTTCTTTTCAGCAGCCATCGCTCTTGCGTAGTATGGGTTTACATGCTCCGGAAGTGAACTCGGCGTACTTTTCAGCCATTCGATAAAATCCGGATTGGCAGGAAAATTTCCGGTGTTTTTTAATTGTTTCAGTTCATCTTCTGTTAGTGGACACATTCCGTTTTCAATCAGAATCTTCATAACATGATATTTACGAAGTCTGCGTCTGAACTTTAATCTGCGCGCCATTCGATATTTTCTCCGTTTGGCAGCCAGTGATTCCAATGAATCAACCCCCTTGACACGATTTATACCCTCATCAAAGATGATGACGCCCTGATCTGCAATTTCAGTTTCGTCCAGAACAGCCCAACCAAGAGAGTTAGAGCCTAAGTCAATACCCAGCGTTTTCATTTTTTTGTCCTTATTTTTATTTTTATTATTTGAAAATTTTATTTTTTGTGTTATATTCTCCTCAACATCTTATCACAACAAGGCTATATGCCGAAGGTGATAACCTGAGGTCCGCTTCGGCGGACTTTTTTTTTGAATTTGCAGCTTTCTCCATTTTTTTTCTGTTGTGTTCAGTATATTTTTTCTCTCATAATGCAACAAACAACATTGCTGATTTAAAACAGAAAGAAAAAGTCAAATATATTTTCTTTTCGGTTAATCTACACCCTGTGAGTGGACTTCTTTCATCCACTCTATATATATTCCCTGAAAAAATCAAGTTTTTTATCAATTACCGTTTCTCCGGCAGGACTTCCAGCCAGTAATGATCGGGGTCGGTCACAAAGTAAATTCCCATTTCGGGGTTTTCATAGCAGATGACGCCCATTTCTTCATGGCGTTTATGGGCACCTTCGTAATCATCGACCTTGAACGCCAAGTGAAATTCATTATCACCCAGATCATAAGGTCTTTCCCAATCACGGAGCCAGGTCAATTCCAACTGATGACTGCTGTTGCCGTCTTCCAGATAAACAATGATAAATGCACCGTC
Source organism: Lentisphaeria bacterium (assembly GCA_017456495.1). Classification (GTDB taxonomy): domain Bacteria; phylum Verrucomicrobiota; class Lentisphaeria; order Victivallales; family UBA1829; genus SIG79. Next base: position 36,878 of record JAFTJI010000002.1, on the reverse strand, counting down.
TTTCGCTTCAATACGGCGGACTTCGTGCATATCAAAGGCATCCTGATAAAATTTAATGCTCTTGTCAAGATCGAAAACGTTTAAGTTATTGTGAACCATCCGGAATTTCATTTGATATGCCTCCTGTGTTTAATTATCTTCAGAGATAATATACCTCGTTCATCATAAAAATGCAAGCAGGGCAAAACAAAAATTACCTTTATACCCCAGCTCTTTTCAGACACTCCTGTCCCGGTTGTCAGAGCTTTGCCAAATCGCACATCATCGTTTTTGATTTCAAGCATATCTCGAAGGCGTTTGGGGCTGTATTCTTCCCAGAGGTCTTTATCGCTCTCCCAATAGAAGGATTCCTCAATCAGTTCCTGATAGACTAATTTGATCTGAAATTTGCGGTTACGCTTCAATACGGCGGACTTCGTGCATATCAAAGGCGTTTTGATAAAATTTAATGCTTTTGTCAAGATCAAAAACGTTTCAATTATTGTGAACCATGCGGAATTTCATCGTCTCAGTCTCCTGTTAAATTTTCGTATTGGAGAGATATACCACATGAACGTCTGAAAAGCAAACTGCAAAAAAAATGAGGCTGTTACAGAAATGAAAATTTTGAAAACAAGTTTCGTTCGGAAAGAATGGAATGTGCTGCGTGTACGGAGCCCTTTTCGGTTATTACTACCTGATTTTCTCAAAAAATGGCTCTATTCCAAATCAGGTTTGAAAAGAGAAAAAAAATCCTGAAAATTTTTTCTCTTTTCTCCCCGATTACGAATCTACCCATACAGGGAACAGGGTCAATCTTTTAATCTTCAGAAGGTTTTCTTTTCCGGAACTTTTCCCAGAACGGCTTCTTGCCATCATCATTTCTGCGGGAAGATCTCTCATCTCTCCGGAAAGATTTTTTCCCTTTGAAATCATCTCTGCGGCGTTCCGGAGCGGAACCGTCATCATTATGACGCGGGGCGCGTTCTCTGCGTTCCTGATAAGCCTCTCTGCGGCGTTCTCTGCGGAATCCGCCATCAATGCTGCGGCGGTCATTCCCGCGACGGTTTCCGCCGCGCCCATCTCTTCGGGGACCTGCAGCGCATTCACGGACTTCCGGATCGCCCGGTTCCATGGAAGCCATGATTTTTTCCGCAAGTGTTTTTGTCGTGTTGACGATCGTGATATCGCTGCCGCATTCGATTCTGCCGAGTTCTACGGAGCGGATTCCCGCCCGGTGATGGATCAGTTCCAGCAGTTCAGGCACAGAAAAACCATCTGCTTTTCCAGCGGCAAATTCGAGACGGACAAAATCGCTTGCTCTGCCCTGTTCTCTCTGTTCGCCATCGTATTTATCCCGGCGGCTGCCGCGTTCTTTCGGAGCTTCCGGACGGACAAGCTCTTCGTATGCTTCCGGATCAAGAGTGGAAGCGTAATGGAGCTTCAACAGCGCGGCAATGATCCCTGCCGGATGAGCGATCCGCATCAATTCCGCAGCAAAGCCGTAATAGCAGGCGCAATCTCCGGATTCTGCCAGTGTCTGAAGTGTTTCAACCAGACGTGCTTTTTTTGCATCGGCAACATCAGCACCCTTGGGCAGTGTTCCTTTTTCGATGGGGACCGCGACTTTCTTGCGGATCATGGCAAACCGTCTGCGTTCGCCCGGAGTCACAAACGTGATGGCGATCCCGGTTTTCCCGGCACGACCGGTTCTGCCGACACGGTGAATATAGGGTTCCACAGATTCCGGAACGGAGTAGTTGATCACATGGGTGAGGTTGTTTACGTCGATCCCGCGCGCTGCCACATCTGTTGCGATGAGGATCTTGAACTTGCCTGCCTTGAAGTTGGAGATCACGCGGGTCCGCTGAGTCTGAACGATATCCCCGTGAATGGCATCTACAGTGATTCCTTTTGCGATCAAAGCTTCTGCCAGATCATCCACATCTTCCCGTGTACGGCAGAAGACCATTGCATACATGTCTCCTTCCAGGTCGATCAAACGGGTCAGAACATCCAGTTTGCTTTCACGGGGGATCTCATAATAGATCTGTTTCGTAAGTGTATCGCAGACAGCCGGAGCGGTGCGGACGATCTCGTAGCCCGGACGCATGTATTTGACTGCGATCTCCTGAATTTCTTTCGGCATGGTTGCGGAGAACATCAGCATCCGCTTCTCTTCCGGGATCGCGGAAAGAATTTTCTCAATGTCTTCGATGAATCCCATATCGAGCATTTCGTCAGCTTCATCCAGCACCATGAACTGAACTTCATCCAGCACAAGACGTCCGCGTTCGATCAGGTCGATCACACGCCCGGGGGTGCCGACAATGACATCGATCCCGCTGCGGAGCAGACCAAGCTGGATCCCGATATACTGTCCGCCGTAGAACGGTGCGATCTTCAATCCGTTGTCGCCTTCGATGGAGTTGAGTTCATCTGCAACCTGAATACAAAGTTCGCGGGTGGGGGTCAGGATCAATGCACGGGGATTCCGGGATTCGCCCGGTCTGACGGATTCCAGAATCGGGATCCCGAACGCGGCAGTTTTGCCGGTTCCGGTCTGAGCCTGACCGATCACATCCTTTTCTCCGGTGAGGAGCAGGGGGATCGTCTGTTTCTGAATGGGGGATGGCTCGACAAAACCTTTTGCAGCCAAAGCCCGGAGTATGGGTTCTGATATACCAAGTTCTTTGAATTGTTGCGGAAGTTCCATGATGTTCCTTGCGTGTTTGTCTATAAAAAACGGGGATCCTGAAAACGGATCCCTCAGATATTGTTCTGTTGATCCGAAACTTTATGACCGGTAAATATAATCCCGGAGATAAATACCGATTTTGTAAAGAGCTGTTGCAGAGAAAAGCGCGATGATGACATAGCTGACAGGCTTTGAGATCGTGATCCCGGACTGCATTGCAGCATAAAGCAGGATCAACATGATCAGCGGGGCAAACCACGGACGCGGTTTCAGTGCATTGATCTGCGGTGACTGAGCTTTATATACCGGAAGATTTTCACAGCCTTCCGGGATTCCGATGCCGGTCCAGAATACAACCAGTTTTCTGCCGTCTTTGAAGTAGATCGTGCTGTTCGCACCCATTCCGACAGCCTGAATTTCGGACCAGGGAATAAAAATCACATTCCCGGGCTTCAGCTGAAATTCGATCCCTTTCGGAGTTATGGTCATCGCTCTGGAAAACGTGCGTCTCCAGGAAAGAAACGGCATCAAGCCCCAAAGGAAAAATAATATGCTGAACGGCAGCATGATCAGCGGACTGTGTGCTTTGTGCAGCGCACCGACGGCGACAGCTGTCATAACTCCGCAGATCAGGATGGAAAAAAATACCATCAGTGAAATGTTGCCTTTGATCGTTTGGTTCATATCGTACTTCTTTCTCTCCGGTATTGCTGGATCCGGAGGGTTGTCAGGCTTGTTCTCAGAAGAGTGCAAAGCCCATGTTAAAGTGGAATCTCAACTTGCTCTTTACGCCTTCCTGATTGTTGAGAACAGGATAAGCCAGGTCAAGTTTGATCGGAGCATTCACACCGGGAAGCATGATCCGTAAACCATAACCTACACCAATGTTGGCATGCGAAAACGGATTCTTCCGGAAATCTGTGGCACTTCCGACGTCAACAAATGCTGCACCGCGGATAAAACGCCAGATCGGGTGGGAAAGTTCTGCTGTGAACAGATACATGAAGTTCCCCCCCATGTTGTCTCCATGACTGTCTGTGGGTCCGATACTCCGGTAGGGAAAACCGCGGATGGAGTCCCCACCGCCGAGGAAGTAACGTTCATACAGAGGCGCATCACTGTCACTCCAGTCATCCAGCATGCCGACCATGCCAATCTTTGCCCCCATGGACAGAATAAACATCTTGTCAAAGAAAGATATATAATTGCTTCCTTTCAACTCTAACCGGATATAGTCATGAGAACCGCCGAATGCCTTGGAAGAAAAAGAGGTCAGCAGATTCACATTGTAACCGGACGTCGGATTCAATGCACTGTCGCGGGTGTCGCGGTCAATACTGAAATGGAATCTTCCGACATAATCGCTGCCGCGCTGACTCCGCAGTTCCGGAGAGAGATCATCTTCCATATGATGGATCCGGACATGCTCAAAGGTATAACCTCCGCTGATAGTGGTAAAGTCATCAAACACCCGCTTTGTCAGTGAAGTCGTAACACCGATCCGTTCTTCTTCCCAGTCGTCGTAAATCACGTTTCGCATGTAGCCGGAAACATCCCAGCGCAGCGGAATCCCGAAAAGCCACGGCTCTGTAAAGTCAGCCTCAAAACTCATATTTTCAGTACCAACCAATGCAAGCAAACGCGCTCTCTGTCCTCCGCCGGTAAAGTAGTTCCGCGGATCCAGAATATCCATATTCGTATGCGTCAGTTCGATCATACCGGCAAGACCGTCAGAGTCAGAATAGCCGCCCCCGAGTCTCGCATGAAGAAAATTCTTTTCATCAACCTTGATATCAATATCTTTTGTGCCAGCTTCCGGTGAATTGACAGAAACCGCATCGACCCTGTTGAAGTAGCCCATACCCATCAACCGGCTGCGGGAAGCATTGATCCGTTCCTTATCAACAGCATCCCCCGGTGCAATGGCAAGCTCACGGCGGATCACATGGTCCTTTGTCCAGCGGTTGCCGGAAATATAAACCTCACGAACCTTGTACGGAAGACCTTCTTTGATTTCAAAAACAACATCAACTTTATGAGTCCGGTAATCCGGGATCCGTACCGGTTTTGCCTGAAAATCAATATAACCGAGCGGGGAATAGTCTTCTTCAAGCCGGTCCACAGAAATCCGTTCCAGCGTGGAACTGAATGGTTGTCCGGGAACAAGTTTGACCTTTTTCAAAAGATCTTTATCCGGAAAACGGATCCCGCCGCGGACACTCACATTTCCAACAATATAAGGTTTCCCCTCGTCAAGGACAAAAATAAGATTCACAAGCTCCGGTTTTCCGGGAACTGTATTCATCCGGATCTCTTTTACCTGAAAATCAAGATAGCCTTTTTCCCAATAGGTTTCACGCAGACGGACAATGTCGTTATCCAGTTCCCGCTTGTTCAAAAGTCCAAGATTCAGAAGAGGAACCCAGCTGAACATGGATTTCTGGTTGGCGATCCGGTCCGCCAGAAAAGATGGCTTGAAAACAGTACAGCCTTCAAAGGTAACACTGTTGATCTTGACTTTCAGATTTTCACGGATCTTGAACGTAACACTGATCCCGCCTTCGATATGCCGGGTCGGTGCATAGTTGATCACAACGTCATTCAATCCCTCTTTTGCATAAAATTCCCGCAGGGCTGCAATACTTTCGCTGAGCCTTTTATCATTCAGCGGTGCACCGATCGTCAGGGTCACTTGTTCTGCAAGTTTCTTCGATGAAAATTTTTCATTCCCTTCGAAAACAATGCTCCGGACGATATCTTTCGGGATGACATGGAAAATCAAATCCACATTTCCGTCAGGGCGTTTTTTGGTTTCGGAACGGACATCTGCAAAAAATCCGGTGTTGTAAAGCCGTTTGATATCCTCGTTCACAACCTGTTCATCATAAGGAGCTCCCTTGCGGCTTTGAACGTTGAAGTTCAAAATATCCTTCCCGAAACGGTATGATCCTTCCTGACGGAACACAACAGAGTTTATCTCCTGTGCGGACAAATATGCCGCTGTCAGAAAAAAGACAACCGGAATAATAGCAAATAAACGTCTCATTTCAATGGGGGATCCTTTCTATTCCTTCGCAGATTTCGGCACATCGCCGTCCTCATACTTGTGTTCAATACAGCGGAATTCCATCAACTCTTTCACGAACTGTACCTTGACCGTACCGGTTTTACCGTTACGGTTTTTTTCCACGATCAGGTAGGTGATCGCATCTTTTCCGGAACCTTCCTTGGAATCTTCCCGGTTACGGTGAATAAAGCAGACAACGTCGGCGTCCTGTTCGATTGCCCCGGATTCACGCAAGTTGCTCAGTTTCGGGAGCGCATCCGCCTGTTTTTCAGCTTTTCCGCCGCCACCGCCGCCTTTTTCCGTTTCACGGTTCAGCTGGGCAAGAACAAGGATCGGAATATTCAGTTCTTTTGCAATCGCCTTCAAACCGCCGGAAATATTTGCAACGGTCACCTGACGGCTCTCTTCTGAACCTCCGGCTTTCATCAGCTGAAGATAGTCGATCACGATCAAGTCGATATCTTCCTGCGCTTTCAGTTTTCTTGCTTTCGCACGGAGTTCATAAACAGAAATACCGGGGGTCGCATCAATAAACAATTCCGTCTTCCGCAAAGAGGCTACTGCGCCGGTCAATTTCGGAAGATCTGCCGGTTCAAACCGGCGTTCATAAAATGCAGTGATCGGAATTTTTGCTTCTGTACAAAGCATACGCTGGGCAATCTGGGTATCTGTCATTTCCAAACTGAAGAACGCGACCCGCTTCCGGCGCGGTTCCACATCTTTGGAAATAATGTTCCGGATAATGTTCAGTGCAAGAGCCGTTTTCCCGATGGAGGGACGTGCGGCAAGCACAAACATTTCACCGCGTTTCAAACCGCCTCCGATCAGCTTGTCAAGATCCGGGAATCCCGTGGGAATACCGGGTTCAACATTTCCCTGACCGATGGCGATCAATTCATCAAAAGTTTTCCGCAGAATCTTTTTCAGCGGGCTGATTTCCGGCTGAACGAAGCTGTTGCGGACATTAAAAATATCAGATTCGACTTTATCCATCACGGTGCTGACGTTTTCAGTGCCGCCGCGGCAGAGTTCCACGGAGGAAGCACAGACACGCATCATTTCCCGGAGCATAGCATAATCTTTCAGATGTTTGCACCAGGATTCCAGATGCGCTGTACTCGCAGCGTGCTGCTGAATCTCAAGAAGAACGATTTCCCCGCCGATCTGATCCATCCGCATGTTTTTGCGGAGCCAGTCGGCAACAGAAAGCAAGTCAATGGTCTGATTATTGGCATTCAAACTCAAAATAGCTTCATAGATCACCGCATGAACGGGATCCTGAAACATTACATTGGCAACGGATCTGAGATGAGTCCGTTCCGGAGATTCCCCTTTCTGGCGAAGCTCCTTTTTCAGAGAATCGGAGGTCTGCTGAACCCCCATGGTCGACATAACAGTATCAAGAGAAGAACTGTCGAGTAAAATAGCAGACAGAACACAGCGTTCTGTATCAAAGTCGTAAAGACGCGGATCCGCGGGCATCAATTTTGACGCTCGCGGACCAGCATTTTTCTGCTGTGCGGAACCGTCACCGGAGCGGGGTTCCGCATATGTAGCATGTTCCGGCATAAAATTACCGTCAGACAGCTCTGGAAACTTTCACGTTGAGATCCATGCGGACCTTCTGGTGAAGTTTGAGGGTAACAACAAAGTCACCGAGAGTGCGGATTGCTTCCGGAATGATAACGCGCTGGTGATCCAGCTTGATACCATTGGCAGCAATAGCGTCTGCGATCATGCGGTCAGAAACGGAACCGAAAAGGTGTCCGTCTTCAGAAGCCTGTGTGAAGATCTCAACATTGAGAGCTGCAAGTTTTTCAGAGAGAGCCTGAGCCGCAGCGAGTTCTTCCTGACGTTTAGCTTCGATCTTTTCTTTCTGAGCTGCAAGCTGACGGAGAGCGGAAGTGGTAGCAACCGCTGCAAGTTTGCGGGGGATCAGAAAGTTTCTGCCATAACCGGCAGCAACATTGATCTCTTCACCTGCAAGACCATGGTCTTCCACATCCTGCAAAAGGATCAGTTTCATGGTAGCCATAGTAAAATTCCTTCCTTCGTTAGTGTATTCAGATTAGAGAACCAAGCTCACAATACGGGCTCTCTTGACGGCAACGCTCAGCATCTTCTGGTGCTGGAGGCATGTGCCGGTGATACGGCGGGGAAGAATACGACCCTTTTCTGTCTGGAACTTCTTCAGAAGTTCAGCATCTTTGAAGTCGATGAAGTTGATTTTGCTTTCGCAGAATCTGCAAATTTTCGGCTTGACAGTGCGTCTTTTCAGGCGACGCTTCTTGTTCTGCATCATTGCCATGTTTTGTACTCCTGTATGGATTTATACTGTTTGATTTCGATCAAAACGGGATGTCATCTTCAATTCCGGCGATGTCTTCCGGCGGCATCGGCGGAGGAAGATCAGCGGGATCATTGGCAACTTGCGGGGGAAGTCCTCCGCGGGCTGCCTGCGGTGCAGCAGGTCTGTTGTAGGGCTGCTGATATCCGGAAGGCTGCTGATAACCATTGTTCTGCTGGTATCCGCCATCCTGCTGATACTGGGTGCGGTACTGGGAACGCGGCGCATATCCGCCTTCAGGTCCGTCCTGCGGAACCTGACGCTGCCGGTAAGGCTGCTGCGGAGGAGGCATTCCAGCGGGATCCCCACCCATATCACGGCGGTCAAGGAACTGGACCCGTTCTGCGGTCACCCGGAGACGGGAACGTTTCTTTTGTTCCTTGTCCGTCCACTGATCATACTGAAGACGTCCTTCGATGAACACTGAGGAACCTTTCTGAATAAATTTTCCGCAAGCTTCCGCCTGTTTTTCCCAGACAATGATCTCGACAAAACAAGGTTCATCGCGATCCTGTCCCCGGCGATTGACAGCAATGCCGAATTCACAGACTGCAGATCCGGACGGAGTGTAGCGCAGTTCCGGTTCGCGGGTCAGATTTCCCATAAGAAATACTTTATTCAGAGATGCCATGGTGTCCTCCTTATCCCTAGGATTAGATTATTCCGCCAGAGTTGCTCCGGCAATTGCCGGGACACCTTCGGGACGTTCGTAGTTCACGATCAGAATTCTGATCACGCGTTCATCCAGACGGTACATGTTGCGGACTTCTTTGCATTTCAGTGCATCAAGCTCGAAAACATAATCCCAGTAGATACCGGTTTTACGCTTCTTGATTTCGCGGGCAAACTGCTTGCGACCCATTTCGTTGGCCTCGACGAGCTTACCGCCCATGCTTTCAAGATTCTTTCCGAACTCTTCGGAAAAAGCCTTGCCCTCGTCCTCGACTTTTCTGACGTCAAGGATGAATACTGCTTCATACTTTTTCAAGACTCCACCTCCTGTGGTGTGTTATATTTTTAATTGGAATGATATTCCGTATTACTCTTCCGGTTTGATTGCGGTGTTCACCGGATTGAACCGGCACATCGCCTCTTCTATCCCGCGTCTCTGGAGCAGTTCCAATGCTTCCACGGCTTTCTCAAGCAGAGCTTCGTAAGTCTCACGCTCTGTTCCGGAAAATCTGCCAAGCACATAATCCGGATCCCGTTTGGAACCATCAGTCCCGATCCCGATCCGCAGCCGGGGAAAGTTTTCTGTCCCCAACGCTTCAATGATAGATTTCATCCCGTTGTGACCTGCACTTCCACCGTTCTTCCGCAAACGCATCCGTCCGACCGGAAGATCAATGTCATCGTAGATCACCAGGATCTCCGACGGCTTGAGAGATTCCCCTCTTACCATCGGGAGAACCGCATTTCCACTCAAATTCATGAAGGTCAGCGGTTTGAGAACGATCAGCTTCTCACCGGCGAAACTCCCTTCGCGGGCTTCCCCGCCCCGGGCATTCCGCTCCCGGAATGTCTTCACATGTCTGGCTAAAAAACGGTCCGCTACATCAAATCCGGCATTGTGCCGTGTTCCGGCATATTCGCTTCCCGGATTGCCCAATCCTACGATCAGGCGGCAGCTTCCGATTCCAGCCATCGTGAGACGCTTTCCGTAATCTTATTTCTTAGCGGCTTCACGAGCAGCAGCGCGTTCTGCTTTCTCTTTTTCGCCGATAACTTCGGGTTCATTTGCACCGGCTTCTGCAGGAATATCTTCCTTGACAGCAGCAGGATCGATCACTGCGAACAGGGTAACATCGCTGTTGGTCTTAGCGGTAACGCCTTCGGGAAGAGCGAGATCGCGGACGCGGAAAGCTGCACCCATTTCAACGCCGGAGATGTCAGCAACGATTGCTTCGGGAAGAATGCCGGGGAGACATTCGACTTCGATTTCGTGGACATATTCTTCCAGCATTCCGCCTTTGCTGCATCCGACAGGATCAGCATGACCGCGATGGAGGGGAACAGCTGCAGTGATGGGTTTGGTCATATCAACAGCAAGGAAGTCAATGTGGCTTGCTTTGCCTTTGATGAAGTTGTTCTGAACTTCTTTCACCAGAACGAGAGTTTCAGCTCCGTCTTCCATGAGGGAGACCAGGTTGAATTCAAATTTCTGGAGAGATTCCCATTCGGACATGAGAACCGCAACGTTCTTCGGAGTTGTGGTTTTGCTGTAAACAACAGCAGGGATCATTCCCTTGGCTCTGACTCTGCGGGCTTCGTTGCTGCCTTTTGCAGCGCGGGAAGTCACATTGAGAACATGTTTTGTTGCCATTATGTATCCTTTCGTTTTATGAAATTGCTTTACCTTAAAGCAGATTATCTGTCATGGAATCATCTCTGAACAGACAGGAGATGGATTCACTCTGGTGGATTCTTCTGATTGCTTCAGCAAACATCGGTGCAGTACAGAGAACTTTCAGCTTCGGACCGGAAACTGCCTGCGGAACCGTGTTGGTTGTGATCAGCTCTTCAATCGGGCTGTTGTTCAGTTTTTCCATTCCTTTTTCATTCAGGAGTGAGTGGGAAACAACAGCGTAAATCTTCTTTGCACCTTCACGTTTCAGGAGTTCGGCAGCACCGCAAAGAGTTCCGGCTGTGGAGGTCATATCATCTGTAATGATACAGTTGCGGCCCTTGATATCACCGACAAGGTGGGAGGATTCCACGGTGGTGGCATCCACGCGGCGTTTTGCAACAACAGCAAAACCGCAGTTCAGCTTGTCTGCGAAAGAGTGAGCCATCTTGACACTTCCGGAGTCGGGGGAGACAACAACAGAATCCGGACCGACGTGAGCCTGTGTGCGAAGATATTTAATAAGGATGGGAGATGCGTAGACGTGATCCACAGGGATATCGAAGAATCCCTGGATCTGCTGACAGTGCAAATCCATAGCGAGAACACGGTTTGCTCCGGCTTTTGTCAGAAGATTTGCCACCAGCTTTGCCGTGATGGGCACGCGGGGACGGTCTTTTCTGTCCTGACGGGCATAACCGTAGTAAGGAAGAACTGCTGTGATCCGGGCTGCAGAAGCGCGTTTTGCAGCATCGATCATGATCAAGAGTTCCATCAGGTTTTCGTTAGCCGGACAGCAGGTCGGCTGAACAATATACATGTCTGCATTACGGAGATTATCGGTGTACTGAACGAAAATTTCTCCATCAGGGAAGCGTTGAATTGTTGCATGGCCAAGCTCAACGTGCAGATGCTTTGCAATTGCCTCCGAAAGTTCGGGGTTAGCTGTTCCGCTGTAAAGCCTGATTTCTGTACTGCTTCTCATTTTCCCTTCATGGCCTCCATAAAAAGGTGTTTCATCTTTCGAGTCTTGAAGGGGAAATAACCGGTCTGCGCATTCCCCGCGCAAACCAAGTCCGATACAACCTTATGGGTGCGTCTGCCGAACTTTTTGTTCTTCCCATCTCAGGGTGCAGACTTCGTATCCTTTCCGGATCAAGGCTCACTTACTAATACTTGGTCTGATAATTTACACCCGCTTTCTGCATTTGTCAAATTTTTTTCTTTAAAAACTATGAAAAAACTGCTGTTTTTTGTTGATTTTTATACTTTTTGAGGCAATTCCAAGAGTCTTCCAAAATGCCAGTAAATCCTTAATGCGATCTGAAAATGGAGCGTTTTCGGCTCATCAAAAATCCCTTTTCAGATAAATTATGACGTTTTTTTTGAAATTGCCTCCCTTGCGAGAAGATTCACATGTATAAATCAGATGCGGCTGAATCAAAAAAATCCATTTTTTTATTGTTATCCCATATCTTTTTTGAAAAATTTCCGTTTGAACAATTTTGCTGCAGTCATTATATTATCACAAATGACTGGAATTAAGAAAGGATTTTGTCAGATGAAATATTTGAAATGTGCCGCAATGGCTTTTCTTCTGGCTGCCGGGACAGCATGTGTTTCAAATGGTGAAACTTCAAAAGAGGAACAGCAAGCAATGAAAGATAATTTCGTTTTTTACAACATTGTCCCTTTTGCCAATGGCGATGAAGCTCAAACTGCAAAAGATATGATCGAATATCAGCAGCGGACGGGAAACTGTATTGTTCTTTATTCACTAACCATCCACCCCGAGGGTTATCCTGCACGAAAAAAGGCAGATCAGCTTTTCGACAGTTACAGAAAACTGAAAAAGGAGCTGCAGGGGTCCAATGTTAAGCTGGGAATTCTTTTTCAGAGTATTCTCGGTCATTGGCCAAGAGTCGACAAGGATGAGGAAAAATGGACCCGGACCATTAATATTGACGGCAAGACTTCCCGTTTTTGTCCTCTGGATCCCGGATTCCGGAAATATATTTACGATGTTGCAGTGGCAGCTGCAAAAGAGAAACCTGTTTTTGTAATGGGTGACGATGATATCCGCGGATTTTCTCCGAAAGCGGAATGTTTCTGCCGCCGTCATGTTGCGGAGTTCAATAGACGAACCGGAAAGAAATTTACTTCTGCCCAGCTCCGGAAAGCAGTTCGGGAATCCAAACCCGGAGACGAAATCTTTGAAGCATTTCTTCAGCTTCAGCGCGATACGGTCAACGGTGTTGCTGCGTTGATCCGTCAGGGGCTTGATTCTGTTGATCCCTCCATTCCGGCAGGCAGCTGTATGCCCGGATGGGAGTTCCGGTTTAACGATCAGACCGCAAGAGCGTTTGCGGGGAAGAATCATCCTCCGACCATGCGTGTCTGCAACGCAAATTATCTGGAGCAGGATATCAAGAAGACTTTTCCCATTGTCCTGACACGCTCTCTTGCTTTGCGTGCGGCGCATCCCGGGATCCCGAATGTTCTGGACGAAGCTGATACCTGCCCCCATGACCTCTACAGCCGTGCAGCAGTCAGCATGCATGCAAAACTTTGTACCAGCATCATGTCCGGTATGAACGGCGCAAAGATCTGGTATGTCAATGCCAGAAAAAACGGATATCCGGTTCCCCGTGTTTATACTGATACTCTTGCAAAATACCGGAATTTTTATCAGGTTCTGACCGGGAGTATGGCAAAAACTGAATTGTCCGGTTTGATTCAGCCCTGTCACAGAAATTTCCCTGAATGGACCTTTGTAATGCCTCATAATTTCTTTCTGGATCAGACAAACTGGGCTGACACCATGTGTGCCGTCTTCGGGATCCCGTTCTATTGTTCTTATGAACTGAACAGGGATGGTGTTTATCTGCTTGCCGGAGAAAAAGCTGTTGCAAGATTTTCCGATGCTGAACTGAAACAGCTTCTTTCCGGAAAATTGCTGGTTGACGGCTCCGCTGCAATTGCGCTGACCCGGCGCGGCTTTGCGGAATATCTCGGTCTGACCGCTGAAAAGAGAGATTTCCGGTTCAACCGTGAACTGTATTCTGACGGCAGACGGCTGGTCATGAGCAAAGACGGTAAAGTTCCCTTTATCACGCTCAAAGATAAGAATGCTGAAGTCTTGAGCTGGTACTATTATTCTCCGTTTGCCTCATCTCCTGAACTGGAAAAAGTTTCACCTGCAACAGTCTTTGTCAAAAATTCTCTTGGCGGATATATCTGCACAACCGGGTTCCACATGGAAGTATCCCCGTTTTCGATCCACAATGCCGGAAGAAAAGCATGGATGCTTGAGATCCTGAAAAAACTGAATGGGAAGCAGATACCTTTCGCAGTGGGCAATGAACAGAATTTTGCGGCTTTGACCAGAATCGCGAAAGACGGTGCAACGATCCTCGGTGTTTGCAACTTGAACTTTGAGCCTGTGGAAAAACTGGAGCTTCGCTGTGCTGAAAGACCGGAGCAGATACGAATTCTGACACCGGCAGGAAAGTGGAAAACGGTCAAGTTTGAATGGCGCAACGGTATTGCCGTTATTGATCACCGGATGGAATGTTACGCCTTCACGGCATTCAAGATCAAGTGAAAATTACGGGCGTTCCCGGAAAATCCGGGTGCGCCCTGTTTTTTTGCCCGGTCCGAATCATGTTTTCAGTCAAAATTGTTCCGTGCAAAAAACATTTCTGATCTTCTCTGATTTTCATATTCTTCAAAAAATGAGAAAATAAACCTCATTTTATTTCCATTTTTACTTGTAATAATTCCTGTTTTATGCTATTTTACCCGATGATATTTTATTCAACATTCAGACATTGATTGAAAAAATTCAAGGAAGGAGTTCAGGAAATGTCATTGGAAAAAATCGCAGAAGTCTCCCGCAAGATGGGAGCAAACCCGGAATACGTTCTTGCAGGCGGCGGAAACACCTCCTGGAAAAAAGACGGAATCCTTTACGTTAAACCCAGCGGAAAAATGCTTGCTGATATGCAGCCGGAAGATTTCGTCCAGATGGATATCTCCATGCTGAAACGCTCCCTCGAAGAATGCGCAACTGTTCCCGCAGATAAACAGGAAGATCTGGTCAACCGTTATGCTCTCTTCTCCGTTATCGACAACAGCGGAAAGACCCCCTCTGTCGAAGCGATCCTTCATGCAATTTTCGATGCCTCCTACGTTGTGCATCTCCATCCTACGCTTGTCAATGCGATGACCTGCGGAAAGAACGGTAAAGAGATCTGCGCGGAACTCTTCCCCGAAGCTCTCTGGCTGGGTCCCATCAACCCCGGTTTGACACTTGCACTTGCTTCCGTTGAAGGATTCAAAGAATATGCTACAAAATACGGTAAACAGCCCCAGGTCATGTTTATGCAGAACCACGGTGTGTTCGTTGCCGGCGAAGATGTTGCAGAAATCGAAGCTGTCTATGAAGCAATGAAGCAGAAACTTGCTGATTACTGCAAGGCTAAAGGTGCTGAAGTTCCTGCCGGAACCGCTCCTGATGCTGATTTCATCCGTGAAAACGCTCCTCTGCTCCGCGGTCTCTGCGCTGTCGATGGCGTTCCCGCAGCTGTCGGTGCAATGAACCTTTATGACATGGCTGACGGTCCTTTCACACCTGACCATCTGGTTTATGCCGGTTCCTATCCCCTCATCACTGATGTGATCAACAAGGATGTTGTGGAAGCCTACCGTGCAAAATATGGTTTCTATCCCAAAGCAGTTATCGTTCCCGGCAAGGCAATGTTTGCAGTCGGCAAGAACGTTCCTGTGATGCGTGCTGCCAAAGATCTGCTTGCTGATGCAGCAGCGATCAACGGGCTGGCAAAGGCATTCGGCGGCGCAGCTGTCATGCCCGATCCCATGCGGATCTTTATTGAAAACTGGGGTGCAGAAGCCAAACGCAGAAAGCAGATGGATTCTGCCGGAGTTCTCTGCGGAAAGATCGCTCTGGTCACAGGCGGTGCTCAGGGATTCGGTTTCGGTATCGCAGAAGAACTGGTGAAAGCCGGGGCTCATGTTGTGATTGCCGACCTGAATCTGGAAGGTGCAAAAGCAGCCGCTGCCAAGTTCGGCAAAAACGCTTCTGCCGTTTCCGTTGACGTTTCCAGCGAAGATTCTGTCGCAGCAATGGCTGACGAAGTCATCCGTGAAGTCGGCGGTCTTGACCTTTTCGTTTCCAACGCAGGTGTTCTGAAAGCCGGACCCACACCCACCTTTGAAAAGAAAGCATGGGATTTTGTTACCGCAGTCAACTACACCGGTTACTTCCTCTGTGTCAAGCACTTCACTCCGATGATGGCGATCCAGAACAAGGCTTCCGGAATCTGGACAGACTTTGTTCAGGTGAACAGCAAGAGCGGACTGGTCGGTTCCAACAAGAATGCAGCTTATGCCGCAGGAAAGTTCGGTACCATCGGTATGACCCAGAGCTTTGCACTGGAACTGGTCGCAAACAATATCAAGGTCAACAGTGTCTGTCCCGGAAACTTCTATGACGGTCCGCTGTGGTCCGACCCGGAACGCGGTCTCTTCAAGCAGTATCTTGATGCCGGAAAGGTTCCCGGAGCAAAGACCATTGCCGATGTGAAGGCATTCTATCTTTCCAAGTCCCCGATCCAGCGCGGCTGCTTCCCGGCTGATGTTGCAAAAGCGATCATCTACTGCGTCAATCAGCAGTTTGAAACCGGACAAGCCATCCCCGTCACCGGCGGACAGGTCATGTTGAGCTAATCGAAAACCAAGGAGTATAAATCATGGACGAAAAAACACAGGCGATCATCAATACGCTTCTGACCACCAACGAACCTGCCGGACTGGACTCTTTCGATCTGGCGACCCGTTTTGAAGCATTGGGAAAATACATGGTTCAGCTCGGCTGCGCTTTCCCTGACAGCCCCACAAAGCATAACATGCACGGTCATACATTCTTCTCATTCAACTGTCTCGGCTGGTCTCCCACGCACTATGCGCTTGCATCCAAGCTGCTGGGATTCCGTTACACCGGTATGGTTGACTTCGATGTTCTTGACGGTGTTGATGAATTCCGCTACGCCTGCAAACTTCTCGGAGTTCAGGGCGTTTGCGGTATGGAAACCCGCGTTTACATCCCCGAAATGGCAGATGTCGAAATCAACTCACCCGGCGAACCCGGCATTGCCTACCACCTGGGCGTCGGCTTCCAGTCCGGCAAAGTTCCTGCCTGCGCAGAACAGTTTGCAAAGGATCTCCGGGAACGCTCCCGCGTGAGAACCCGCACCGTCATGGAACGGGTCAACGCAGCAGTTCCTGAAGTTGCAGTCGACTATGAAAAAGATCTGGTTGCTCTGACTCCTGCCGGAAATCCCACAGAACGTCACCTCTGCCACGCTTATCTGCTGAAAGGCAATGCGGTTTTCGGTTCCAAGGAAAAAGCCATGGCTTACTGGACAAAAGCTCTGAAGATGGATGATGCCAAGGCTGCCAAAGCAGCTGCATCCGATGTTGCTCTCGAAGCAAACATCCGTTCTGCCCTCATGAAGAGCGGCGGACCCGGCTACATCAAGCCCGATGCCTCCAGCTTCCCCTCTCTGGAAGATATGAACGCATTCACCAAGGCTTGCGGCGGGATCCCCTGTCTCGCATGGCTGAACGGAATGTCCGGCGGCGAAGCTGATGCTGTCAAACTGCTGGAGTTCCACGCATCCAAGGGCGCAGAAGCCATCACCATCATTCCGGACCGCAACTGGAACGTCGGCGATGCAGAAAAGAGCGCAAAGCTGGTTGCAAAGCTGGATGAAGTCGTGAAAGCTGCAGCCAAGATCGGTATGCCGATCCTTGCCGGAACAGAATTGAACACCCCCGGACAGAAGCTTGTTGATGACTTCAACAAAGATCCGCTGGCACTTTATCTGGATGACTTCCTTCTGGGAGCAGAAAAAGTCTGCCGCCGTTTCGCTTGAAAACAATTTGAACGAAAGGAAGTGCTATTATGATGAAGAACCTGAATGTTCCGCCCGACAATCATGTGAAGGTGCTTGGCGGACAGGGCTGGGTTGGTCTGATCGACCATCTCGGTTCCGAAGCTACCACCGTGAATGCGGCAAGAGTCTCTTTCGGGAAACTCAAAGAAGACATGGATGACCGGGATGTTACTTTGCTGAGATATCTCATTGAAAACAAGCATACCAGCCCGCTGGAACATATTGTTTTCACTTTCAGCATCCATTGTCCGCTGTTTGTCCGCGGTCAGTGGCACCGTCACCGCACATGGTCCTATAATGAAATTTCCCGCCGTTATACGGAGATCAACATGGAGTGCTACACTCCGCCGAAGCTCCGCAAACAGGCAGAAAGCAACCGTCAGGCATCCGTTGCCGACGAAAACTTTGAAGACGAAGCATTGCGCGGCATGATCGAACAGCACAATCAGGCATCCCTGAAACTGTATGAAGATCTTCTTGCCGCAGGTGTCTGCCGTGAGCAGGCTCGCGGTGTACTTCCGCAGAACATGATGGTCACCTTCTGGGGTACTGTTGATCTCGCAAACCTCCTGCACTTCCTGGAACTGCGCGACAGCGAACATGCCCAGTGGGAGATCCGTGAATATGCAAGAGCGATCAAAAAACTCATCAAGCCCATCATCCCCAACGTTGCAAAATACTTTGAGGATAAAGGCGATAACTGGGATGTCTGATCGTTCCTGAATCGTGATTGGATTCCGGCGGGATATCATTTTCTGCCGGAATTCTTTCCTGTAAGCCTCAAACCAGGTTGATTTACTATGAAAAATTTTGCAGAACAGTTCAAGCTGCATGACAAGTATCAAGTAGAGATGAAGTTCACTTACCCTGCAAGCCGGGATGCTCAAGTGAATGAATATACGGTTGATACCTTTTTCTTTCTGCCCACAAATCTGGGGATCAACAGCGAGACTTACAGGAAAGAAGAGTTTTTCTCCGATCTGCATGAATATATCCGTTTGAAAACGCCGTCCGTTCCCATTACCGGCATGACCGGAGCTGATTCCCCGTTGGAGAAACTGGAACAGACCTTTCCCGGTATGACAGCCCAAAAGCCGGAAGCGATCAATCTTTATTCAGCAAGATTGAAGTTGTTCTGTTCCATCATGCGGAGTGCGCTCCGGGATCAGGAAATCCTGATCGAGAACTCTCTGGAACACCCGGAAGCAGTTTCTCTGATCCAGTCATTTCTGGATGAAACTGCGGCGATTTTAGTCAAGTTCCGGGGGCTTTATCCGAAACTGTGTGTTCAGACCATTCCGGAAGATGTCCGGGAGCTGTTCCGGCATGCAGACGAGTTCCTCAGCATTATTCTTAACAAATATCTTTATAAACTGTACCATGCAGTCGGTAAAAAAGAGGTGTTTGCGGAGTGTCGGAAAAAAATGGTGTCCCGTGCAGAGCAGGAGCTTGCCTACCGGAAAGAACGCAGCTATCCTTCGGTGCCGGACCCCGATGGTGATAATGAAGAGCTTGTCTACCGGGAAGGCACGCTGAAAAAGGCGATGGCGAGTATTCTTTTTCTCCGGAAAGAGACCCGCCGGGATGGAGTTTTTCTGGAAAATCTTCTGTTCAGTATCGCTGCCGGTATCGCAATGGCGTTTGCCACGATCATGGCGTTCATTACGCAGAAATACATCGTTCAGGACATCTCTCTTGTTCTGTTTATGACATTGGTGATCGCGTACATGGGCAAGGACCGGATCAAAGAGTGGCTGAAGCTCTATTTTTCCACAAAGCTCCGGCGGTTCATTCATGATTATAAGACCCGGATCCTCGGGGAAAACGGGGAACAGGTCGGATTCTGCCGGGAAAGTTTCAGTTTTCTGAAAGAGAGTGATGTTCCCCGGGAGGTGACAGAGATCCGTCACAAAGCCTATCTTTCCGACTTGGAGAACGGCTGTTTCGGGGAGCAGGTGATCCTTGCCCGGAAACAGGTGAAAGTGAACTCACAGGCATTCCATGATCTGATTCGCGGGTATCAGGCAGATGGTCTTGTTGATATTATGCGGTTCAATTTCAGCCGTTTCCTGCGGCACATGGATAATCCGGTGAAAAAGATTTTTATTCCGGACGGTAAGGGCGGAGTCATGACTATTGATGCAAAGCGGGTTTATCATGTCAACATCGTTGTCCGCTACGGCATGAAAGGGCTGTCTGACTCCTATGTGAAGTTCCGGATCGTTCTTTCCCGCAACGGGATCAAGCGGATCAACATCTTCCCGGTCGTTACCAGAGAAACAGGAAAGCAGTCCAGATAATGATAGATTTTCAGAACGTTACCAAGAGTTTCGGTGCCAGAGATATTTTCAACGATGCCTCTTTCCGCGTGGAAAAAGGGGAACGTGTCGGTATCGTAGGTCCCAATGGATCGGGAAAAAGTACCCTTTTTGCCCTTGTCTGCGGTGAGATGTCGGCGGATAAGGGTGAGATCGTGATCCCTCAGAAAGCCCGGATCGGTCTGCTGCATCAGCAGCTGGATTTTTTTAAAGCGGAACAATCTCTCATCGACTATGTTTCCGCCGCCTCCGGGGAGCTTGACAAGATCTCAAAGCGGATGCACGAACTGGAAGAGATGCTGGCACAGGGCGATTCCTCCAATGCCATTCTGAAAGAGTTGGGCGAACTCCAAACCTCCTTTGAACACATGGGCGGCTATGAGATCCGTCACAAAGCGGCTGCCGCACTTGCCGGTCTGGGGTTTGAAGAAGAGGCTCATAACAAAGCAATGGGCAGTTTCAGCGGCGGCTGGCAGATGCGTGCATGTATGGCAAGAGTCATCCTCTCCAATCCCGATATTCTTCTGCTTGACGAGCCTTCCAACTATCTGGATATTCCTGCTGTGGAGTGGCTGCAGCGCAGACTGAAGGCCTTTGAAGGGACTCTTCTGCTGATCTCTCATGACCGTTTTCTGCTGAACTCCCTGACCAATGTGACCATTGAAGTCGACAGTGCAAAGACCACCCGTTATGCCGGAAATTATGCTTACTATGTCCGGGAACGGGAAGAACGCCGCAAGCATGCCGTTGCCGCGGCGGAAAATATGGAACGGAAAAAAGAACAGCTGGAACGGAACATCGACCGTTTCCGCTATAAAGCCTCCAAAGCCTCACAGGTCCAGTCATGGATCAAAATGCTGGACAAAATGGATGATGTGGATGTGCCGGACGAACTCCATTTCCGGGGAACGATCCGCATCCCGACACCGCCGCATTCCGGACGGGAAACGGTCTCCGCTGAACATATTTCCCACTCCTATGACGGAGTCCGGACGATCCTTGAAGATGTGAATTTCCGGATCGAACGCGGCGAAAAGGTGGGGATCATCGGCTACAACGGTGCAGGGAAAACAACCCTGCTGCGGATCCTTGCCGGACGGTTCGCGCCATCCAAAGGAGAAGCCCGGCTGGGGCATAAGGTGATCGTGGGATATCAGGCTCAGGAGTTCGCGGAACTTTTGCCGCCGGAGATGTCCGTTTATGATGTTGTCAAACAGGCGGCTGCGGAAGGAATGCCGGAAAAACAGGTGCGGTCAGTGATCGGTGCGTTCGGTTTTTCCGGGGACGATTCCGGAAAGCAGTGTAAAGTCCTGAGCGGGGGCGAAAAGATCCGTCTCTGCTTTGCCCGGATCTTTGTAAATCCGCCAAACTTTCTTGTTCTTGACGAACCCACCACACACCTGGATATCGCCGCAAGAGAGGCTCTTCAGCAGTCTTTGAAATCCTACGAAGGAACCGTCTGCATGGTCAGTCATGACGTGGAATTTTTGCGCGGAGCGGCTGATGTGATTCTTGAGGTACGCGGGCATCATGTGACCCGTTACGGTGGGGATTACGATTATTACCGGGAACGGATCGCCGCCCGGGAACAGGAAGAAGCCAAGCCGCAGAAACAGGAAGTCAAAGACGTTGTCAATCAGAAAGAACGTCGCAAGGAGCGTGCCGCCCGGCGGAACGAACTTTCCAAAGAAAAAAAGCGTCTGGAAGCATTGGTCGCAAAGATCGAAAAACATCTGGAAGAAGCCGAAGAGGAGAAGGCAAAGATCGAAGAAGAGCTTGCCACCCCCGGAGCGGTGACTGATTTCTCTGCCAAACAACGCCGTTTGAGCGAACTTTATGTGGATATCGCCGCCGATACTGAAGCGTGGGACAAAGAATCCACAGCCCTTGCCGAACTGCTGGAAGAGTACGAAGCAATCGGAAAAGAGTGATCCTGCAACGGGACGGAAGATTATTCCATCCGTCCCGTATAAGCTTCTGAGGCTGAGTTGTCAAACGGCTGGGCAAAGAACTTTTCAGCAGCTTTTTTCAACGCATTTTCCCATGGTCTCGCATATCCCTGCGTGACCTGAACGACCCGCAGTTCCAGCTGCTTTGTTTTCCAGTTGACGGTACATTTACTGCCCCATGCGCCGCCGTGTCCGAATTCCCCGTTTTCTCCGACCGCAAAACCTAAAGAATATTTCTCCATATGAGGCGGTCTTGTACTGGTTGCCAACAGGTTTTTCACTGTTTCCGCTTTCAGAATACGGACTCCGTTATCTCCGACACCAAGATTCATCAGCATACGGTAAAATTTGAGCTGATCGTTTGCTGTTGTCCAAAGTCCGGCAGCAGCGGATGGGTGGATATGCGGTCCGTTATGCGGCAGCGGCATGATAGAGTGACAGCGTTTGTATATGGCTTTTCTCCCCGGCGGAGTTTCGTAAAGACTGATCACCCTGGAGAGTTGTTCATCTGTCGGATTGAAAGTGGAATCTTTCATTCCAAGAGGATCAAGCACACGTTCTTTCAAAAAAACATCCCATTTTTTCCCTGTAACGACTTCGGTGACGGCTGCTGCAACATCTATGCCGGTATTTGCATAAGCGAATTGTGTCCCCGGTTCAAAACGCAGGGGGATCGCAGAAACGATGCGGGCACTGTCACGCAAAGAAACGCTGGGCCATCCTTTGTTGAGTTTCTGCGGGATCTCCATAATAAAGCCCGCAGTATGGTTCATTGCCATCCGGATCGTTGGAACATTCTTCGCCGGCACCAGAATGGTTTTTCCATCTTTTCCTTTTACTGCCACTTTCAGATTTTTGAACTCAGGAAGATATTTTGAGATCGGATCATCCAATGAAAGTCTCCCTTCTTCAACGAGAATCGCAATCGTGACTCCGCAAAAGCTTTTGGTTTGCGAACATTGCATGAAGAGCTGATCCATGCGGATCGGGATTTTTTTATCTACATGAGCCCAGCCGCAAAGGGCGGTTTCCTGAACATCTCCTTTGATAAATATATTAATGATTCCGGGAAGTAAACCGGAATCAATAAAAGGTTTTACTGCCGTTGCAGCATAGTTTGTTCCGCTGTCTCTGGTTTGAGCAGAAACAACAGAAAGTGTGAGAAATGAAATAATACACAGGAAAAGTCTTATTTTACCGTTCATTGCAACATCCTTTCAAGTAAGAATCAAAGTCTTATTTCATCGCCTGTAGTTCCGCGCAGTTCTTCCAGAAAACGGTAATAATCAGAATATTCCGGTTTTCCGAGGATTGCCCCGCCGCCATTTTCAAAACGTATTGTCCGGACTGCCGGAGCATTTTCTTCCACGGCGGAAAATTCCGGTTGTTCTGCGCCGTCGACACGGAGAACAATGCTCATTCCTGCTTCAAGATGTCCCTGAATCAGCGAATCAATTGTTAGCGGCATCGCCGGAGTGATTTCCGGTGTCCGGTCTTTCCACGGATTCAAAAGTTTGAAATCAACGGCTTTGTCCGCACTCAGTTTTATCCAGCGCACTTCCCCGGCTTTACAGGAGGCTGAAACGGTGATCCCGCCCTCGGCTGAAAGACCTTCAAACGAAGCATCCAGCCGGTCGTTCCATGCGGGGAACAGACGGATGATCCCGTTATAGCTCTGCATCAGCATCTCACTGATCAGAAGAAGGTAAACTGCCGGACCTTCAATGACCGGATACATCCGTTCCCGGCATTCCAGATCTTCTGTACACTCTTCCCAGACACGACCGGCTGCCAGTTCCGCCAGCGTGATCGGCTCCGGACCGCAGTCATGATAAACCTGCATGTCAGGGATGATATCAATATTTTTTTCGCTTTCACGGCTGGCTGCCAGAATTGCCGGATTGTGTGTGATAAGCCCGTTGGGTTTGACATCTCCGGAAATCATATCGGAAAGGTATTTCCAAGCCATTTCTTTATCACCGAGACGGCATGCGGGAAGAGCTTTGTGATAGACTTTACCTGTCCAGCTTTCATGATATCCGTCAGCGCAGGCGTAAGATCTCATAAAGCAATCCCAGATATTGCTGTGCAGTTCCTTGAGAGCAATCGGCAAAAGCGGATCATCCGTTTTCAGCGGATCGACTTCCCCCGCCGGGAAAACACAGGCAAGGGTACGGGAGTGATTAATATGATCCCAGCGCAGCCCATCCAGCGGCAGGAATCCATTATCATAATGCGGATATTTCGGAAAACGGGCAAGAATATGACGCCATTTTTCCAGATTTTCCGGATCTTCTTTGACCTTCCCGGAAGATGCTACTGCAACTGTCAGCGCGTACTTAAGGAAAACCAGTGTGTCTATGGGATCCTGAAGATGAATATATCCCAGTTCCGGATTCTGGCTGTACTTGAGATGATAACGGTCTTCCTGTTCATCGTAGATCATGTAACCGCTGAAAAAGATCAGACATTCCCGTAAAATAGGATAGAAAATTTCCGAAAAGAATTTTTCATCTCCGCTCCGCTGATAGTGATGATCCATCACCAGACACCAGTAGACACCGCTGCCCTGGCAGAAACGATATGCACCGCCTGAGACATCCACGCCGGAAGGTCCGCAGGAGAGCGGATAAAGAGCCCCTTTCTGATCATAAAGTTCCGCATTCTTTTGTGCTTCTGCCAACTGACGTTTCAGCATCTCAAAGGTCGGTACTGCAAGATCGCCCCGGTTTACCCGGTCTGCTGCCAGCGGAACGCATTGAGCATTGTAATCATTGGTAAAAAATCCGTTCCACGGCAGGAAAGAACGGTTGCTCTGATGATTTCCGAACCACGGTCCACACAATCCCCAGGGGATCGAGCCGCCCATGCCGCAGCGCAGATGATAATTGGAGAGATACCAGAGCTGTTCCAAAAATTCATTGCCGAGCGAGACTTTGTTTTTTGTCCAGAAATCATTCCAATATTTGCAATGTTCCCGATAAAGCTCTTCTATACCCGCTGCCGCTGCAGACTCCAGACGTTTCAGAGCTGTTTCTTTGAGTTCCTGCAGGTCTGACCCGGCTTCGATCGTAACGAACAGGTCAAAATCCCCGGTAAGCGATGCAAACGCATGATTTTTCGCACAGGAAGCATTGACTTCTGTTGACGGGATCCCGTATTTGTGGTTATCCGGATGAACGATCTTTTCAAAATATTCCCGGTTTTTTCCTCCGCCGCGGGGAACTGCTTTTACCGCCATAATGTAACTTATTGTGGGCAGCCGGCGGAAAAAGTACATGACAGAACCCTCCGCATGAAGTTCGGCGGGCTCATAATCCTTTTCCGGATAACAGAACAGTTCGATCCGATTCTGGAACGCAGTCATGAGAGAGACATCCCGGACAGAGATCGCAAGAATATTTTCATGAGAACAAACAAAAGAACGGATCCGCGGATGGGAAAGATGCTTGTCAAGATTTGTCTCGATAACAGCATCTTTCAGACTCAGCTTCTTTGTGATCCGGTAACCCGGCGCAAATTGCTGAACGATTCCGGGAACGATCCGCAGCTGACCTCCGCTGCAAGGTGTCTGAACATCCGCAAAAGGCGGAGATGAGGGATCCCATTCTTTGAGCATTTCATTTTTGAAAGAAAGCCCTTCCTCTGCAATCTTCCGGATATGATCCATACGGAAACGGTTATATTTCACCAGCCGTTTATCCCAGATACGGGCGTGATTGACCTGATATTCCAGCTGACTGCTGCCGTTTTCCCAAACGATCGCAGCCAGATCTCCATTCCCGATGGTCAAGCCATCCTGCCAGCAGCGGGAAGGAACTTTGTAGACCAGATCATATTTGCTGAGATGAGATGATCCGGAATATTTTTTTGTTTCATCTAGAGTCATATTCATCGCAATTTCTTTTCTGTTTTCAGGTTGTTTTTCACTTTTTTCCGGGAATGATCCGGTAGAGTCTGAAATCTTTTGCAGGAATGGAAACGTTAAGCGTTTTTCCATTAAAGACCGCTTCCCCATCTTCGCCCTGGATCATCACCTTTCCGGGAACAGCAGACTTGAATCTGATTTCTCCGCGATAGGGCTGGTCAGTCAGATTCGACAGGATCACAAGGTATTCCCCGCCGGATTTTTTCCAATAGGAGAGCAGATGTTTATCCTTGACAGCAGGCACAGCAGAAATTTCTCCGCGATTGTAGAACAGGGAAACAAACTCTGCCTCGGAGATGTTGAAGCCATCCTGAAAATGGGTGATATTGGTAAGCTCTTTGATGTCGCAGTAGAATCCCCAGATCTGCACGCCGTGGGGCATTGCCATGGCAACGATCGTTCGGGTTGCTTTCTTCAACTCTTCCGGAGAGTAATTAAGCGGGAACTTGGCGAGGAAATAGGGAATCGTTCCGAATTGTACCCCGAACATGGTGCGGAACCGGCTCAGCGGAATCAGTTCCGTGTAGTCACTGGAAACTTTTGTTCCGATGACACCCGTCTTCTGCTGGTACGGTTCTCCGTCAAGGATCATGGAGGAAAATGAAGTGATCGGCGCAATGATTTTGCTGTAATTGTGCAGCACAAAAACAGCCTTTCCACGCTTGCGGTAGACTATCTCATAAATCGCTTTCCGCATTGCCCGGTCAGAGAAAATCGGCCAGACCTGATAAGGTTTTCCGTCTCTGACATAGCCGACGCCGCCAGCCGGATTGTGGATTCCCATCACGGTACCGTAATCGTAATAAAAACCGTTGTTATTGAACTTTTCGACGGTCTTCAGACAAGTATAGAGATAATAATCCCGCAGAGACTGGGAGTGCGGATTGGTTCCCCAGTGATATTCACCGCGCCCGGCAAGGGTCCAGGTATCGCAGGAATTCGGGTTTTTCCACTCTTCTTCATAGAATTGGAACTCCGGACTGCTGCTGCCCATACCATTGGAGGTAATGTAAATCAGCGCGTGCCGGTTGGGGATCCGCTGAATGGATTCCACATAACGTCTTGCCCGGTCATCGTTCTTTGTCGGCAGGGGGATCCCGGAATATTTGTGATATTCTGCTCCGGTCGTGTAGCCCATGGTAAAGTGAGGCAGACGGTTGGTCGGGACACAGCTTGCAAGGTGAGTGGAGGTCCAGCTTTTCTCCATCCGTTTTGCGGGAGTCGCCTGGATCCCGAAGGTGTAAGTTAAACCTTTGGCAACAGACATCTTTTTCTGAACCATGTTGATTTTCATCTCCACATCGGTTCCGTTATCTGTCATTTCAACCACTTTTTCTCTTGAGAGAGGCAGATAAAATTCATCGCTTTCCGCAAACCATGCGATACCGCTGAGATCATCACCTGCCCACAAGTGCGGCATAAAAGCATCGGCATAATGCTTGACGATATCGGTTGGTGTTTCCAGCGTGGTCCACTTCTGATAAGGTCCGGCGTAGGGGAGCATGTATTTGCACATTTTCC
Organism: Lentisphaeria bacterium; assembly: GCA_017456495.1. Taxonomy (GTDB): domain Bacteria; phylum Verrucomicrobiota; class Lentisphaeria; order Victivallales; family UBA1829; genus SIG79. Next base: position 9,750 of record JAFTJI010000002.1, on the reverse strand, counting down.
GGTCAAACGGCATGGTGAAGATCATGGAGGAAAGCTGAACTTTGTCATTGTCCGGGAACAGTTGCAGGTCATAACGGATCATGCCGTCATACTCCAGCTGTCCGGTCAGAACGGCGCGGCAATCTGCTGCCCGGTAGGTCACTTCCCAACTGACACAATGGTCCTTTTTCTGTATGAATCTGACTGGAGAGACCGGTTTGAAAACGGATTTTCCTGTTGCAAACGAGAGTTTGACGGGGGAGGCAAGCATCTCTTTCCCGATTGCCGAGACTCTGACCGGAAAACCTGTTGCACCGATCGTGTAGCTCTGGGTCAGAGTTTTAAGTTCATTTCCTTTGATTTTGATAGGAACCCACGGCGGCATGACAGAGTTGCCGAGGTTAAGCTTCTTTTCAAAACCATGCCATTCTGCATTGTAAAAACATTTGAACGGAAGCTCCCGGACTTCTTCAATGCCGTTGACAAAAAGAACCGCTTTTACAGAATAGTCCAGCTCTTTCCAATTACTCATGTCAAAAACAGCTTTGCCGGAGGTCTCATTGATTTTATGGGAACTTACGAGCTCTTTCACGACCTGTTTTTTGCTGTTCAGGACGGATATTTTGATCTTGAAGTTCTTGCTGACCCGCTGGTTGAGTTCCCAGTGAACAACCATCTTTTGCTGTTTGGAAAAGAACTGCTGACGGATATGGAAGGCATCGTAGAGTTTAAAGTGATAAAGCTGACGGAACGTGACGTTCCCTTTCCTGTCTTTCACCTCGACAACTGCCAGATATCTTCCGGGACCATCCAGTTTCAGCTCTTTTACTTGGGAAACGGGAACTTTTTTATCACAGAGAACAACTCCGGAAAGTCCGCGCGGTTTCGCAAGTTTAGAGTTCAAACTTTTCAGTTCCATGGTCGTTTTTTTCAGATAAAGCGATACTTCCGCAGCTTCAGCCCCAACAGTCAATCGGGAGAATTGCAGCTTTTTGTCCTGACTGTTCAGAACAGCATCGAATGTGTCGGCGGGCTTATCGCTGAAAATCAATTTCCAGAAACAGGAGACATCGCCATAAGCCAGCGAAAGCGCCGGATTGCAGAACTTGTCAGGCGTTTTAATATTGCGCCCGAAATTGAAATGCCAGACACTGTTTTTCTGCGGAGCTTTGATATTCAGCTGGCTGTACGGGATTGCGATTTCTGCGATCCATTTATCTTTCAGAATTCTGGTGGAGATCTGAGCTTTCCACTTCGCCGGGACTGTATTGGTGAAGTTCATCTGCTGACCGAACATGTTGAACGCCAGCTGGTAAACCGGGAGTTTCGGATCATTGCCAGCCTGAAAAAGAAATTCTGCCGTCGGAACGCTCCAGAGATGTTTCAGGTCAACCACCGCAGGTTTGGTGAAGTTGCCTTTTTCGAGCTTTGTCTCAAAGAAAAAATAAAGAGCTTTGTCATCATAAGAGATTCTGACATTGCTGGGGAAATCGGAAAGTTCCAGCTGCGGAATGTCAAGGAAACCGCCGATCCGGCAGGCATTTTTCCAATCTGCCGCACTGCCGTCGATCACAGGAGCCTTTGCAGCTTTTCCCACTGTTGCCGCCGGACGGTAAACCGTGTCATTGGCTGACTTCGGAAGTCCTTGAATGTAAAGGGCTTCAATGTCTCCGGCACTGAGCGCGTTGTCAAAAATCTTCAATTCGTCATAATCTGTTGTGCCGCAGGTGCTTTGCAGGACCATATCCGTTCCGGTATTGCGGGGAAGATCCTCTTTCCGGTTGGCGACACTTGCTGCAAGTTTCCCGTTAATGAACAGTGACACCCGGTTTTCATTCCAGCTGAGTGCGATAAAATACCACTGATTCTGTTTCCAGCTGTTCATCTTCTGAACGATCTCTTTCATCCTGCCTTTGTTTCCGACAAATGCCATGAAAGTGGGAGACGGCTTGAATATCTGGATCCTGCCGCCCTCTGCATTGATCCCGGCGATCCGGAAGATCCAGTTATAGAGTTTTGTCGGTTTTGCCGGATCCCAATCGACCGGGCGCATCCAGAACGTGACCGTTCCTTTGTTCAGGTTGATATTGTGATTCTGTTCCCAGGAGACGGAGTCACCCGGTTTGAGACGGACCCCCTGACCGAGAACTCCATCATTGACAAAATTGATTTTTCCTTTGCTGCGGGCAGTTTGGGAACCATTGGCTTTATCTGCCTGAATATAGTTGCTGAAAGAGGCATGGAGAAGGAGTCCATCTTCCCCTTTGGCAAACTTATGGACATCATTTTTCCCGTGAAGAGGACAAAGCGCAGCCATTGCCGCAAGAAGCGGCAGCATAAAACGTTTTTTCATGATCGATCCGTTCTTATTTTTTTACAGGAGCTGTATTTGCATACAGCTTTTTCATTTCATCCATGGAAAGGACACGGTTATAAATGACCACATTATCAAAATCTGTGGTTCCGAAGGTGCTTTGGAGACTGAAAACTTCTCCGGTATTTTTCGGCAGTTCCGCTTTTGTGATATTGCTTCTTGCAACCAGTTTCCCATTGACGTAAAGAACGGTTCTTCCTTCATTCCATGTAACAGCGATCATGTACCACTGATTCTGTTTCCAGTAGCCCATTCCCTGCGTAAGAGATTTCATCGCACCTTTGTTGCCAACAAACGCCATCAGAGTCGGAGTCGTGTGCTTGAAAACCTGAATCCTTCCGCCATCAGCTCCGATGCCGCAAATCCCGAAAAACCAGTTGCAGCCACCTGTCGGTTTTGCCGGATTCCAGTCCACCGGACGAACCCAGAAAATTGCAGTGCCTGCATTCAGATTGACATTGTTCTTCTGTTCAAAAGTAAGTCTGATCCCCGGTTTGAGACGGACAGCTTCTCCGCTGACACCGTCTTTGACAAATTCTGCCGGTTTTGAAACTGCGGCTGCCGGATTTCCTTTGGCAAATACAGCATTGGCAGAACTCTTTTCAAACTCAGCCTTGAAAAGTATGGAATTGTCTGCTTCAGCCGCAAACACTGGTGTAACAGCTGCCAGAGCTGAGATTATAAAAGATGTGATTTTCATAAAAACTATTTCCTTTCTTCTTACTGATTGAGGTTGACCCAGTTTTTGCCGCCCACGTTGAGTTTGAGTTTTTTCTGGGTGGTATCATAATAGATCGCGCCTTCCCAGAAATTGCCGGAATCGAAACCGGGGCGGACATCACGCTTCGGGGGGACAAAGAGAACTTCATCTCTGCAAGCCGGATGGGGGGCTCCGCGCCAGCCGCCGAAATCTTTGAAATCACCTTCGCTGAACGGTGCAGATTTTCCTTTCGGATTGTAGCCGGTAAGCCTGATGCCTGCCGTTCCGCCGAAATTGATTTTCCAAACCATCTTTCCTGCCTGCAGCGGGAAATATCTTGTTCCCTGTTTGTAGGCATTGATCAGAATACTCTGTTCGCCATTGGCATCATCGGTACGGGTGAGAAGTGTCATTCCGGTAGAACTGTTGTTGCCGCCCAGAACCTGGAATGCTGCCGGATTATCCCCGCGGACGACAACACCTGTCACGACCCCGCGGCTGCCGGGCTTGACTCCCTTATCTGTTCCGCCGATGAAAATCTGCCCGAAATTTCCCTGCGTTCCAAGAATGACTGCACTGCGCTGAACCTGAACACCGGTGCCGATCACTGTCGCATCCTTGCGGACAAAGTTGACTCCCATGAGGACAGGACGTCCGCTGAGACCGGAGTCAATGACCACGTTTCCGTAGAACAGAGATCCGGAAATGACCATGCCGGGACAGACCAGTCTGACGGAATTTTTGGTGTTGGCAAAGAAGTGTTTATTCGCCGCATAGTGGCGGATCCCGGAAAGCATTGTGTTGTGATAAGCTCCCTCGTTGTTGCTCACACCGGCCTGGTAGAGGAAATAACCGGAAGTGTCGCTCCATGCGTTGGTAACTGCAAGTCTGCCTGCTCCCTGATAAATATCTGCATCCACGGCAAACCCGGCAGAAGTATAACTGACAAGGTCAATATAACCTGCCTGAAGATGAACGTTTGCACTGACAGCTCCGGAGTAACGGTCTTTTTGGAACTTGTGCTCCCCGTTGTTGGTAAAGTGACAGCCGACAACGTTCAGAATGGCATTTCCTGTTCCCCAGACGACACCCGCCTGAGCATTGTGGGCGATCAGAGAGGTCAGAAGATTGACCGTTGCGTTATCTGTATTCTTATTGTAGATATTGCCGGAGTAGATCCCGAAACGGCAGTTTGTGATACGGACATTTTCAATCAGAGCATTGCGGACAAGAACATTTTCCGGCTTTTCTCCTTCGATGGGTCCGAAATGGATCCCGCTGAGCGCCATCTTCTTCGGCAGAGGTTTCCCGTATGTGATATTTTCCGGACTTCCACTGATGGTCAGGTCACGGAATGTGATCATAAAGTTCGGGTTGGAAACATAATCCGTTCCGCCGCGAACCTGAAAAACAGGTTTCTGCTTGTCGCCGTACCAGCGGATCACAGCTCCGCTCCGGTCCAGACCACGGTCAATATTTGCGCCGTCTCCGTAAATTACAATGCCGTAAGTACCGTCAATTTTCAAGGTGTCTGTAACTTTATAAAAACCGCCTTTTTTTGCCGGGAAATAAATACTGAAAGCGCATCTTCCAGTTCCGCCGTTGACCAGTTTTCCATTCGGTCTGACACCGTCGATTCCGCGGGCTGCATCGAGCGCACGCTGAATCGCAGCCGTATCATCTGTGACGCCGTCGCACTTCGCGCCGAAGTCAAGAACACTCAAAACTTTCGTTCCCGGTGCCGCATAGGGGACCTTAGCCGGATCGCCGTTATATTCAGCGGCATGGAGAGAAAATACAGCACACAAACATGCCGCAAAGAGACAATAAGCCTTACGCATATCTTTTTCCTTTCTGATAGATATTTTAATTTTAGCTGAAAACAAGTTCAAGAATCAGTAGACGCGCCAGTAATTGGATGTGGTGGAACCATCGGAGGCGAAACGTTCCAGAACCTTTAAATCTGTCTTTTTGACGATCTCAACATGACCATCGACAAAGGCAACATTTCCGGAGCCGCCGTGACGGTCGGATACCATTTTTTCCGTGGTGGTGATTTCCGCACCGTTTTTATAACGCGGCAGAAGAGAGGGCGTCTTCAAAGCATCATTCGGCTTCACAGTACCATCTGCGAATGTTACAAGCTGGCTGGCAAAACGCTGTTTTTCCAGTTTGCAGGAGTTCTGGTTTGCGTTGTTTGCAACTTCACGCATCCCGAAGTTCATTCCATAATGACTGAACGGAATGGAACGGGGATCTGCAGGAGATTCATTGTTGATGGAAGGACATGCCCAGAACTCATTTCTGCCATGTACTGTCTTGGTCTGTCCGAGATAATTGCTGAGGCATCTCTGCCAGGTGATTGCATAAGCTCCTCCGCTGTAATACATCCAGAGTTCCCCATTGGAGTAAGATCCGGTATATCCGAAATAAACATCCGGAAGCATTCCTTTGTTGTCATCTGCATACTGCAAACTTGCAGTAGCCATCTGTTTTACTTTAGCGGAACAGGAAGCAGTTCTTCCACGTTCCCTGGCATTGTTGAGAGCAGGCAGAAGCATCCCCGCAAGGATCGCGATAATTGCGATCACAACAAGAAGCTCGATCAAGGTAAAGTAATGATGAGGTCTGACATGGTCTTTTTTCATTTTCGTTTCTCCTTTCAGATGATTGGCAAGCATTTTTTCATTTTTTATCAAAAAATCTACTGTAAAACAAAGAATAGAGCGTTACAGTATTTTTCAGCAGTATACAGCGTATTCAATAAAAGACAATACTTTAAAAAAAATATTCAAAAAAAATTTGTTATTTCATTTTCCGGTGCTATATTTCACCATAATCCCCTGGAGCGAAAATGAAAACATCGACTTATATCAAAATATCAGAGATCGTTGACTTGATCAAAACCAGAATATTGAACCGGTATTCGCCCGGGGAATTGATCCCGCCTGAAAGAAAAATCGCAGAAGAATTGAACGAAACGCATAACAAAATCCACCGTGCAATTCAAATGCTTGTCAAAGAAGGGGTGCTTAATTCCAGCGGCTGCAGGCGGGGGATCCGGCTCTGCAAAACGCCAAGACCTCCCCGGACATCGTTGCCGCAGGAAAAAATCCGCCTCAAATTCAAAATGCCGGTCCCCGCAGATTTGTTCCAGGTCAAAGTCTGGCAGCGTGTCTGCGATACGTTTTGTGCGGCTTATCCGAATATAGAGGTGGAAATTATCAATGATACTTCCCGGAAGATTTGTTCGGAGGACTTGAATCTTGTTTGGCCGCCGTTTCTGGATAAGGATATTTTCTGGGCTTTAAATAAAAGTGATATCTTTACGGACGGACTTTCTGAGGATGATTTCATTCCCGGGATCATGGATACGGGCTGGCAGTTCGGAAAGATGCTGGCAGTTCCGATCACCCATTCCCCCGCAGTTTACTGGGGACACCGGAATATGCTTCACCGGATGAATCTGGATGTAAACAATTTTAAGGAACCCCTTGATTATTTCCGCTGGGGCAATCAGCTGGAACACTCGAATCTCTGCGCTATGGGATTTTTCTTTTACGGTTTCAGCTATCATGCCGCCAATTACGGTCTCTGCTGTCAGAGAAAAAATTCAAAATTTTATATGGATTCCGATAAACTTTACGCATTTTTCCGGGAGATCAAACCCTGGGTCAAAACCGTCAATATTCCGTATTCTTCAGAAAATTATTTTACCTATTTTCATCGGGGACAGTTGGCTCTGAACGCATATTATCTTTCCAATCTTCCCGTAGACAGTTACCGTTTTCAGCTTCTGGGGCAACCTGTCAAACCCGGAGGTTTTGCCTGCCAATCCCTCTTTTTTCTTGCAATCGGAGCCGGAAGCAGGCACAAAGAAGCCGCATTGGAGTTCATCCGTTTCGTTCTTGAAAAAAATATTCAGAGAATGTTCTTTTTCAAAGAAATCAAATTCTCTGTCCGGAAAGATCTGTATGCAGAACAATATAAAGAGATATCTGATAGAACAGCCGGATTCATTCCGCCTTTCGATATACGCGGAACAACTGCTTTGACTGATCTTGATTATGCTCTTCCGGTGGGGCGTTATCTTTATATGAATTGTGCAGATTATCTTTGTAACTTTATGAAACTTGATGCAGCAATAAAACGGATCCAATGCATTGATATTCATGAGATCCGGAGCAAGTGGTGGAATAATCTTCCTGATAATAAAGTCATTTACCGCGATTATCATAATAGTTGGAAATAAAAATTGAATATTTTTTTTGCCATATTGTGAATTTTTGAATATTGTATATATTGGTCAGCAGAGAACAGATAACAAATAACAAATAACAAAAAGGAGCGCGATATATGAAAGATATTTTTGAATCAGGAAAAGTCAATTACATTTTACGGATGTATCTGCCGCGTTGGGATTTTGATCGGGTGATCAAGGATGTTGTCACCTATTGTCAGGAAACCGGAACAGAACATGTGATGCTTTTTACCGATGCCCAGATGATCGTCTGGAATCAGTTGACTATCGAAGAAGCCCGCATTGAAGCAGCCAATATTGCCAGAGCAATTGATTATCTCGATTCCTATGGAATCAAAGTGGGAATCAACTCTTCCTACAATCAGATTCCATCCCTTGCCGACCACTCAAAACATAATCCCCAATATAAAAACTGGGTGGTTTTGGCAGATGGAACCGAAGAAAAACGCACCCCTTGTCTGCTTGATCCGGCACTGAAAGAATATTTGAATGAATTTTACCGGATACTTGCTTCCACTAAAGCGGAATATATCTATATTGATGATGACCACAGATATGTTTTTACCGGTTTGCACAACACCTGGGGGTGTATGTGTCCCCTTCATCTGGCTGAATTTTCCAAACTCACTGGAAAAAAATGGGAAAGAGCTGCTCTGCAGAATGCACTTTTTAGCGATGCAGGAGTTCGCCGCCAATGGATCAAAATGCTTGGTGATTCTTTGAATGTGCTTGCGGAAATCATTGGAAATGCTGTTCACAGCGTTGATCCGGAAAAAAAAGTCGGTGTTATGGTACCGTGTCTTCATCAGGCAGTAACATCTAATTATGATCTGCTGAAAACCGCAAGATTATTCCAGAAAGAAGGAAAATTCCTGATGCGTCCCTGTATTGGTCCATATACTGATCAGGATCGTCAGCAGATTATTCCCGGTCTTTTCTATATGGAGATGGTGTCGCATATCGCCCACGGTCTTTCAGAATTTACCCCGGAAATTGAAATGGCACCGTTCACCCGGCTTTATAAAAGCATGGAAGTAGTCCGGCTTCATATTGCCCAGGGAATCATCAATGGTATGCCAAATCCTGCGATTTCAGCTTGCGGTTATACGGGAAATTCGCCGGATCTGGAACCGGAAATCGCCAAAATGCTCAAACGGGAACGTCCGTATTTTGAATCCCTGCTCAAAATTGCCCCGAAACACGGCACTAAAAAAGGGATCGGCTTGAAGTTTTCAATGACGGAGGCCTTTGATACTCCGGAAAATTATTCTGCTGTTTCTGATTACTATTTGCCGCATTTTGTGCTGCACGATTTCCTTTGCAACGGCGGATTCTGCGTAACTTATGATGATTCTGACGTTACTTTCCTTGCCGGTGGTACCGCCTATTCCATGAGTGATGAAGAACTCCGGGATTTACTGACGAAAAATCTGATTCTTGATGCGGCAGCTGCAAAAGCTCTGATCAGTCGTGGATATGCTTCTCAGATCGGCTGCAATGTTGCAGAGTTCACAGATATTGCGGGTGGAGAATATTTCGTGTCCGAATCCTTCTGTGGAAAATTTGCCAATACCTATGGTCCCTGCCGTCATGCGGGCGGAATCTCAAAATTGACGGAAATAGATCCTTCTGCCGAAATTATCTCCTGGATTGTGGATAATGATCAGACCCCTGTCTCGCCCGCTATCATCTGGTATGAAAATTCCCTTGGCGGAAAAATTTCAGTTCTTCATTATACGATTGATCCGATAACCGCTGACACCCGACACTTGCTTTCCTACCAGAAGCAAACGATTTTCCGTAATATTCTCCGCCGTATGTCTCCAGCTTCGATGCCGTTGACTGTATTGGAGCCAAGCTGTTTTGCGGTTCAGTATTTTGATGACGGATCGACTGTTTTTGCTGCGGTTGTGAACACCTCTTATGATATTGCCCATGAAATCATTGTGGAATTTACAGATTCCTCTGCAGATATTTCCAACGGACAATATCTCAATGAAGATGGCACATTGAAACCGTTTACAGAGATTGCGGAACCTCTTGAAACTCTCCGTTGGAAAATCAGGAAAGATTTATCAATTTTCCATTATTTTGCAATGATTTTCCCGAAAAAATCTCATTGACCAGGTTCTTCAGAGTGCAATTTTGCGATTTCTTTTTCGTTAATTTTAATTGCTCCGGCAATTGACTTTTCTGATTTTTGCGCTGCATTTTCCATAGTCTGTTTCCTTGCTTGGTTGTTGATTATTTTGTGATTATTATAATCAATCATTGAAACAGGGGCTGTTGCAAAACCTGAAGATCAAAGCCCGGGGTAAGCGGTCTGAAAAGACCGCGCAGCCCCGGGAATAGATGAAAAGAATAACATAAAGCCCCGAAGGGGTCGCAAGAACATAGCCCAAAGGCAAGCATATAAAACCAGCCCCGGAGGGGCAG